>JBCCLJ010000061.1:0-31998 GCA_039026915.1 Acidobacteriota bacterium
CAACGAGGACGTCACCGTCGAGACGTTCGAGAGCCTCAACCACCTCTTCCAGACGGCCCGCACCGGCAGCCCGGTCGAATACGGGCAGATCGAAGAGACCTTTGCGCCCGTCGCCCTCCAACGGGTCTCGAGCTGGATCGTCGAGCGTTTCGCCGGCAGACAGTGAGGAAAGGGCTCGGCGACGCTCAGCGCCCGTTGCTCGAACCTTCGAGCTGAGATCCGCTGACGCGCTCGCGGTAGCGACGCTCGATCAGATCGAGCCGTCCCCGCAGCACGCCTCGCCGCAGGACGGGGGCCTGACCGAAGACCATCCAGGCGTCATTCTCGGCGGTGTGAGCCGGCCAGTCGGGCAGGCCTTCGCCGCCGGGCGCACCGGTCTTTGCGAAGTGAACGAAGGCGCTGCGCATCTTCGCTCCGACCGCGCTCGTCTCCTCGTCGAGCATCTGCTGAGCGACTCCGAAGAGGGGCGCCACCTCACCGCCGTGCGGCGTGCCGATCCACTCACCGCGCTTGGCGAGCGGCACGTGGTGAAAGAAGTACAGATAGGCCGGCGAGGAGACGGTCTTCATCGAGCGCGCCAGAGTCCGCGAGGCGACGGTGTAGCGCAGGTCACCGAAGAGACGGCTCGCGCCCTGCCGGTCGCTGACGGCGAAGTCGCCGGCGTAGAGCTCCCGAAAGGCGTCGAGATCGTCTCCCAGAGAGGCGAGCACGCCTTCGTGAGGGAGGCCCGCCATCGCCAGGATGGCGCCGTCGAAGCTGGTGCCCCCTGCGACGAACGGAACGGCGTGCTGACGGCCGTGCGCGAACACGACGCCGGGCTCGTCGGGAAGCGTCGCTGCGTCGACGAGCGGCAGGTGCAGCGACTCGATACCGGCCAGCAGCTGCTGCGGCGTCAGCTCCCTCAGCTCGGCGGCCGTCGCCGCCCGCGCTGCGGACTCGCTGAGCCCACCGCCGCGCGCGATGATGCCGATGCCCAGGTCCTCGGCCGGGGGATGGCCGAAGGCCGGCTCTCCCAGGCGCGGCAGCGGCCAGGTGCCGTAGCCGCTCATCGAGATGGCACCGTGAAAGAGGCCTTGCGCCCCCGGAGTCACCATGAGGAGCTGGATTGCCATGCCGCCCGCCGACATGCCGAAGAGGGTGACGCGGCCCGGATCGCCGCCGAAGGCGCCGACGTTGTCGCGAACCCAGCGTAGGGCCGCGACCATGTCGAGCAGGCCGTAGTTCACGCCGGGTTCGCCTGCAGCCTCCGCCTCAGCGAGCAGCGCCGGATGCGCCAGGAAGCCCAGGGCCCCGAGCCGGTAGTTGATCGACACGACGACGACACCCTCACGAGCGAAGAGACGGGCGTCCGTCGCCGGATTGCTGCCGGAGCCACCGCGGAAAGCGCCGCCGTGGATCCACACCATGACCGGCAGCGCTTCCGTGGGCGACGTCAGCTGACCGGAAGGCGTCCAGACGTTCAAAGTCAGGCAGTCCTCGCTCTGCTCGCCGACACCGGGACGGGGCGTCTGCGGGCAGACCGGGCCGGCCTCCTTGGCCTGCCGCACACCCGGCCAAGACGCAGCCGCCTGGGGAGCCCGCCAGCGCAGCGCGCCCGTCGGCGGCGCGGCATAGGGGATTCCCCGAAAGATCGCCACGCTCCCGGCTTCGTCCAGCGATCCGGCGACGACCCCCGCCGTGGTCGAGACCTCGGGCGGCGCAGCGCCCGCCGCAACGGCGACCGAGAGGGCGGCGCACAGCCACGAAAGCAGGCTCTTCTTCATCGTTCGAGCTCCTTGGCAGGTCTGAGGCATCCACGAGACGTTATCGTCTTCCAGAAATCCAACTCCTGGAACGGCCGCGAAAATCTGACCATGCTCGAATCCGCCGCCTCCGAAGTGTCTCCCGCAAGCGTGGAGAGCTGGCTCCGCATCGCGCGCTTCGGCGTCGACAGCGGGCTCCTCGTGCTCATCTGGATGGTGCAGCTCATCGTCTATCCGAGCTTCCTGCACGTATCGAACGAAGCGCTCGAGAGCTGGCACAACGCCTACAGCGCTCGCATCACGGTGATCGTCATGCCGCTGATGTTCCTCCAAGTGGGCCTGCTACTCGCGCAGGCGGCGACCGGACTTCGCGTACCGGTGCTCCTCGCCGGGGCGCTCGTTGCAGCGGCGTGGCTGTCGACCTTCTTTCAGGCGGTACCGACCCACTCCGCGATCGCCGCCACGGCGGCGGCGGGCGAAGGTGCGCAGGAGTCGATCCACCGCCTCGTTGCCGTCAACTGGCCGCGGACGATTCTGTGGAGCGTCGTTTGGCTCCTCGCGACCTTCGACCTCCTGCGCCGCTGAGGGAAGCCGTTCTTCGCAGAGCCGCGACTCGATAGAGTGGGCTTTCGCACGAAACCTGGTCAGCGCACCCCGATCCGTCACTTCTGAGGAACTCGAGGGACTGCGCGCCGGTCCAAGCGGGCCGAACTGTGCGCAACGGCGCCCGCCGCCTCGTGCACACGAGCCGACGAAAGCACGACCCAGACCGAAGACAGCATTGGGAGCTGGCATGAAAACACTTCGACGAACCCTGTTGCAGCTTGGCTGCGCGACTCTTCTCACGGCCGGCTCGGCCGCCGCCACGGACGACTGGGGTCAGTTCCGCGGACCCGAGCGCACCGGTGTCTCCAGCGAGACCGGTCTCGCCGCGAACTGGCCTGCCGGTGGTCCCGCGACCGTCTGGTCGATCGGTGATCTCGGCGAAGGCTACGGCAGCGTCGCCGTCGTCGGCGAACGGCTTTACGTGCAAGGGACCGAGGGCTCGGACAGCCTGGTCTTCGCGCGCAGCGTCGCCGACGGTTCTCTGCTGTGGAAGACGAAACTCGGCGAGCGCCTGATTCAGGACAAGGGCAACGGTCCGCGTGGAACGCCGACCGTCACAGGCGACACCCTCTATGCGCTCAGCGGTAGCGGAGACCTCGCTGCTCTGGCGACGGCTGACGGCAGCGTCCAGTGGCAGTTCAACATCCTCGAGCGCTTCGGCGTCGACAACATTCGCTGGGGCGTCAGCGAGTCGCCGCTCGTCGACGGCGATCGCCTCTACATCATGCCCGGCGGCTCGAAGGGCGCCATCGCCGCGCTCGATCGAGCCACCGGCGACACCGTCTGGACCTCCAAAGGACTGCGCGACCGCATGAGCTACTCGTCGCTCGTGCTGCAGGACATCGGCGGGATCAGCACGATTCTCGGCTTCACCCAGGAGGGGGGAGTCGGCATTCGCGCGAGCGACGGCGAGCTGCTGTGGAAGTACGCGAGCCCCGCCAACCGGACGGCCAACGCCGCGGCGCCGGTCTACCACGACGGCCTCGTCTTCTACACCTCGGCCTACGGGACCGGCGGCGGCGCCCTGCGCGTCGAAGCTTCGGGAGACGAGATCGAGTCGTCCGAGGCGTGGTTCAAGACCAACCTTCAGAATCATCACGGCGGTGTCGTGCAGAAGGACGGCTACCTCTACGGCTTCTTCGGCCCGGCGCTCTCCTGCGTCGATCTGGCCACCGGCGAGATCCGGTGGCGTGCCCGCAGCGTCGGCAAGGGTTCGGTGGCGATCGTCGGCGACAAGCTCGTCCTGCTCGGCGAGCGACACAAGGTGGGCCTCGCCGACGCCTCGCCGGAGGCCTACCGCGAAGGCGGCCAGTTCGAGATCGCCGACCACGGTTGGCCTTCCTGGGCCTATCCCGTCGTGGCCAACGGCAAGCTCTTCGTGCGCAACTGGAACGAGCTGACGGTGTACGACGTCTCGGCGAACGGCGCTGCGTCCTCGGGAGCAGGTCGATGAAGAGGTCAACCACTCTCCTCGGCTACTTGGCGATCGCTTTCGTCCTGATCCTCGGCTGCGAGCCGGGCACCGTCGACGGTACGAGCACGGACGCCGAGTTCGCCCTCGTCTTCCCCATCGAGGGCGGCTACGTCGCGGGCATGCGCGCCGACACGAACACCCAGGTCTCCGCCTTCATGGGCATTCCCTTCGCGGCGCCGCCGGTCGGTGATCTGCGATGGAAGCCGCCGCAGCCGGTCGTGCCCTGGGAAGGAACGACGTACGAGGCGGTGATTCCCGGCCCGACCTGCATGCAGGCTCCGTATCCCGAAGGCTCGGTCTACTGGCGCCCCGCCGAGGAGACGAGCGAGGACTGTCTCTACCTCAACGTCTGGACGCCGGCGAATTCCGCGGACGAGACGCTTCCCGTCATGGTGTGGATCCACGGCGGTGCTCTGACGCGAGGTTCCGGCTCGCTCGACGTCTACGACGGCACCAACCTGGCTGCGACTCAGGACGTCGTCGTGGTGACGGTGAACTACCGCCTCAACGTCTTCGGCTACTTCTCGCACCCTGCGCTCTCGGCCGAGTCGGAGAACGGTGCCTCCGGAAACTACGGGGTGCTCGATCAGGTCGCAGCTCTGCAGTGGGTGCAGAACAACATCGGCTCCTTCGGCGGCGATCCGGGGAACGTCACGATCTTCGGCGAGTCGGCCGGATCCTGGAGCGTCAACACGCTCGTTGCGAGTCCGTTGGCGGACGGCCTCTTCCACAAGGCCATCGGGCAGAGCGGCGGCGCCTTCCGACCGCTGCCGCGCCTGAGCCAGGATCTCACCGGCATCCCGTCGGGTGAGAGCGCCGGCCGTGAGCTCGCTGCTTCGCTCGGCATCGCCGAGAACGACACGACGCTCGCCGAGCTCCGCTCACTTCCTGCCACCCAGCTGATGGAGGCCGCCTTCGAGCCCGGACGGTTCCGCACCGCGGTCGTCATCGACGGCTACTCGATCACGGACGATGTCTTCGCCACGTTCGAGCGCCAGGAGCAGGCAGCCGTGCCGACGATGCTCGGCTCCACCGCGGACGAGCTGACGTCCTTCCTCGGCGCTGCCGATCCGCCGGCCAGCGACTTCGAGGCCGGAGCGAGAGCACGCTACGGCGAGCGCGCCGACGCCTTCCTGGCGCTCTATCCGACGGACGGCGACTCCGCCTGGAGAGCCACCGTCGATTCGGGCAGCGACACCACATTCGCCTGTCAGATGCGGACCTGGGCTCGCTACAACGCGGGCCTCGGCCAAGGCACCTACCTCTACTCCTTCAGCCACGCACCGCCGCATCCGGACAAGGAACGCCTCGGCGCCTTCCACGCCGCCGAGATCGCCTACGCCTTCGACAACCTCGACGCGACCGGATACGAGGTCGATGACGTCGACCGCCAGCTCGCCAAGACGATGTCGTCCTACTGGGCGAGCTTCGCTCGCACCGGCGTGCCGACGGCCGACGGAGCTCCGGAGTGGCCGGCCTACGACGCCGAGACTGGCGCGTATCTGGATCTCGGTTCCGAGATAACGTCCGGCTCGAACCTACGCGGCGCGCAGTGCGACTTTCACGACGAGAGCGACGCGATGCTGCGCGCGAGTCTGGGAGGAGGGACGCCGAACTGAGCCGGTTGGCAGCGACCTCGCTCTGCTCGGAGCCTTCTAGGCCGCTGGGAGAAGACTCTGGTCCGATCCCACGTCGCTGCCTCGGCTTCTCGCACCCAGCAAACTTTGGCCAAAGCAACAAAGCTGCGGTCGCCTCAGCGTTTGGTCAAGGCTGCGTCGCCTCGTGCACCACGCGGGCGATATCCGCAATCAACTGTGCCGACTCGCTCCCGTCCGCCAAACCACGAGTCAGCACGACGAGCACGTAGGGACGCTCGGCGAGCACGATCGCGGCGTCGTGGTGAATCTCGGTGATCTGCCCGGTCTTGTGCGCGACGCGCGTGTTCGGCGGGAGCCCTGCCGGAATGCCGTCTCGGAACTGCTGGCGCGTCAGAACGTCGATCATCGCCTTCGAAGCTGCCGGGCTCACGGCCTCTCTGCGGGCGATCGCTTCCATCAGGACGAGGAGCGCCCTGGCCGTCGTGCGGTTGGACTGGCCGGCCTCGAAGGCCTTGATGTCTTCGACGCCGCGCAGCACGAGCATGCCTTCGCCGCCCAGGTCGGTGACGGTCTTTCGCACCTTCTCCGCTCCGAGATGCTCGATGAGCAGGTTCGTCGCCAGGTTGCTCGATTTGGTGATCATGGCCTCGTTGAGCAACCGCAGACTGGCCTGCGTCCCGAGAAGGGCATACACCTGGCCATCGGAGTCTTCGTCCGCGGTGAGCTCGTAGGGCGAGCCGTCGACGATGCTCTTGAACGTCGTCGAGACGAGCATCGTGTCGTCGAGCCCCAGCTCACCCGCCTCGGCCTGCCGAAAGAGCTCGATCATCACCGGCACCTTCATCGTGCTGGCGGCATGAAGGACCAGATCCTCCGAAACAAGAAGCTCCTGCCGGCCGTCGAACGTGCGTAGCGCCACGGCGACCTCTGCCCCGCTCGCCTCGATCAGAGCGTTGATCTCTCGATCCAACGTCGAGGACCACGAGGCGGTTGCCGCCAGGACGGTACAGAAAAGACACTGCAAAAGGGTTCGAGCGAGCACGATGTTCCTCCAGACGATGAGCAAGACCCGCCGAAAGTGTAGCGGCCGCTGCGCTCCAGGCCTCGCCGCTCCCTTGACCCCTTTTCCCCTTGGTTCACGTAACTCAGAGGGAGAGAGCACGACCGGCGACCTCGCCTGACGCTCCGCAGCACACCATCACCTCTTTTTCAGGGGCCCGCGAGACATGGCCGACGCCACCTTCGTCTCCACTCGCAGCAACGGACTCAGCCGGAGCTGCGCCCCGATCCTGCCCGTGGCCGATCTTCTCCAATACTTCGAGCGCCTCTTCCTCGCCCGCTGTCGCTACCCGGTGCATCCCAGCACGCGGGAGGAGCTCTCGCGCTTCCTGGCACCGCGCATCGAGGCCTTCGAGCAGGACGAGGAGCTCTGGAAGGAGCTCCAAGCGCCCACCAGCCACTGGCTCGAGCACGTCGCCGATCAGGCGTCTCTCCTCTGCGAAATCCGGCACGATGAGACGATCCGCCCGGAGTTCTTCAACGCCGCGCGTCAGATCGTCAGCGGCTGGAGCCCACAGCCGAACACGTTCCTCGGGTGAGCGGCGGGTGCGCTGCGCGCACCGCGACCTTGGTCATAGCGAACAGGCCGTCGGCTGCTTTGGTAGCGCTCTCGCGAGTGTTCGACGGCCCGCCCCCCCGGGGCGGCGGTCCTCCGAAGCGCGGACCTTGGGCCGGCCGTCCGTGCCCCGGAGGTCCTGGCCAACGAACGAGGCACTCCTGCCACGGAGCGCTTCGACGGCGAGGAGTGTTGCCCCAGCTCCTTCTCCCCCAACCCCCACGCACGGTACTCTCTGCATCCAACACCGAGGAGGCCCGCATGAAGTTCCAGAACCGCATCACCGACATGCTCGGCGTCGAGATCCCAATCGTGCAGGCGCCGATGGGCTACATCGCGCGGGCACAGCTCGCTTCGGCCGTTTCTCACACCGGCGCGCTCGGCATCATCGAGACTTCCTCCGGCGCGCTCGACGAGATCCGCGGTGAGATCTCCAAAATGCGCGAGCTTACGGAGCAGCCGTTCGGCGTGAACATCGCACAGGCCTTCATTCGCGACCCGAGCATCATCGACTTCGTCATCGAGCAGGGCGTCCGCTTCGTCACGACGTCCGCTGGCGACCCGCGCAAGTTCACAGAGGTGCTCAAAGGAGCAGGGCTCACCGTCTTCCACGTCGTGCCGAGCCTCAAAGCCGCCCTGCGCGCGGTCGAGGCCGGCGTCGACGGACTCGTCGTCGAGGGCGGTGAAGGCGGCGGCTTCAAGAACCCGCGCGAAGTCTCGACGATGGTCCTCCTGCCCCTCGTGCGGTCCAAGGTCGACGTGCCGATCATTGCGGCCGGTGGCGTCTGCGACGGCAGCTCGATGGCGGCCGCCTTTGCGCTCGGCGCAGAGGGCGTGCAACTCGGTACGCGCATGGTCTCCGCTCTCGAATCGCCGATTCACGACAACTGGAAGCAGGGCATCGTCGACGCCGAAGAGACCGACACGGTCATGCTGCGGGGCGAACGCGGCCCAGCGCTGCGCGCTCTGCGCACCGAGACGACCAACCGGCTCGAAGCGGAGGGCGGCGACCCGATGACCGCGCTCGGCCAAGGCATGCGCGACGTCTACTTCGAGGGCAACATCGACAACGGCGTGCCGCTGACCGGTCAGGTCGCCGGACGCATCGAAGCGGTCCGCCCCGTGGCCGACATCATCGGCGACATGGTCGAGGAGTTCGAGGAGGTCGTCGGCAGCATGGGACGCCAGTACGCGGGCCTGAACTAGCGCACGGCTCCTTCGATGCGCACTATCGCTTTGGAGCCGGGACGAGCGGCCTGATGCAGCGGATCATCTCTTCTTCGTAGCCGTTCCTGGCGTAGAGGCGGCGCGCACGCTCGTTGCCCTCGAAGACGTGCAGCGTGATGCTGAGCGCACCGCGTGCTGCAGCCTGCTCGTGGGCGTCCTCCAGAAGGCGTCGACCAAGCCCCTTTCCCTGCGCCGCTTCGGAAAGGACCAGAACCTGCAGGTGCGCACTCGGCTCGCCGCTGAGCGGTTCGGGCTGGAGCTTCGTCAGCGTCGTGCCGAGCACGACGTTGTCGTCGACGGCCACGCGCACGAGGCACTGCGTCGCCTTGCCTTCGAAGAACGTCCGGTAGGCCTGCCAATCTCCGCGCCACAGGTCTTCGGGACGACGCCACGGCGGCGACTCGAAGGCGCCCAGTCGCGGCATCAGAGTCTCGATTTGCTCTGCGTCTTCGGTTCGGGCGTCACGAATCTGAGGGTTCATCCTTCTTCACCTTCCGGGTTGCCACGAGGGTGCTGTCCAGGGCTCGTCGAGAGGCCTCGCTCGCGAACGATGAGCGGCAATCTCACCTGACAGAACGGTTGCAGACGCGGGCGCGGAGCGCTGCTACGCTGCCCACAGCTGACAACCTCGGAGACAGCATGACAGCAAAGACACGCATCGAAACCGATTCCCTGGGCGAGGTCCGCGTCGCCGAAGAAGCCCTTTGGGGCGCGCAAACGCAGCGCAGCCTGCAGAACTTCAAGATCGGCAGTGAGACCCTGCCGCCGCCCCTCGTTCGTGCCCTCGCACTCGAGAAGAAGGCCGCGGCGCAGGCGAACCTCGAGCTCGGTCAGCTGTCGAAGCGCATTGCGAACGCCATCGTCAAGGCCGCCAACGAGGTCATCGATGGCCAGCACGACGACCAGTTCCCGCTCAAGGTCTGGCAGACGGGCTCGGGCACGCAGAGCCACATGAACATCAACGAGGTGCTGGCCAACCGCGCCAGCGAGATCCTCAAGGGCAAGCGCGGCACGAAGAAGCCGGTGCACCCCAACGACCACGTCAACCGCGGCCAGTCCTCGAACGACGTCTTTCCGACGGCAATGCACATCGCCGCCGCCGAGCAGGTCGAGAGCGATCTCCTGCCGGCGCTTGCCCATTTGCGCGACGCGCTCGATGCGAAGCGTCAGGAGTTCGCCAAGATCGTCAAGATCGGCCGAACGCACCTGCAGGACGCCACGCCGCTCACTCTCGGCCAGGAGTTCGGCGCCTACGTGACGCAGCTGAGTAACGGCCTGCGACGCGTGCGCAACACGCAGCCGCACACGCTTCAGCTCGCCCAGGGCGGCACCGCGGTCGGCACCGGACTCAACGCCGCGCCCGGCTTCGCCAAGACCTTCGCCGCAAAGCTCTCGGAGAGTACCGGCCTCAAGTTCAAGTCGGCGCCCAACAAGTTCGAAGCGCTCGCCAGTAACGACGCGATGGTCGAGCTCTCCGGTGCACTCAACGTGCTCGCCGTGTCGCTGATGAAGATCGCCAACGACCTGCGCCTGCTCGCCTCCGGACCGCGCTCCGGACTGGGCGAGATTTCACTGCCGGCCAACGAGCCGGGCTCGTCGATCATGCCGGGCAAGGTCAACCCGACCCAGTGCGAGGCGCTCACCATGGTGTGCGCCCAGGTCATGGGCAACCACACCGCGGTCACGGTCGCCGGGTCCCACGGTCACCTTCAGCTCAACGTCTTCAAGCCGGTGATCATCTACAACGTGCTGCAGTCGATTCGCCTGCTCAGCGACGCGTCGATCAGCTTCGCCGACAACTGCGTGGCGGGCATCGAGGCGAACGAGGGCCGCATCGCCGAGCTCGTCGACCGCAGCCTGATGCTGGTCACCGCACTCAACCCGCACATCGGCTACGACAACGCCGCCAAGATCGCCAAGAAGGCGCACGCCGACGGCAGTACTCTCAAGGAAGCGGCGGTTGCTCTCGGCCTCCTCACGGAGAAGGAGTTCGATCAGTGGGTGCGCCCGGAGAAGATGCTCAAGCCGAGATAGTCGGCACTGCCGTAGCTCAATGAACGCGTCACGCCCAAGACTGGGAGAGAGGATGCAAGGACACAACCTGCTCCCCAGACCACCACGCCCTGTCTTGGGCGAGCGGGCCTCCGCCTCACGCCATTGCGAGGAGACCCGTTTTCCTGCGAAGCAGAGGAGGCTGGGATCGACGCGGCCATCCGACGACAGTCCGCATCCGAGCTCAGCACTTGCGCTGTGCACTGCGCTCCTTGTCTGTTCCCTTCTCGTCGCCTGCGGTTCCTCCGAAAGCACCTCCGCCAACGAACCCAACGAGACTCCGAGCCCCACCGAATCGCGCTCGGAAGAGCCAACACTTCAGTCTCCCACCGGCCTCCCCCAAGGCGCGCGCCGCGTCGACCGCGCCGTCCTCCTCGACCGCACCGGCTTCGAACGACCGTTGGTCGCCGGCACGATCTTCATCCCGCACGGCTGGCAGACGGAGGGCGGCGTCGTCTGGGGCAACGACTACGCCTGCACCAACGGTTACGCCTTCGCGTGGCAGACGCAGGCTCCGAGCGGCGACGCCGGCATGGCGTTCCTTCCGCAGCGCGGCTGGGGCTGGAACAGCACCGGCGCACCGAACGGCAACTGCCCCACCGCCACGATCGACAGCGCCGCGGCCTACCTCGACCAGCTGCTGCCGGGCCTGATGCCGGGCGGCTACCGGATCCTCGAACGGCGACAGCGCCCCGATCTGATCGCCGAGAACTCCGCGAATGCGGGTGTGCAGGACACCGGTTTCCAGCGCACGACGGTGACCGTCGACGCCGCCGACGTCTTCGTCGAATACGAGCAGGACGGCCGCTCCCTGCGCGGCACGGTGGCGGCCCTCGTCACCTTCACGCACATCCGCACCGGCGGTGCGAGCTACGGGGTGACGACCCAGAACGTGAACGCCTTCGCGGCGCCCGTCTTCCTCTCCTACGGCCCCGCCGAGGGCTACGATCCCGGCTTCTACGAAGGCCTCGCTCGCTCCCTCCTCGTCGACCCGGGCTGGGAAGGCCAGATCGTCCAGCACAACCGGACGATGGACCGCATCCACCGCGAAGGCATCATGGCGCGCGCCGCCATTCACGCCGACGCCATGGCCGAAATCCGCGAGATCAACCAACGCGCCTGGGACGCCCAACAGAAGTCCTCCGACCGGCGCGCCCGAGAATTCCTCGAGTACGTTCGCGACGTCGAGACCTATCGCGACCCGGAGGCGCCCGGCGGCACCGTCGCACTGAACAACGCCTACCGCGACGCTTGGCGCCTGGCCGACGGCAGTTACGTACTGAGCAACGATCCGTCGTTCGAGCCGTACCGAGCGCTGGGGATCGACGGAGAGAAGCTGGGCGTCGTGCCGTAGGGGCGCCGAGTTCCGCGCCAGCTCAACAAGTCTCCGCCACTCTCGACGCATCCTGGCACCTCCATGGGGAGCTACCTCAGCGCGTCATTGCTCGACGCGGCAATCGGTCCCAAGTCCCTGCCGCAGCAGCAACAGACGCCCAAGCACAAGCTGCGTCCCGCCTTTCACCAAGACGAGTACGCCTGCCCCTCGAGCCCCAACTCGTCCGATCCCGAACGAACATCCCAAACCACTCTCCGCGGACAGTGCGGCAGCTCGTCGAGAGGATAGGCACCGAGTCGCACCACCACCCACGAGTCGTCGCGCCCCGTGATGGGATCCAGAGGCAGGCTGCGCAGGTAGTTCAACGTCACCAGCTCTTCGAGTTCGAGCGGCGGGCACCCCTTGTCCAGCTCGAACTGGCGGATCGATTCTCTCAGGGTCAGGAGGTTCTGCTTCAGCACGGCCTCCCTTGCGCGCGTCGGTGTGTTCGAGACACGAGGTAGGTAGAGAACTAGGGCGACTATGGCCAAAGCTGGCAGCACGAACGCGGCAAAGCACCCCCAACGCCATAGTCGCTTTGCTTCACAACCTTCAGTCACTGTCAGGACCTACGGGGCCTGATAGCGCGCCGTCTAGCGACAGAGCTCGCCAGATCGTGCCCACTCAGCAGCGACTCCTACGGCAACTTCTCCACCAAAGACGGCCTAGGAGCTCGAAGCCACGTCTCGACGATCAGTCAAGGGGAGTGGTCTCGAAGTCGCAAGCTTAGCCGCCAGCTGCTGAGTGTCACGATCTAACTCGAAGCGACCTGGCCTTTTGAGTTCCGAACCAATGTGAACCGACGTTGCGACGGGTCGTAGCTCACGTCTTCGTTGTCGAACACACGCTGGACAGACCCATCGCGAATCAGGGTCTCCGGAGCGCCGTGCACCAGCTGACCCTCGTGAACGATCCAGATCTCTCCTGCCAGCTCCAAGCTGAGTTCCAGGTCGTGGCTGGACAGGAGGACGGTCTTGCCGGTTTTCTCAGCGTGCCTTCGCAGAAGCGCCATCATCTCGACTCGGCCGGGCAAGTCCAGAAAAGCCGTCAGCTCGTCCAGCACCATGAGCTTCGCAGACTGAGCAAGGGCTCGCGCAATCATCACTCGCTGACGCTCACCGTCCGAGAGACTGTTGAAAGGCCTCGCCGAGAACTGCAACGAACGCGACTTGCGCATCGCTTCGCGCACAGCCTCCCTGTCGCCTTCAGTGAGCTGCCCGTGCCACTTCGTATAAGGCTGGCGGCCCAGCGCGACGACGTCGCTGGCGAGCAGCCCGGGGCTAGAGACGCGTTCTGTGGTCACGACGGCAATCGCCTGCGCTCGTTCGTGCGCACTCATCGCAGACACCGACCGGCCTTCGAGCAAAGAGTCGCCACCGACCGACGGCTGCATTCCGCTGATCGTTCGCATGAGCGTCGACTTCCCGGCCCCGTTGCGGCCGACGATACAAACGAAAGCTCCGGCCCCGACATCGACAGAGGCCGAACGAACGACCACCTGCTCTGCGTAGCCGGACTCGAGTGCTGCAAGGCGCAGCATCAATTGTTCTCTTTCATCGAGGGGCTGAAGAGCACCAGGAAGATCACGACAGGCGCACCGATGACCGCGAGAACCCGGTTGAGATGCAACCAGTGCTGCTCCCAAGGCAGATGCATGATCGCGTCCGCCGAGATCGCCAAGAGCGAGCCGGCAAGAGCAGCCAGCGGGAGAAGTGGGAGGATCAGGGATGTGTGCGCGATCGATCGAGCGAAGTGCGGGATTATCAGTCCGATGAACATCAACGGACCACAGTAGGCCGTTACGGGCCCAACGAGCAAAACGACTGCGGCCAGTGTCTGCCACCGAAGTCGCTGAACGTTCGTTCCCAGACTGCGCGCGTAGGACTCTCCGAGAAGAAGAGAGCTCAGTCCCTTCGCGCTCGCCACAGCGAGACACAGACCGAGCACCACCGGGGGCACGACGAACCTGAGGTCGCTCAGGGTGGTCGTTGCAAACGTCCCGTCATTCCATCCTGAGTAGACCCTGCCACCGACTCGATTGGAGAAATGCGTGACAAAACTCACCAGCGATTGCACGGTGAAGCCAAGCATCAGCCCGACAATCAGCAGCGAGATAGTGCCCACTCGGCGCGACAGCGTGACCATAACTGCAGCAAAAGCGGACACGCCGAGCAGCGCTGCCGAAGTGAGGCCCACTCCCTGAAAGAGGGTCAGGAAATCGATCGCGGCGGGTCCAGAGAATGCGGCGGCGGTGACGATGAGCGCGACACCAAGCTGGCCACCCGCAAGGAGGCCAAGAGACCAGGCGTCGGCCATGGGATTGCGAAAGAGAGCCTGCATCAAGACGCCCGATACGCCGAGAGCGGCTCCTGCAACCAATCCCGTCGCTAGTCGAGGCACTCGCAAGTCGAAGACGATCTGCGCCGCGACAGGGTCTCCATCTCGAAAAAGAAGGGCACCCAGCAACCGAGACAGACCGAGGTCGACCTGCCCGTAGGAAAGCGAAAGGAAGCCAACCGCGACGATCGCCGCCATGAGGAGGAAGATCGCGCCGCGTATCTTTCGAGGTTCCGGCTCTGGATCGGGCTCTTCCGTCACGGGCGCACCATCTCCGTGTCGGGCCGATAGTAGAGGAACGGCTCGTCGCGCACCTCAGGGTGGAGCATTCGGACCATGTCGCCCAGAATCAAATCAGGTCGAATGGAACCCGTTTCGTAGAGATCGAACGCGTTCGCTTCCGGCTTCACCATGCCGTCTGCGGCAAAGAGGCAACCCTCTCTCCAAGACTTGAAGTTCTCCAGAATCGTGACGTCATCGAAAGCGACAGAGTGCGTGTCGCGAATGATCCAGCAGTCGGCGTCGCGACTGCTCTCGAGGAGCACCTCTGTTCCAATCTTGACGAAGCCGTCCAGACGGACATCGTCGGACTGAGCGAGAGGATTGACACCACCCGCATCCTGCAGGAGCGCGTTCTCCGCGTTTCTGACGGTAGCCATCCAGCGGCCACTGCCGTCGTACCAAGCGCTGAGCACCGTCTTGGGAGGCCTTCCTTCTGTAAGAGCTTTAAGGTTCCGCACGTTCTCCGCCACCATCGAAACGAAAGCACCTGCTTCCGCTTCACGGTCCGACATCATCCCGACCAGTCGTACGTAGTCCACAGGCCCCATGTACGAGAGCTCGCCGTCCAAAAAGACCGGAACGACGGGAACCCCGAGGTCGCGAATCCGCTCGTAGTGCTCGGCGTGGCCAAGATCGCCGAGCGCCATCAAAAAGACGTCGGGCTCAGAGTCCAGCAGAGGTCCAATGTTTGGTGGAGAGCTCCACCCGTAGCGAATCTGGGCCAGTTCGCCGGCACGGGCGCGCGCTCGAACGTCGTCGTTGTAGCTCGTGACTCCACCGACCGCGACCAGGCGATCGGTAATCCCAAGAGCGGCGGCGATTGCCTCTAGCGCGGCGTCGTTGGTAGCGATGCGTGCCACGGGCGTTCGAACGACAACGGCGTCCTCCAAGTCTCCCGTAAGCGGCGGAGCCTCCATCGCCTTCGGTACGAGCACCACCCTCGCGCTGTGAGCCGCGCCCTGAGCTGATCCTCCCCAGCTGACAAGCGGGGCACTCAAGTCAACGACGCGGTAGCCGTCGCGTTCGAAGACCTGGAACGTCTTAGCGTACGCCATCGAAAGAAGCGATGCCCCCTCGAGCGTGTCCTCGTCTTCATTGCTGGTTGTCGAGGCCGAATCACCACCTGTGCAGGCCGCGGTCGCAAGTAGCAACAGCACGAGAAGTCGCTGAAGGGAGGGGTAGCCGGAGGTACACCCCTTGCGTTGCCCCTTGAGAGGATCGCAGTTCATCTTCTGAAAGAACCCTCGAGATCGGGAGCTCAGAACTTCCAACGCAGGGTCGCACGAGCGAGACGTGGCACGCCTGGGGTGACGCGCGATGCCAGAGTGTTGTCGAGTCCCGAGAGGAAGAAAAAGTACTCCTCGTCGAGCAAGTTCGTGATCGAGACGTCCACAACTGCGTTGCTGCTCACGTTGAAGCTTGCCGAGATGCCCAGCAGATCGTAGCCACCGGCGGAGACCCTGTTCGCCAGATCAACGAGATAGTCGTCGTACCACTCGTACGTCAGCCGAGCCGTAGCCCAGCGAGAGAACTCGTGCTCCAACTCGACGTAGAAAGTGTTCTCTGGCACACCCGTCGGTGTTGCTCCAGAGAAGTTCTGATCTGGAGCTCCAAAGCGGCCCGGCAAGATGAGTTCATCCCACTCGGGATCGACGTAGGCGTAGTTGAAGACGGCCTGCGTGCGCTGCGTCGGGCGAAACCTCAGCGAGGCCTCGAGGCCACGGCTCGAATAGAGCTGACCTGTCGTTGCCACCTGATCAGGGCCGAACGGGTCTGGGTTCGAGACGAAGACGCGGCGATCGTTCTGCTCGAGAAAGAAGACGGCCGTCTCCCATTCGAGCCTGCCATCGAGCCCGCGCCCTTTCCAACCCAGTTCGTAGTTGTCCAATGTCGTCGGACGCTCAACCCTTGCAAACTGTGTCGGATCCCATTGGAACAGGGGCCCAAAGTTCGAGTTGAAACCCTCGCTGTAAGAGCCGTAGAGCATGCCGCCGCCGTAGCGATAGCTGAGGGAGATCTTCGGTGTGACGGCGTCTGAGTCGCCGGTCACCGTCTGGTCGCTAGGCTCGGTGTCGAGAATGCGAAAGTCGATCTCGCGATCGAACTCGTCGTAGCGCAGCCCGAGAGTCAGCGTCCATCGGTCAGTCAGCGAAATCTCGTCCTGGATGAACGCACCATAGAAGGTATTCGTCATGTCGGCCGCTACGCGAACCTCGTTGCGCCTGAAGCAGAAGTTGTCCGGAGTGTCGTTGAGTACCTCTCCGGTCGAATAGTCGACGAAGATGGAGTAAAAGCTGAATCCGAAGGGAGAACCGGGGCAGCCGAAACCGAAGGCACCGCTCCAGTTCTCCGACTTGTCCATTTCAGCCCGCTCAGCGGCAAGGCCTGCAACGATCGAGTGCCGGCCGCCGGCACTCCAGGTCAAGGTTCCTTCGCCGTAGAAGATGGTGGACTCGTTCTCGGATCCGAATCCGTTGAAACCCACTGTCGTGTTTTCGGGATCGAAGCCAGACTGGCTGTAGAAGTTCAAGCCTCCTTCGCGTTCGAAGTCGCGAACCTGGCCAGTGAACTGAAGGCCGAGCGTGTCGCTGATCGAATGTTCGTACTTGAGCGCACCGATCAGGCCTTCCACGTCGTTGAACGTCGGTTCGAAGCCAATGTAGGCCTCCGAGCCGCCGCCTACGTCGATGATGGTGCCGTCAGGCGTCGTCGGGATGACGCTCGGCACCTCAGAGAAGCGGTCGTAGTAGGTCAGGTAGCTGTTGAGCTTGCCGCGCTCCCCAACCGGAATCGAGCCCTTCAGGAAGAGGCTCGTGATCTCACGTTCGCTGTTCTCACGCCAACCATCGAACTCCTCGTGGTTCGCACTCAGCATGAGGCCAGCACCGTTGTCGAAGGCTCTTTCAATGAGCGCTCCGCCCCGGGCAAAGCCCTCGTTGCCGCCGCTCAGAGTGATCTGAGTCCGGTCGCCAGTGAGCGGCCGCGTCCGGTAGTTCACCGCTCCACCGATGCCTCCACGCCCATAGAGAGCCGAGACAGGACCGCGCACGATCTCCACCGAGTCGACCACGTCGTACGGCACTTCGTAGAGCAGGACTTCTTCATCGGGACTGACAAAAGGAACTCCGTCGATCATGGCAAGGAAGGTGTCGTTGCCGTGGTTGCCCGTGAGACCACGAATGGAGATCAACGGAAACTCGTCGTTGTCTCCTCCCCCACGGCGAACAAAGACGCCAGGCACGCCGCGAAACTCATCGGTACCAACGACAAAGCCCCTCTGGCGCAGCCTCTCCATCGACTGAACCGTGACCGACGTCGGGACCTCGAGGACAGGTTCCTCCTCACGAGTCGCCGTAACGACGATCTCGTCTACCTCGACGACGTCCCCGAGGGCAGCCGGATCCTCAGCCTCGTTCGACGCATCGGTTTCAACGGCACCAGCTCCCTGCGCGAGGGCCATCTCGAAGGGCAAGAGCGCAAGAATCGACGCAAGGACCGCACGGGCGACGAATTGGTTTTGGTTCTTCATGCAATGCACTCCGAGTCGTTGGGGGGACTGAGCGGACGGAAACCGGGCGATTCGAAGATAGCCGGCAGTGGGATACCGGCGAGCTCAACAGTGATCCGTTCGCGCGCCGCGAGCATCTGCGAGTCGAAAACCTCTGTGCCTCCCGAAGTGTGACTCTCCGGTAACCGCACCGGAGGCCCGCAGCCAACTCAGGCGACAACGACTCGATCCGCTGTGATTCCCTAGGCGGGATTTACCCTTAGGATCATCAGAAGCTACATGCAAGTACTTTGCAAGTAAAGCGCACTGCTCTCACAGAGTCGAGTCGGTCCTTCAGACGAACTTGCTTCGTCGCAAGACGGCCCATCATCGAACCGGCAGAGCGAGCGCCCACTGAGACTCGATCGCGCTGCGCGAGCAAGCGACCTACGGTCGCCGAACGACGACGAGCTCACGCCCTTGCGGCTCCCGCAACCGCACTTCGAAGCGTTCCCCCTCGGCGAGCCCCGAGCTCACGAAAACCCGATAGTTCGGCGCTGCCGTTTCGAGAATCGGCTGCAGGTCCTGCCAGGGTCGGTTCGAGTTGAGGACCGCCTTGCCGCCCGTGTTGCGCGCAAGGTCGATCTGCGACACCTGGAGGTTGCGGATCAGCAGGGACTGCAGGTCCAGTGAGGCGTCGTCGTAGAGGCGAAGCCCACCGAGATCGACGGGAAAGATGGACACACCGGAGGCTCGCGCAGCTTTGACCATCCTGACGAGCCAAGCAGCGTCAAGGTACTGAGCCACGTCACCGCGGCCACCGCGCCGCTTACAGCTGAGCAGGAGACGTTCGCGCAGCTCGAGACCGGGCTCTCTCTCGATTCCCTCCGTCAACAGATAGAGAGCCGTCCAGGGTCGTTCTTCAGCTCCTTCGACCAACCGCACGAAAGCCTGCGCCAAGAGCTCGTTGTGCTTCTCGACGAGAGCGGAGTACTGCTCCACCGTGCCGACACGAAACGGATAGTCACCGCAGCTGCCGCTGAACGGGTCACCCTTGACCCGGATGTTGTCGCCCTCGACGATCTCGATGGCTCGGGTTCGCTCGCGAAAGAGAAGCACGTCGGTCTTGTAACTTCTCAGACGACCTAGCTCTTTCTCGATTCCGGCAGCGCCGACGATTCGCCCGTCGATGCTTCGCAGCTCCTGCCCGCCGAAGACCGAGAGAATCAACCTCTCCGCGCCCTCCAGCGCAAGGTAGTCCGCAACGAGATCCACAGCTCGGTCGCGCCCGCGGGGAGTCAAGCCGCTGCTGTCGATGAGGATCAGACTCGTAGCACCGATCGCAGCCTGTTCTGACGAGGCTGCCCTGTCGCTCGTCCTGTGGCTCGACGCGAGCTCTTGCACCGCCGCAACTGCATGCTTCTGCCGACCGACGACCAGCTCGAGATCTGCGACATCGAGCCCGTACACATAGTCACCATCGACATCCGTGACCCGCAAAAGAAGGCTGACCTCCGAGACCTCGATCTCTTCGTCAACCGCCGGTTTCGACTCTTGAGCAAGCAGAGTGGAGACACAGAATAGAAGAGCTGCCCCAAGGGAGACTCGCCGACGCGCTCGGACCGAGCACTGCCACAACTCTCGCTTCACACGCCCTCCACTCCCCACAAACACAATAGAGCGTCCCCTACCGCTGGTTCCGCCTCAAGTGCACTCTGAGAATCACCTTCCGCAGCTCCTCCCGAATGGCCTTGCTCTTCGCCATCTCCCGCAAATCGTTCGGCCGCAGGAGGTCGACGAGTCGGACGGCGACGGGCGTCGGCGTCTTGGGATTACGCACGAGGCCGACCTGGATCTCGTAGTTGCCGGAGAAGCGTTTGTCGGCGGCGACGCGCTGCAGGAGCCCGCTCGGCGCCTGCGGGTTCTTGACGAGCTGCAGGACTTCTTTGACTTCGATGCGCGGGTGAGCGAGCAGGCCGAGCAGGACCTGCGGGTTCGGATCGCGGAGCAGGATCTGGCGCTGTTGGCGTGTCGCCTTGGTCGCGAGCAGAGCCTTCTGGGTCGGGTTCATCTTCTTGAGCTCGAACATCGGGGAGACGCCCTGCGCTTCGCTCACCGGAACCTGCGTCTGAGCCTCCGCGACGGCCGGTTCCGTCCCTGGCAAATCCGTCTCTCGAGCTTCAGCGCTCGCCTCCGCCGCCGACCAGTCGAGCACCTCGAGCATCGCGCCCCAGTGCGTCTGACCGCTGCGAAAGACCTGCTTCACACGGCACGGCAGCAGGATCCGCCGCGCTCGCGACGCCAAGGTGACGGCGAGCTCGGAGCCTTCCTCGGGACGCTCTTCCAACCGAATGCGAGGGAACTTGCGCCACTCGTCGAGCTTCTCGGTGAGGGCCGTGTCGTCTTCGAGCTGCACGAGCACGACGCTGCGCTCCGGGTCGTAGCTAACTCTCATCGCGACGGCTCATCGATTCTTCTCCAGACTTCAGTCTAGACGACGGATTCCGTTAGGTTCGGGGCGCTCCCGCTTTGACAACGGACCAGGAGACACCGTGCTTTCTCGACTCTTCGCGGTCTTCGCGCTCGCCTCCGCTGCCCTCGCTCCGGGCGAGGACGTCGCCGACGGCATCCGCAACTTCACCAAGGTCGACGCCACCTTTGCCTGCGCCGGCGCCACGCCCACCGAGGCGATGCCCCGGCTCGCCAGGGCCGGGTACAGTGCGGTGCTCAACCTGCGCACCGAAGGCGAGAGCGGCGTCGACGTTCCTGCGGGCCGCGCCGCCGCTGAAGCCGCAGGCCTTCGCTATCTGCACCTGCCGTTCCGAACGCCGACCGACGAGGCCGCCGAGTCCTTCCTCCAGATGACCTCGGACGAGCAGAACCACCCGCTCTTCATCCACTGCGGCTCCGCGAACCGCGTCGGTGCAATGTGGCTCCTCAAGCGGGTGCTGCTGGACGGCTGGCCGATCGACGACGCGACCCGCGAGGCGAAGGAGATCGGGCTTCGCTCACCGGAGCTCGAGGCCTTCGCCCTCGACTATCTGAAGCGCCACGGCTGACCGTCAGTACGCAGCTTCAGGCGACTTCGACCTCGATGCGATGCGCGAGGTTGTTGCCATAGCCAAGCTCGTTCCAGATCGGCTCGAGCGGCTGCTGATGGCCCGCCGCGTCGGTCGCCCGCGACAGGAGCCGGTAGCGGCCCGGGCCCGGAGGCGTCCACGCCAGACGCCAGCGCCTGGCCAGACCAAAGCCGTCACCCTCACCAAGCTCGGCCTCCACCCAGGTGTTCCCGCCGTCACACGAGATGTTGACGGCCGTCACGGCGCCCGAGCCCGACCAAGCGGAGCCCTCGATCGAGAGCTCCTCGGGAGCCAGGCGCGCACCGTCCGCAGGGGAAGCGATGAGCGAACGCACACGCATCGCCGTCACCGGCGTCTGGTCGGCTTCGAACGGGTCCTTCACATAGACGTAGCGTTCCGTTTGAAAGTGCGCGTCCAGCGGCTGCTCGAGCACGGCGATCCGCTCCAGCCACTTCACCGAGGCGACGCCGTACCAACGCGGAACAACGACACGCACCGGCGCGCCGTTCTCGAGGGGCAGCGGTTCACCGTTCATCTTCCAGGCCACCAGAACGTCGTCCTGGAGCGCCACGTCGAGCGGCAGGCTGCGCTCGAAGGCGATCGTCTCTCCTCGGAGGCTGCCGCGGTCGGCGCCGCGAAAGGCAACCTCGATCGCCGTTTCGGCGACGCCCGCCGGTCCGAGAATCTGCCGCAGCGGAACACCGGTGAAGCGCGCCGTCGAAACGGCGCCCCAACCCCACGCCGTCCCCTTGGGCACCGGAACCATGGAGAGGCGTGCATTGCCGGCGCACTCGAACGTCACGGTAACGTCTCTGGATTCCATGGACCGCAGCTCCTCGAGATCGAAGGAGAGAGCGTTGTCGACCGCACCACAGACGTCGATGCGATGCTCGGGGACCAGCTGCGGTACCGAGAAGTTGCTGCGGATGTAGAAGAGCTCGGCCGGCGTCAGATCCTTCAGCAAGATGCCGAGAGGGCTCTCACGATTCGGGGGGTCCTCGGTCACCGTCGTTCGCTTCAACTCATCCATGGGCTTTCCTTCCAGAGTTGCGAGCGATCGTAGTGCAAAAAACCCCTTCAGAGGCACCCTCACGAGGGTCCTGGAGCAGTTTTCAAAAGGGCCTCTGAGGGTCCCGCGCGAGCGACAGAAAATCCCTGTCGACCGTCCGGCCTGCTACCCTGCCGCGATCCCCACGCAAGAGCCCCTACCGGAGAAAGATCCGTGACAGAACAGCTGAAGACCATTACCGACCACCAGTGTTCCAACGCCCCCGCAAAGTACGACGATCTGAGCGTTCTCTTCCTCAATTGCACGCTGAGCCGGACGCCGGTCATGTCCCACACCGAGGGGCTGATCCAGGTTGCCCAGCAGATCTTCGAGGCCAACGGCGTGAAGACCGAGATCCTGCGCCCGGTGGACTACGAGCTTCCCGCCGGACTCGGCAAGGACATGTCCGAGACCGACGAGTGGGACAGGGACGACTGGCCGCAGATCCAGGCCAAGGTCGACGCCTGCGACATCCTCATCCTTGGCACGTCCGTCTGGCTGGGCGAGAAATCCTCGGTGTGCAGCCGCGTGCTCGAGCGCATGTACGGCTACACCCACTCCTTCAACGACAAGGGACAGTACCGCGACTACGGCAAGGTGGGCGCTACGCTGATCACCGGCAACGAAGACGGCGTCAAGCACTGCGCGATGAACATCCTCTTCTCTCTCTCCCACATCGGCTACACCATCCCGCCGCAGGCGGACGCCGGTTGGATGGGCGAGGCGGGACCCGGTCCGTCGTATCGCGACCCGGGCTCCGGCGGCCCGGAGAACGACTTCACCAACCGCAACACGACTTTCCTGGCCTGGAACTGCCTGCACCTGGCGCGCATGCTCAAGGACCAGGGTGGCATCCCCGCGCACGGCAACCAGCCGGAGGTCTGGGACGCCGGTTGCAAGACCGACTTCCACAGCCCTGAGCACAAGCGCTGAGTGACGGCGCTCCCTGCGCCAAGTCGCGAGGGGGCGCGTCAGCTCCTTGGCGTGACCCGAACGTCCTCTCGAGCGGCGTCGGCCCGACGCTCAAGGGAACATCGCCAGAAACAGAAAACCGGCCGAGACGCGGGGCGCCTCGGCCGGCCATGCGGTTCGGTACTCAGTTCAGGAACGGCAGCTGGCGACGGTGCATCCAGGCGAGCGCGGCCGAGCTGGCGAAGACGACGACCGCCATGCCGAAGAGCAGTCCGCCGTCGCCCTGAACCTCGATGCCGAGCACGGTGAGGTGGCTGCCGATCGCACCGGCCATGACTCCTAGGGCCAACAGGGCGCCGTAGACGCGGCGACTGGGAACGAAGAGCAGGACGCTGGCGACGAGCTCGGCGAGACCGGAGCCCCAGCGACCGAAGGGCTCCATGCCGAGCGTCTCGAAGATGTAGACGCTCTCGGGTGCGCCGGTGAACTTGAAGAACAGGGTCTGCAGGAGGATGACGGCGACGACCGTCTGGAGGGCCCAGCCGAGATAGCGCACTTTGCCGAGCGGCGCTGGGTTCAAGGAGGAGTCGTTGGCGGGGTTGGCTGCTGCTGCGTTCATGTCGGTCTCCTAGCGAGTATCGGTTCGCCGCGAGCGAGCGCAGGTTTCCCGTTCACCTGCCCGAGGCGCTGTCTTCGGTTGCGGTTCCCGCTTCATCGCGAGTCCGCCGAGCTCGACGCGGTGGCGCCGAGAGAATCGGGAGTGCCTGACGGATCAGGCCTGGGCCTTTCGGCTCACTCGAGGACCTTCGGCCAGTTGGCGTCGCCCTTGGCGATGTTGCCGTCGCGGTCCTCTTCCCACTGAGACTGGATCTTCTTGCTGTAGTTCAGGTACAGCTTGTCGCCGACCACGGTCCACGCCTTCGGGTCGATGCCGGCGGTGTAGCCCTGGCTGACAGCCCAGGCGCAGTAGCCGCCATATTGCGGAGCCCAACGCTCCGGATCGGCGGCGAACTTGTCGCGATTCGCTTCGCTCGCGAAGCGCCACTCGGCGCCCTTCCAGTCGTGCGTGATCCGGCTGGAGCCCTTCACCGGCTTCTGGTCGGTGAAGTAGGCGACAGGGTCGTAGCCCTTGATGGCGGCGTTGCTGAGAACGGGCGTATAGATCTCGGCCTTCTGGGCCTCCAAGCTGGGCGGCAGAGCAAAGAAGGCGGCCGTGAGAAAGAGAGTCGTGAGGGTGCGCATGATCGGTTTCCTTCCGGGGTGCGTGTGGGAACGCCTTGCGTTCAACCTTTCTTCGCACCTGCCCGGATCACGGATTGGTGCGTTTGCAAGCTTGGGTAGAGTCCTCGCATGCCTTCCCCCTCAGCGCCGTTTCCCCGCTGGACCTGGGTCCTCTTCGCTCTGCTCTACGGTGCACTGATTCCCTGGTGGTGGCCCGAGGGCGACGCGACGATCGCTTTCGGCCTGCCGCGCTGGGTCGTCACCGCGCTCTGCGGAGGGGTACTCGTCGCCGTCACGGTGAACGTTCTCATCCATCGCTACTGGCACGAAGACGCGGCAGCCGACGACGAAGAGAGCACGGCGTGACACCGATCGCGCTTCTCCTCGGCGTGTATGCAGCGATGCTCGCGACCATCGCCGTGCTCTCGAGGCGGGCCGCAACCCCCGGCTCTCTCAGCGACTTCTACCTCGCCGGCCGCAGTCTCGGCGTTCCGGTCCTCGTGCTGACGCTCTACGCAACGCAGTACAGCGGCAACGCGCTCATCGGCTATCCCGGCGAGGCATACCGCATGGGCTTCGCATGGATCATGTCGGCGAGCTTCATGATGGCGATCGTCGTCGTCTACCTGACCTTCGCACCGGGACTGCAACGCACTGCCCGCAAGCACCGCTTCGTCACCCCGGCCGACTGGTTCGACCACCGGTTCGGCTCGCCCGTGCTGACGCACTGCGCCAACCTCCTGCTGATCGTCGCCATCACCAACTACCTGCTCGCACAGCTCATGGCGATCGGCCATCTGACCGAAGGCATCAGCGACGGCGCCGTGCCGTACGCCGCAGGGGTGCTCCTCTTCGCCGTGGTGATCGTCGTCTATGAGACGCTCGGCGGCCTGCGCGCCGTCGCTTGGACGGACACCGTGCAGGGAATCCTCCTCCTCGTCGGCCTCGCGGGCATCCTCGCGGCCGTGCTGACCAGCACCGGAGGCCTCGGCGGCCTGACGGCCTGGCTCGCAGAGAACCATCCGGAGAAGGTCAGTCGCCCTCCTGCTCCCGTCCTTCGCACCTGGGTGAGCAACGTGCTGACCGTCGGCTTCGCCCCGCAGGCGATCCAGCGAATCTACGCCGCCAAGAGCTCACGCGTCCTGAAGCGCTCGCTCGGCATCATGGCGTTCATGCCTCTGGTCACGATGCCGGTCGTCGTGCTCGTCGGACTCTACGGAGTCCGACGCTATGACACCGCCCTGGGCGACATCGCCGCCGATCAGGTCATGCCGCGTCTGCTACGCGAGTGGACCGAGGCCGAGCCGCTCTTTGCGCTGTCGGCGGCCCTCGTGCTTCTCGGAGCCATGGCGGCGATCATGTCGACCGCCGACTCCGTGCTGCTGAGCCTGTCGTCCATCCTGTCGAAGGACGTGCTCGGCAGAACTCTCATGCGCGACGCCGACGAGGCCCACATCACGCGCTACGGCAAGCTGCTCTCCTGGTTGGCAATGGCCGTTCTGGTCGGGGTTGCGCTCGTGCCTCGTCTGACCCTCTGGGGCCTGACGGAGCTCAAGAACGAGCTCCTCTGCCAGGTATCACCGCTGTTCGTACTCGGCGTCGCGTGGAGCGGTCTGACAGCACGCGCTGCGCTCTGCGGCCTGCTCGCTGGCACGTCCGTCGCCGCCGGCGCCAAGTTCCTCGGTTTCGGCAAGATTTGGGGGCTGCACGCGGGCCTCTATGGCTAGGGGCTTGAGGAAGAACTCGCGTAGCGCTCAGTTTGCGCGCCGCGGGTCGAGATTCGGTGCGCCGTTGAGGGCGAACGAAGTCCTTTTGCTCTGTCACATCGTCTTCGTTCGCCCCGTGCGAATGGAGGCGATTGCATCGTTGAGATGGACTCCATTCGCTCTGGCGAAGGCGATGCGGTGCCCATCGTTGAGCGTGCGCCGTGCCGAAGATCGGCCCGCGCCGCGCAAACCCCCAGTTCAATTGAGAAGAAGGGGGCGCAGGGGTTTGCGCACTCTGTCCTCGCCGAGCCTCGTCGGCGATGGCACCGCATCGACCCAGCGAATGGAGTCCATCGATTCAATTGAAAAGCCTCCATTCGCGAAGGACGAACGAAGACCTTCAAACCAGCCAGGTGGACTTCGTTCGTCGGACTCGGCATCGACAAGAACAGAGAGCGCAGATCCCTGCGCTGAGCACCACGCGAGTTCTTCCTCAAGCCCCTAACTCTCAACGTCGGTCTCTGCCTCGTCGTTTCCCAGCTGGGGAAAGGCCAGCGTTCCGGAAGGCGGTGAGAAAGCGCGGTCGCCTCCCGCTGTGCGCGCCGCTGTCAAGGACTCGCGCGCCCGGCGCACCGACTGGTCCGGGGACTCGTCGTCGACGGCGGCGACTCCCGCGCTCAGCGTGAGCACACGACTCTCCGTGCCCTCGTGAGGGATGCCGACCGTGCGCACCAGCTCGACGGCTCGCTCGGCGAGTCGGTGAGCGTCCTCGACCCGGGTCGCCCGAAGGACCGCTCCGAACTCGCCGGAAGAGAGGCGCGCCACGGTATCGGTCTCGCGCCGCAGACAACCGGCCAGCAGCTGCGCGACGTCCATCATGGAACGGTCCGCGGTGCGATTGCCGTAGCGCTCCCGAAGCTCGTGAAAGGAATCGACCTCGAAAAGGACGACGGAAGTCGCCGGTTCAGAGCGAGCAGACTCTTCGTCCGTTCCGCCGCGCAGCGCCTCGAAGAACCGCCTGCGGTTGGCGACGCCGGTCAGCGGATCGGTCCGATCGCGAAACTCGAGCTCGGCGGCGAGGCCGGCACTCTGTCGCCAGAGCCGATCGGCGAGGAGCCAGGCGAGGCTCGTCGCCACGATCAGCGTCAGAGCGCGATCCCAAGGGAGCGAAGCGCCCGAAGTGCCCACGAGCAACAGTGCCAGCACACCCAACGTCTGGAGCACGAAGGCCGCAGCCGCGGCAGCCCCGGAGTGGAGCACCAAAGCCATCGTCGGCGCGACGACACCGAGGACCAGAATCGGCGAATCGACGCCGCCGTGCAGCGTCGAGCCGGTCAGACTGAGCAAGAGCAGAGCTGCTGTGGCGAGCCCACCGGCCCGCTCCTGCGACAGGCCGCGTGAGACGGCGAGCGCGACGATCAGGAATGAGAGGCAGAACGCGGTTCCCAGGCCGAGAGCCAGGGCCTCTGAGATCGAGTCGGCCGGCTTCAGCGCGAGCCAGGAAAAGAGAGTCGCTGAGAGCCCGGCGAAAAAGAGGGCGAGCGCCCGGACCAGCGCCACCGAGGCGTGAGGCGCAGCGTCCACGAGCTCAGCCGGCGCGCTCGCGCAGAATCTCGAGTGCGCGCCGCAGAGGCTCGGCGGCGCCCCAGAGCAGTTGGTCGCCTACGGTGAACAGGGAAAGGTACTCGGGGCCGAAGCGCGTCTTGCGCAGCCGCCCCACCGGTACCTGGAGGCTGCCGGTCACCGCCGCAGGGGTCAATCGCGCCTTCGACGCCTCCGGAGTGTTCGGCACGACTTCGCACCAGCGATGTGCTTCGCCGAGCACAGACTCGATCTCTTCGAGAGGCACGTCCTCGGTGAGCTTGAAGAGCAGAGCTTGCGCGTGGCAGCGCATGGCGGCGATCCGAACGCAGATGCCGTCGACCGGCACGGTCTTCTCGAGAGCGAGGATTTTGTTGGTCTCCACTTCGCCCTTCCACTCTTCGCGCGACTGACCGTGTTCGACCGCACGATCGATCCACGGGAGAAGGCTGCCGGCAAGCGGAAAGCCGAGAGCGTCGGTTGGGAAGTCAGGTGCACCGTGCGCCACGCGGAAGGCCTCGTCGACGTCTGCGACGCCGGCCTCGGGATCGTCGAGCGCTGCCGCCGAGCGGTCGCCGAGGTATCGCGTCTGCGCTGCGAGCTCCTTGACCGCCCGAGCGCCGGCTCCAGAAGCCGCCTGGTACGTCATCGAGCTCATCCACTCGACCCACCCGCGAGAAAAGAGCGGCGCTGTCGCCATGAGCATGAGCGACACGGTGCAGTTGCCGCCGATCAGATCGCGGACTCCCGCGTCGAGGGAGCGGTCGATGAGAGCGCGATTCACCGGATCCAGCACGATGACCGAGTCGGGAGCCATGCGCAGAGCCGAGGCAGCGTCGATCCAGTAGCCGTCCCAACCGGTGTCCCTCAGTCGCGGGTGCACCGATTCGGTATAGCTCCCGCCCTGACAGGTCATCACGACATCGCACTCGGCGAGCCGATCGACGTCGTGTGCGTCCGCCAGGGACTTGCCATCCGGACCGGTGCCACCGGCGGCGGAGGTAGAGAAGTAGCTCCACTCGTGACGCGGCAGATCGCCTTCCGACTCGAGGCGCTGCCGGAGGACCGACCCCACCATGCCGCGCCAACCGATGAATCCAACCTTCATTGCATCTCCAGCGCGTCTTCACCGACATCGAGCCGAGGTGCGCTTCCGTGCGCGAACGATAGCGCAGGCCGACCGCGGCGTCTCTTTCGCCGAGCGACCTGACAAAGGCTGCAGTGTTCCGCTAGTCGCGGTTGGCTGCGTAGAGCTCGTCGCGCGTGCCGGACCGCAGAACCTTGCTTGGAAGCTCACGCCCCAGAAAGCTCTGCAGGAGGCGCGAGACCGCGGCCACTCCGGCAACGTCGACTCCCGTCTCGAGGCCCATTTCGTCGCAGAGATTGACGAAGTCCTCGGTCGACACGTTGCCAGAGGCCCCCCTCATCACAGGACAACCACCGAGACCTCCCAAGGCGGTGTCGAAGGTCCCGACGCCCAGCTCCATCGCCGTCAGAGCGTTGGCGATGCCGAGGCCCCGCGTGTCGTGCAGGTGCATCCGGAGAGGCGTCGCCGGCAGTCGCTGCTGCACCTGGGAGACAACGCGGCGCACCAGCATCGGGTCACCGAGTCCGGCCGTATCCGCCAGACCGAGGTGATCCGCACCCGCGTCGACCAGCCGGGCTGCGAGCTCGACGAGGACGTCGTCCGGCAGCTGACCCTCGAACGGACAGCCGAAGGTCACCGCCATGGTCACGGCCAACGGGACCTTGCCGTCCACGGTGCGAGCGATGCGCACGAGATCGGCGACCGACTCGTCGACGGACATGCCGACGTTCCGCTGGTTGTAGGTCTCGGAAGCGCAGACCACGAAGTGCAGGCCATCGACCCCGGCCGCGAGCGCACGCTCAGCGCCGCGCAGGTTCGGAACGAGCGCGGTGTACTCGACGTCGCTGCGACGAGTGATGCGCTCCAGAACCTCACCCGCGTCGCGCATCTGCGGGATGACCCTCGGGTGGGCGAACGAGACCGCTTCGACGGCTCGGAGGCCCGCATCGGCGAGGCGCTCGATCGCCTCGACCTTGAGCTCGGTGGGAATGAATAGCTCTTCCATCTGGAAGCCGTCTCGCGGACCGACTTCGATCACCGATACGGAGTCCGGAAGAGCGCTGGGCAGGCCACGCGGCGCGGCGGGACTCATCAGATGACCTCGTCCTCGGCGAGGCGCTTCAGCTCCTCGGCATCGAGTCCGAGAAGCTCTCCGTAGACCTCACCGTTGTGTGATCCGAGTTCGGGCCCTGGCCACTCGGTACGGCCGGGCGTTCCGCTGAGTCGGGGCAGGATCGCAGGGATCTGCAGCGGCTCACCTTGGAACTCCACCTCTTCGAAGAGCTCCCGCGCCTGGTACTGCGGGTCTTCCATCATGTCGCGCACGCTGTAGATCGGGCCCGAAGGCACCTCGGCCTGCTCGAGAGCTTCGAGCACCTCCTGAAGGGTCAGCTCGGAGCACCAGGCGTCGAGCGCCGCGTCGATCTCGCGCTCGTGCACGACTCGGTTCTCGTTGCCGGCGAACTTCGGATCCTCCGCCATGTCGGGTCTGCCCGCGGCAACCATCAGACGCTGGAAGATCGACTCCCCGTTGCCGCCGATGATCACGTACTTGCCGTCTTTGCACTCGTAGGTGTTCGTCGGCACGATGCCCGTGATCGTCGATCCAGAGGGCCCACGTACCGCGCCCGCGCCCGAGTACTCCGGGACGACCGCCTCCATCATGTTGAAGATCGACTCGAAGATGCCGACATCGACGGTCTGACCGCCCGCCTTTCGTCGCTGTCGATCGATGACCGAAAGAAGCACGCCGAACGCCGCGTGGACTCCGGTCAGCGTGTCACCCAGGCTCAGGTTCGGGCGCACCGGCCGCTCGCCGGGCACTCCGTTCAGGTAGCGCAGTCCGCCGAATCCTTCGCAGACGGAGGCGTAGCCCGGTCGCGAAGCGTAGGGGCCCGTCTGGCCGTAGCCCGAGATGCGCGCAACGATCAACTCGGGGTTCTGTCGCTGCAGCTCCGCGGGATCCAGACCCCACTTCTCGAGAGTCCCGGGACGAAAGTTCTCGATCAGCACGTCGGCCTGCTCGATGAGTCGGCGAGCCAGCGCTCGTCCCGCCTCCTTGCGGAGGTTCAGGGTGACGCTCTTCTTGTTGCGAGCCAGCGAAGACCACCAATAGGACTGGCCGTTGCGGGTCTCGCGCCAGGTCCGAATGGGATCGCCGGTCTGAGGTTCGATCTTGATGACCTCGGCACCGTAATAGCCGAGGAGCGTGCCGCAGAAAGGTCCGGCGAGGAGTTGTCCCATCTCGACGACGCGCAGGCCGTCAAGAGGTCGAGGAGTGGTTTCGGTCATGGGGGCTCCTTGAGGCCTCAGAGGGGTTCTGAGGGATCGAGCGGCAACTGTACTCCGGGAGGGCGAGCCGGAGAACTCGCCGGAGGCGGTGCCAGGGTGCCAGCCCTCCTCCTGGATCGCCGGAGCTCGAGTCGTCGTGTGACATGCTCTTTCGACCGTCTCCGAAGCACAGCTCTCGTCTCACGCGCTGCGGCCACCGCTCCAGCGGCTCCGGGACCGGTCGCTCCCGATGAACATCCACGGACGAATCGAGTACAGATCACTCTCGGTCGGTGCCATCACGGGCGATGAGACGTTCCGCATCGAACAGCTGCGCGAAGGCGGGAAGCGTCTCGAGGCGGTCTGCCAGCTGCTCGACCGTGAGATCGAGCGGCGCGTCGAGTTGGAGGTCGATCCTTCGTTCGCGCCGCTTTCGGCTTCCGTCTGGTCGCGCCAAGGCGGCTCTCCGCCCGAGCACGCTCGCTACCGCTTCGGACCGGACGTGCTCGTCGTCGAGACGCTCAACGTCGACGACGGTGATCCGGACGATCTCAGTCGCCAAGACTTCTGGGATCGTGTCGAGCATCCCGTGTCGACGCGCCTCGACAGCTTCATTCCGCACCCTCTGATCGCCGACGGCTGGCAGTCGGGCTCGCATCCCGGCCCGGGCGGTCCACCGGTTCACACCTACATGACGGCGAGCTCGACGCCGCAGGAAGACGGCAGCGGCGGCTTGGAAGCCGTGATCGTGCCGAGAACTCTCGAGTTCGCGGGCGCTGTCCGCCTCGAGCCGCCGGTCCTCGAGGAGACCGAGGCACTGCACTACCGGATGCTGTGCTCACGACCGGACTGGGAGCCCATGGAAGTACTCGTCCGCGCTCGAGACCGACTGCTCCTCCGCGCTTCCTGGCCGGTGCTCGACGCCTACTACGAGCTCGTCGAGTACGAGGAGCGCACACCTTCGCACGTCGACGGTCAGGGCCTGCCGATCGTTCGCAGCGCCGACGGCTGAGAGATCGCGGGCTCGTCGGGGGCCTGAGCGACATCGCTCAATGTGGGCGGTGACGAAAGGTGTGCTCCAATCTCCTACAAAAACTAGCATTTCTCTCGCTCCAGGCGTACACTGAAGCCCCGGAGGGCAGCACTCGCTGACGCGCCGCTCCGGCCCGCGAGAACCCCCATGGATCGCTCTGTCCTAGCCTTTTCCGCGCTGCTCCTGTTCCTTCTTCACCAAGGAGCCGGCGCCCAGCCGCTCACCGTTCCAGAGGCGGCGAGCCTCTTTGACGGAGGGATGCCG
>JBCCLJ010000062.1:0-31400 GCA_039026915.1 Acidobacteriota bacterium
GCGATGTCGTAGCGGTAGATCGACGACGGCACGGTGAAGCTCGAGAACGAGTAGAACGTCTCGGTGTCGTCCCACTTGCCGCCGAAGCCGCCGGCGCTGCCGATGCCTGGGAGCTCGACGTCGCGCACCGGCTCGCCGTCCGGGGTGAAGAGGCGCACGCGCGACTTTACGTCCTGCAGGTAGTTGGCGACGAGATGGCCGCCGACGAGGCCCGTGCCCTGCAGGGGCTCTTCCTGCTCCGCGAGGATGTCGCGCCAGTCGGAGCGCGCGGGCTTGTCGAGATCGATGGCGAGCACGCGGCCCTTGGGTGCGTCGAGAGTCGTCTGAAAGTAGAAGGTATCGCCGACGTTGCCGATGAAGTTGTAGAGCGCGTCCCAGTCGTCGAGCAGACGCACGACCGGACTGTTCGCCTGGTCCAGACGACGGTAGTAGACGGCGTTTTGCAGGTAGCCCTCCTGGATCGAGAGGATCAGGAAGCGACCGTCGTCGGTGACGAAGCCGTAGGGGTTGCGCTTGTCGTACTCGGTCTCGGCGTAGACCTGCTCGTCTTCCGACTGCGGCGTGCCGACCTTGTGGAAGTAGACGGAGACGTTCTTCTGGTCGTCGCCCTCGCCGTCCTCTCCTTCGGGGTAGCGCGAGTAGTAGAAGCCGCTCTCGTCCTTCGTCCAGGAGGCGCTCGTGAACTTGGTGAAGCCGACGCTGTCGTCGAGCTCGGTCAGCGTCTCGAGATCGAGGACCGACCAGGTGTCCCAGTCGCTGCCGCCGTCCGAGCGTGCGAAGGCGATGTAGCGCGCTCCGGGGCTGATCGACCACCCGGCGAGCGACACGGTGCCGTCCTCGCTGAAGGCGTTCGGGTCGAGCACGACTTCGCCGTCTTCTTCGGGGCTCGCCGTGCGGTAGAGCACGCTCTGGTTCTGCAGGCCGTCGTTGCGGAAGTAGAAGTAGTCGTCGCCCTCCTTGAAGGGCGAGGAGTAGCGCTCGTGATCCCAGATGGCGGTCAGACGCTCCTTGATCTCGTCGCGGGCCGGCAGTGAGGCGAGGTAGGGGCGCGAGATCTCGTTCTGCTCGGCGACCCAGGCGGCCGTCTCCTCGCCGTCGAGATCCTCGAGCCAGCGGTAGGGATCGGCGACGCTCGTGCCGTGGTAGTCGTCACTGACTTCGACGGTCTTCGTCTGCGGGTACTCGAACTTGGGAATCGTGGTGCTCACGTCAGCTCCCGGTGCGCACGCGGTCGCGACCAGCAGGCCGGCGAGCGTCGGTAGGGAAAGGGACGAGATTGGCCGGAGCCGTAGACTGTGCATAGGCTGTCTCCATCGGTGGAAATCTATGGCGGTGTTCTCGGTGGCGATTCTCTCTGGGGCGCCTCGTCGAACGGCGCGCCGACGGGGCACGACGGCTTTGGCCGATCGTTTGCCCGGAGAGTTCGGATGAAGGGAAAGTCTGGTCCCGATGAACCCTCTGCGTCAACCGCTGGGTCGGAGCCCGATTTGCGCCAGCGCCTGCGGGCAATGGCAGAGATCGGTTCGTACCTCTTGGTTCTAGTCCTCGGAGCTTTGACCTTCTGGAGACTGCTGGCTCTTGCTGGACTTCTGCCGAGCACGAGTCCGATGAGCGCCTCGGGTTCTCAGGCACGAGTGGATGTGGGACGTGGTCTGCTCCTCTTCGGAGGCTTCACCGCCTGGACCTGGCTTGCCAACGCCAACTCGAGGAGAACTTGGAGGCGGACGAGGCACAACGCGCTGATTCCGCTGCGAGTCTTGGGAGCGCCTCGGTCCTCTGCGTTCGCCGGCCTGCTCGGTGTGGTCACGGTGGTCGTCGGTGTCTGGTTGGGCGGCGCTCGAGTTGTGGCTTCCACCGTCAACTTCGACGCACCGCTATGGTGGCTAATGACTCTCTTCTTGTTGCTGGCGGCAGCCCTCGAGGAGCTCGCTTTCCGCGGCGTCTTACTCTCGCTCTGCGCCAGTGCCTTCGGTCGACGGCCGGCCTTAGCACTGACGGCTGGCCTCTTTGCATGGATGCATCAGTCGAACCCCGGCGCCAACACAATAGGTCTCGTCAATACCGTGCTCGCCGGCTGGGTTCTCGGGGAGCTGGTTCTGCGCACCGGATCTCTGTGCCCGGCCGTCGCACTCCACTGGACTTGGAACTGGACGCAAGGACTGCTGCTTGGCCTCCCGGTAAGCGGCCAGCTAGCGTCTACGTCCCTGCTTCGGCTTGCTCCGGGGAATGGCCCGCTCGCCGGTGGCCTTTACGGATTTGAGGGCGGCTTGGCAGCGACGGTCGTCTTGGCTCCAGCGATGCTCTGGGCCTTGCGCACCCGCGCATCAGCGCGTGGGCTAGAGGAGAGCGCGTCCCCAGGCCACGAGTGAGTCGGCAACCTCCTCCTGCACCTCTTGGTCGCTGCGCCCGGAGCGCTTGAGCACTGCGAAGGAGTGGTCGGCGCCGTCGATGAGAACGAGCTCGGCCCGATCGAGCTTCGCACAGACCGGCTCGAGCAGATCGAGACGAGCGAGCTTGTCGCGCGTTCCCTGCAAGAAGAGCATGGGCACCTCGACATCCGCCAAGTGCTCGGCTCTTTCGGTCCCTGGTTTCTTGGGTGGGTGCAGCGGGAAGGCCAGGAAGGCCAGGCCCCGCACCCCGGGCAGCGCTTCGTGCGCCGCGGCGGTCGAGGTCATGCGACCACCCATCGACCGACCCCCGGCAAAGAGCGGTAGATCGGGGCAGAGCGCGCCGGCGGCTTCGACCGCCGAGCGCACCGTGGCCGTCAGCTTGTTCGGCCAGTCCGGACGACGCCGGCCTTCCTCCATGTAAGGGAACTGGTAGCGGAGAGTGGCCAGCCCGCGTGCCGCGAGCGTCTCGGTGTGCCGCTCCATGAGCGGGTGGTGCATGCCGGCGCCGGCGCCGTGAGCGAGAACGTAGAGCCCCCAGGCGTCTTCGGGGCGCCGGAGCAGGCCAGAAACCCTGCCTCCCGAACCGAGCGGGATCTCGACGTCACGGCCGCTCACGCGGAAGCCGCGGTCGCGACCTTGCTCGGCAGGTCGAACTGCTCCTGTGCCATGTCGGCAATCGTGTCGCCGACGCTCAGCGATGCGGTCGCCGCGGGCGACGGCGCGTTGAGGACGTGCAGGCAGCGGTCGGAACGCGCGATCTCGAAGTCGTCGAGCATCTGCCCGTCGCGTCCCAGTGCCTGAGCGCGGATGCCGCAGCCGCCCTCACCGAGGTCGCCCGCCGTGATCTCCGGGACGAACCTGCGCAGTGCTGCGGCGAAGCGCTCCTCGCTTCCGGCGCGCAGGAACTCTTGCAGGCCGATCTTCCAGTAGCGCAGGCCGAGCTTCCAGAGGCCAGGGTAGAAGACGCTGCTCGACGTGTCGCGAAGGCTGAAGCTGCCGCGCTCGTAGCCGTCACGCTGAAAGGCGAGAACGGCATTCGGGCCGGCTTCGACCGAGCCGTCGACGCGGCGCGTGAGGTGAACACCGAGAAACGGAAAGCGTGGATCCGGTACGGGATAGATCAGACCTTGGAGCAGGTGTCGGCGATCGTCGCGAAGGTCGAAGTACTCGCCGCGAAAGGGCACGATCCGCACCTTCGGCGCCAGTCCCGTCATGCGCGCCACGCGGTCGCAGTGCAGGCCGGCGCAGTTGATCAGGAAGCGTCCCCGGACCGAACCCTCGCTCGTTTCTGCGACCACCTCGTCGGAGCCGACGCGCACGCCGTTGACCGTGCGGTTCAGCAGGATCTCGCCGCCGCCGCGCCGCACGCGCTCGGCCATCGCCTCGGCGACGGCGCGGTAGTCGACGATCCCGGTCTCCGGGATGCGCAGCGCGGTGAGCCCGGCGGCGTGCGGCTCGAACTCCGCGATGCGCTCGGCCGGTAGCCTCTCGACGCCAGCGAGTCCGTTGGCGTGGCCGCGGCGCTCGAGCTCGTCAAGGCGCTCGATCTCGCTCTCGTCGGTAGCGATGACGAGCTTTCCGCAGAGCTCGTAGGGCACGCTTTCCTCATCGCAGAACTCCAGCATACGGCGTCGACCGACCACGCAGTTCCTGGCCTTGAGCGATCCCGGTTTGTAGTAGAGCCCGGAGTGGAGAACACCGGAGTTGTGGCCGGTCTGGTGCTCCGCCGGGCGTGCCTCGGCCTCGACCACGGTGACGGTGAGGCCCAGACGCTCCTGAAGAGCGAGAGCCGTCGCCAGACCGACGATGCCGGCGCCGACGCAGACGACGTCGGTCGTGCCGACGGGGCTCGCGCCGGAGCTCATTGCGCCGGCGTCGCTTCGGCCGCGACGGGGTAGGTACCGAGGATACGCAGCTCGGCGGTGTACTCCTTCACGGCCTCGAGGGCCTCTGCGAGAGCTCCGGAGTGCGCGTTGCCGTCGACGTCGAGGTAGAAGCGGTACTTCCAGGGAGTCCCGGGAATCGGACGCGACTCGAGCTTGCTGAGATTGATGCTGCGCTGAGCGAACTCACGAAGCACGTCGGAGAGATCTCCGGGGCGGTGGCCGGTGGCGAAGAGCAGTGAGGTCTTGCAGGGCCGGTCGGCGGGGCAGCTGGCGGCTTCGATCGCGATCTCGACGAAGCGCGTGAAGTTCTCCGACTCGTTCTGAATGTCCGTGGCGAGTACCTCGAGACCGACGACCGATGCCGCCGCCGCGCTGGCGATCGCGGCGATCGTCGGGTCGCCACCGCTGCGAATGCGGTTCGCTGCACCCGCGGTGTCAAACTCCTCCTCGAGCTGAACCTCTTCCAGTGCGCGCAGGAACTTGGAGCACTGGCGCAGCGCCTGCGGATGCGAGCGCACGAGGCGGATGCCCTCGATCTCCGAGCCGGGCAGCCCGAGCAGTGAGTGGCGAATGCGGCTGACCTCCTCGGCGTTGATGTGCAGTCCGCTCTCCGAAAGGATGTCGTAGGTCTCGTTGATGCTCCCCGCCGTGCTGTTTTCGATCGGCAGCAGCGCCGCGTCGTTCTCGCCGGAACGCACCGAGTCCGCGGCCGCGTGGAACGTGGTGAAGCCGTGCAGCAGTACGCCTCCTGGCAGGCCGGCATAGCGCCGCTGCGCGGTCATGTGGCTGAAGGATCCCTCACTGCCCTGATAGGCGATGCGGATCGGCGTCGCGTCCGTACGCGCGAGATGCGCCTGCTGGTGCCGGATCGACATCTCCATCAGCATCTGGAAGAGACTCTCCGCCTGATGGGGGTCCATACCGAGCTCGGTGGCGACGTGGCGCACTCGGTGGATGACCGCGTCGCCACGGGCCTGGTCGCGAATCGGTACCGCGGCCTGCGTCTTGGCTTCGACGATGTGCTCGGAGAGCTCCAGGCGCCTCTTCAGTGCGTCGAGCAGTTGCCGATCGATCGCCTCGATTTCGGAGCGAACGGAATTGAGCCGGTCAGCAGGGGAATCGGTCATGGAACAGCCTCGGTCGCGAAGAGAGATGGCATCTTTTCACAGGGTCTGAGCGAGGTGTGTGGTCTTCGTCGACGTGCAGCGCCGTTTGGCGCAAACCTCTGAGTTCACGGAGCATAGGGGTCGCTGGGATGCATGGAGAGTGTAGGATGGGACGTTCTATTGCTCCGTTGCCGTCCCTGACCGAGAGGTCGCGATTGCAACACGAGGGGGTTGTTTTGAGCTCTCAGATCGATGTGAAGGTCGTTGCCCAGGGTGTGTTGGAGGTCGTCGCGGACAGCTTCGGCGGCTTCATCGATAGCTTCTCAGACCGTCTCTCCCACGACGGTGTTCTGCTGCCGGGGGCTCCGCCTCTGGAGCGAGGCCAGCAGGTGGAGCTTCGCTTCGCCCTCGAAGACGGCTTCGTCGTGCTCCAGGCCATGGGTCTCGTGGCGGAGCCGAAGCGCGATGGTCTCGGCGTGCACTTTCTGGCGGTGCAGTCCGGTGAAGACCTGCTCGACAAGATCGAGCAGGATCGGACCGCTGCCGGCCAGGCACCGTTCCGAGTCGACGAAGCTGCGGCGCTCCCAGCGACGCCGGAACTCCCCTCCGAACCCCCACCGGCCGAGCAGGAAGCGCCTGCCGACGCCCCGGAGTCCTCCGAGGTCGACCCGGAACCGAACAAGGTCGCCGGACTGCTCGACGAAGAGACGGCACCCGCTTTCGCACCGGGCATGGACCGGCTGCAGAACGAGGCGGTCCACGAGCGCAAGGCGCTGAACGAGATCGGGGCTGGGTTCTCGGGATCGCAAGACCCCCTGGCGGAGATCGGTGGGCAGAAGTCCGTCGACATGCCTTCCACGCCACCCGATACGGCGCCGGAGTCGGAGGTGCAGCCGTCGGCACTGCTCGAAGGCGACGCTGCCGCGGCGCGACTCGATTCGTCGGCTGCCGCCGAGCTGAGTGCCGCCGAGTCCGCCATGGCAGCCGAGCCCGCTGCCGCGGAGGAGGCCGGGGTCACCGACCTCGGGCAGCTCAGCGACGAGGATTTTGCCGACGAGATCGACGACGTTCTCGATTCGGCCTTCGGTCCGTCGATGACGGAGACTTCGCCCAGTGAGTTCGCCGACGAAGCCGCGACCCAGTTCATCCCGACGCTCGCCGAAGCCGACGTGGCCGAGCTGGGCCGGGAGTCTTCGGTCGAGCCCCAGGCCTCCTCGGCGGCCGAAGAGGTGGCGGACCTGCTCGGCGGGCCGGCGTCCGAGGCGACGGAACTTCTCGAGGCCGAGGGTCTTCTGCCGACGACCGAGCCCGAGCTCGAGGACGAAGACCTCGTGCCGGAGCCGCCGCCGCAGCTGGGCCGTCTCGACGAGCTCAGCCCGCCGGTCGACGATGATCCTCAGATCGCGGACGAGCCGCTCCTGGCGGCCGCGGAGCCGGAGTCATCCTCGGACGATGTCGAGAGCGCGCCGGTCGACGCAGCCGAGCCGCTGGCGGAGGAAGCCCCGGTCGAAGCAATGGAGCCGCCTCAGGAGTCCGTCTCTCAGCTCGAGATGCCGGCTTTCGAGAGCTTCGATCTCGATGAGCCTCCGCCGCAGCGACAGAGCTTCCTGCGCGGCATCATCCCGCTCCTGCTGCTCGCCCTGATCGGCGTCGGCGCTTGGCGCGTCGCCGATCTGGTGCGCAAGGAGTTCTCTCGTCTCGAAGAAGAGCAGACGCCGGCGGCGCGGGTGCCCTTGGCTGAGGACGCCGATGTGCTGGAGGCGCCGGCCGATTCGCTTCTGGCGCTGCGCCGACAGGAGGACGGCCCTGCCGTGGACTTGGAGCTGGACCCGACGCTCGCTCCGGCGAATCTGCTGGAGAACGTGACCTGGTCGGAGAGCGACGGCTCCACCGTCGTCGATTTTGCCGGCAACGGATCGCTGTCGCCGGCCGACACGTCGCTCTTGCGGCTCGACGGTGAGAGCCCACGCTACGTACTCAAGATCGGCGGCATGAGCGAAGCCTACTTCGCCAACCAGCTGCCGCTACGTACGGCGGCCGTCGACCAGCTGCGTTTTGGCCTGCATCTCGGCACGCTGCGCAACGAGGTACACGTCGTCTTCGATCTGACGGGTGCCGATGTCGAGGTGCGCCAGATCCAGCTCGAGCCGCGCCGTCTGCGCGTGATTCTGCGCTGACGGGCGCTGGTCTACAGCTCGAGCGCGACCTTCAGTGCTCTCCGCTGCATCATCGACTGCAGAGCCTGCGGCAGCTCGTTCATCGGGCGTCTCTCCGTCAGCAGCTTCGCACCGTCGACGGTGCCCGCGGCCAGAAGCTCGAGGGCTCGGCGAAAGGTCGCCGGCCGATGGTGGTAGACGCCGTGGAGGCCGACTTCGCAGTAGTGCACGAGATGCGTGTCGAGGGGGACGTGAGAGCCCTTGGCGCAGCCGCCGAAGAAGGCGACGTGGCCGCCGGGCGCGACGCTCGCCATGGCGCGCTGCCAGGCGGCCGTCGTGCCCGTTGCCTCGACGACGATGTCGAAGGCCTCGGCACGTGCTAGCTCCGGAGGCTCCGATCCACCGCTGTCGACGCGCTCGACGGCAGTAGCCCCCAGCTCCGACGCCACGGCGAGCCGGTCCTCGTGAGGATCGACGGCGCTCACTTCGGCGCCGGCGTCGGCGAAGAGGTCGACGAGGAGGAGGCCCAGGGGACCGGTCCCGACGACCAGCGTGCGCCTCTGGAGCGTGCCCTGACGCGAGCCGGTGACGCGGACGAGCCGCTCCAGGCAGTGCACCGCGCAGGCGAGTGGCTCGGCCAGGCAGGCGACGTGCGCATCGAGGCCTTTGGGTAGCGGGTAGGTGCTGCGCTCGACGAAGCGTTTCGGCACGTGCAGCCGCTCGCCGAAGGCACCGTTGAGGTACTGGAGGTCCTCGCAGAGGTTTTCGCGATGGCGCAGGCAGGCGGGGCAGCGTCCGCAGGACGCGGAGTTGGCGACGACCACCAGGTCGCCCTCTCGGAAGCGCGTCGTGCCCTCGCCGACCTCCAGCACCCGTCCGACCATCTCGTGGCCGAAAGGGCAGGGGGGCGAGAGCATGCGCGCGTGGCCGCCGCGTCGGTACACCTTGACGTCGGTGCCGCACGTCGTCGCCGCGGTCAGCTGCAGGACGAGCTCGCCGGCTCCGGGACGCGGCGTCGGTACCTGGCGCAGCTCGAGCTGCTCCGGGCCCAAGAGAAACCACTGGTCGAAGGTCTCGTCCATGCCCGCACGTTAGCAAGCGATGGGCCCGTTGGCGGGCCGCGGGAGGTCAGTGCTCGAAGGCGAAGAGCACCTTCAGAGCCTGGCGATCGCGCGCCAGCCGACAGCCTTCGGCGAAAGACTCGATCGGCAGTCGGTGCGTGACCAGCGGCGACGGATCCAAACGACCTTCGGTCAGCATCTCCCAGATCCTCTGCTGTTCCCTCGAAGAGCCCGAATAGGTAGGCACGAGCGAGACCTCCCGGTGAAAGAGCCGGTTCAGATCGACCTCTGCTGGCGACTCGGCGTGCGCGAAGAGAACGATGCGTCCGCCGCGCTGTATGGATGCGGCGGCGTCCCGGAGCGCCCCTTCGCCGCCAACCGTGTCGAAGACGATCTCCGGCGGTTCGCCGATCTCGACGAGGTTCTCAGGCGCCGCGAACCCCAGACGGGTCGCGAACCGGCGGCGCTCCTCGTCGGGCTCGACGATCGCGATGGAGAGGTCGGCGAAGGCGGCGCGTAGCACCAGGCCGTGGAGCAACCCCATGCTGCCGGCACCCATCACCGCGACGCGGCTTCCCGGCCGCGTGCTCGCTCGGTCGATGCCACGCAGCACGCAGGCCGCGGGCTCGAGGAAGACCGCGCGCTCGTCGCTGAGATCTGTCGGTATCTTGCGAGCGCAGCCCTGCAGCGCTGCGGCATCGACGGCGATCCACTCGGAGAAGCCCCCGGGACGCAGCCGATTCTGGCGAAAGACGGGGCACTGCGTCGTCGCCCCACCGCGACAGAGCTCGCAGAGACCGCACTCTCGGTGATGGGGGGCGACGACGCGCTGGCCGGGAGCGTAGTCGCGGTGCCTCGACTCGACGACGTCCCCGACGAGCTCGTGACCGAGCACGGTGCCTTCGGGCAGCGCGAGAGCGGAGGGATCGGCCAGCTTGTGAAGGTCCGTCCCGCAAAGGCCGCTCACGCGAGTCGCCAGGAGGATCTCGCCGTCTCGAAGCGACGGCGCGGCGATCTCGCGCAGCTGAGGACTTCCGAGCTCGTCGAGGACGATTGCCCTCCCCGTGCGCTCGCCGGCTCCGAGCTGCGCGCTCGGCGCTTTGCTCAACGAGGCATCTCTTTGACGTAGACGTCGCGCTTGGCGTAGGGAATCTCGATGCCCTCGGCGCGGAAGCGCTTGAGAATCGAGCAGTAGAGATCGTCGTAGGCGCGGCCGCGCAGCACGGGCTCGTCGACCCAGCAGAGGAGCTCGAAGTCGACGGAGGACTCGCCGAGCTGACGCAGCCTTACCCGCGGACTCGGCGCAGCGCAGACCAGCTCCGCCTGGGCGGCGATGTCCTCGAGAACGGCGCGCACCTGATCGACGTCGCTCTCGTAGGAAACGCCGACCTTCACCCGGAGCCGGTACTTGACGTGCGGACCACCGCTTTCATTGATGATCTTGGCGTTGCCCATCACCGCGTTGGGGATGGTGATCTCGACATCGTCACGCGTCAGCAGCCGGGTCGAGCGGATGCCGATGTCGGTCACCATGCCGCGCTCGCCGGTGTCGAGGTTGATGAAGTCACCCACCTTGTAAGGGCGATCCGCGAGGATGAAGACGCCGGCGAAGAGGTTGGCGAGCGTGTCGCGTGCGGCAAAACCGACGGCCAGGCCGGCAACACCACCCGCGGCGAGCAGGCCGCTGACGTCGCCGTTCCAGATCAGGATGAGCCCGTAGGCCGTACCCAGGAAGAGCAGGACCTTGCTGACGTTCTCGAAGATCGGGAGCGTATGCCGCGAAACGAACTGGAAGCGGTCGTTCATCCGGCTCACGGCCGTCAGGATGAGCTGACAGACGCGGTTGATGCCGATCGCCCAGAAGAGCAGAACGATCGTTGCGAGCACGTCGGCGATGCGCTCGGTGAGGGCCTCGTTGAGGCCGAGGCGGCCGACACCGACGCGCAGGCCGATGGCGATGACGGTGATGTAGATCGCCGGTGAGAGCGCGGCGAGCGCGTGGTCGTCGAGATCGGACTCGGTCTTGCGGGCCCAGCGCTTGAGCAGGCCGATGACGACCATCTGCACGAGCTTGGCCACGAGCAGCGAGGCGGTGACGATGAGGACGAGCTGGAGAATCGTCGACTCGTTCCAGAAGGGGATGTAGCGCTCCGCGAGCTGCTCCCACTGTCCGAGGGCTTCGGCGGTCGGAGCGATGCCTTCGCCGCTGGCTTCCGGTTGAGCCATCAGCCGCTGGCCTCGGTCGAGCCGACGTCGGCGACGAGGGCCTGATCCGCTGGCAGCGGCCAGTCGATGATCAAGCCTCCCGCGACGCCGCGCGCGGTGTCGAGTCCGTAGAGATGATCGACGAGGTACATGGCGACATCGTAGCTCTTGGCGCCGCCTTCCGAAGTGAGCATGCGTCCATCCTGAACGAAGCTCACGCCGCGTCGCAGATCGACTTTGGGGAACGTCGCAGCAAAGCGGTCCTGATCACCGGGGAAGGTCGTCGCCGCCTTGTCATCGAGCAGGCCCGCCTGCGCCAGGACGAAGGCTCCGTCGCAGAGTGAGACGACGAAGGAGGCGTTGCCGCCGACCTCCTTCACCCAGCTGATCAGCTCCTCGTTCTCGAGGTCCGAGTCCATGCTGTGCTCGGCGCTCGGCACGATGAGGATGTCGATCGGCGGAGCGGTCTCGAACGAGTGGTGCGCGCCGACGCGAAGCCCTTCGAAGGTGATGACGTCTTCGCCGTCGGGCGAAACGACGAAGGTCTCGATGCCCGGGGCGTCGTTGTGCTTGGGGGTGTGAAAGATGGTGTGCTGCAGGATGTCGTACGGCGCCATGAGCTCGCTGTTGTAGACGCCGTCGACGACGAGAAACGCGGCGTTGAGCATGCGGTCGACGTCGACGCTGCTGCGCTCGACGGCAAGTCGTTCCGGCGCGGCCGGCGCCGCCTCGGGAAGGGGCGCGTCTGCGGCCGGGCTGCAGGCCCCAAGAGCCGCGACGAGAGAGAGGGATGCGAGTCGGCGAACGCCACGGTTGCGGGCGTCCACTCTGAGCGAGCGGTCCATGTCGATGTCCTTGCTTCGTTGTGCGAACGAGGCGCATAGGATAGCGGAGCCGTCGACGGGACGAGGTCATCGACCGACGAACTGCGGAGGATTCGAGGAATGTGGCTACGTGTGGGCTGCTGGATGTTGGCGACAGTCATCGTCACGGGCGCTTTCGGCGCTCACGGACTCGAGGACCGTCTCGCGCCGGATCGTCTCGAGCTCTGGGAGACGGCGGTGCGCTATCTGGCCTACGCAGGCCTCGCCGTGATGCTGCTGGGCGTAGCGGAACGGCCGTCCGGCGGACCGCTGCGCGGCACGGCCGCGGTCGTCGCGGGCTCCGCGATCTTTTCCGGCACGGTCTTCGCCCTGGCGCTCGGAGCTCCGGGCTGGTTCGGCGCGATCACGCCCTTCGGTGGAGTGTCGATGATCGTCGGTTTCCTGCTCGCCGGCTGGGATGCGACGCGCTGACGCGGGCCCACCCAGGGCTTTCGGTCGGGCCGAGCTGCGAGTACGATGCACCTGATCTAGAGACTCCGAGGGCGACCGCTGAGCGCCCTGCGATCTTCTTTCCGAGCGCGCCGGCCGGCCCCTGTTCGGCTGCCCTCTCGCTCGCCACTTCATAGGAGCCCGGCCATGGCCAACGGTGCTTTCGAAATTCCGCCTCCCGTCAACGAACCGATCCTCGACTACGCGCCGGGCTCGCCGGAGAAGGCGGCGCTCAAGAGCCGCATCGAGACGATGCTGGGCGAGCAGGTCGAGATCCCGCTGATCATCGGCGGCAGGGAAGTCCGCACCGGCAAGACGCGCCCGGTCGTCTGTCCGCACGACCACGGTCATGTCCTCGGCACCTGTCACATGGCCGGCGCCGAGGAGGTTCAGGCCGCGGTCGACGCTTCGGCGGCTGCCTGGCACGAATGGTCCGAAATGCCCTTCGAGGCGCGCGCCGGCATCTTCCTGAAGGCCGCCGACATGCTCGCCGGCTCCTGGCGTCCGACGCTCAACGCCGCGACGATCCTCAACCAGTCGAAGACCGCCTTCCAGGCCGAGATCGACTCGGCCTGCGAGCTCATCGACTTCCTGCGCTTCAACGCCCACTTCGCGCAGCAGATCTACCGCGATCAGCCGACGTCATCACGCGGCGTCTGGAATCGCGTCGAGTACCGCGCCCTCGAGGGCTTCGTCTTTGCGGTGACCCCCTTCAACTTCACTGCCATCGCTGGAAACCTGCCGACGTCGCCCGCACTGATGGGCAACACCGTGCTCTGGAAGCCCGCCTCGAGCGCGCTGCTCTCGGGCTACTACGTCATGCGTCTGCTGCAGGCGGCGGGACTGCCCGACGGCGTCATCAACTTCATTCCGGGCTCGGGCGCACAGGTCGGCGACCCGGTGCTCGCCAGCTCGCAGCTTGCCGGCATCCACTTCACCGGCTCGACGCCGGTCTTCCAGAACATGTGGGGCACGATCGGCAGCAACATTGCCAAGTACCGCAGCTACCCGCGCATCGTCGGTGAGACGGGCGGCAAGGACTTCGTCTTCGCACATCCCTCTTCGGACGTCGAGCAGCTCTGCGTTGCGCTGGTACGCGGTGCCTTCGAGTATCAGGGGCAAAAGTGCTCGGCTGCGTCGCGCGCCTACATCCCGAAGTCGCTCTGGCCGGCGGTGCGCGACGGCGTCGCCGATCACGTCAGCCAGATCGCCATGGGCTCGCCGACCGACTTCCGCAACTTCATGGGCGCGGTCATCGACGAGAACTCGTTCGACAACATCGACAGCTACCTGCAGGACGCGAACGGTCCCGGCTACGAGGTGATCACCGGCGGCAAGGGCGACAAGTCGACGGGCTACTTCGTCGAACCGACGGTCGTGCGGTCGGACGATCCCAAGTCGCGTCTGATGGAGGAGGAGATTTTCGGTCCGGTGCTCACGCTCTTCGTCTACGAAGACAGCCAACTCGAGGAGGCTCTGCAGCTCTGCGACACGACGAGCGACTATGCCCTTACCGGCGCGATCTTCGCGCGCGAGCGCGGCGAGATCGAGTCGATGGCGGCGGCCCTGCGCCACTCGGCCGGCAACTTCTACGTCAACGACAAGCCGACCGGCGCGGTCGTCGGTCAACAGCCGTTCGGCGGCAGTCGCGCTTCGGGTACCAACGACAAGGCGGGATCGGCTCTCAACCTCATGCGGTGGACGTCGCTGCGCTCGATCAAGGAGACCTTCGACGGCCCGCGCAGCGTGGGGTATCCGCACATGGGCGAGGAGTAGGTCTCGAACTTCGCCAGGAGTCGATCGAGCCTTCGAAAGCCTCGAGCTTCGGCGATGCAGGCGGCCGCGGCCGCCGCCGTTGTTCAGACCTCGGATCCGACGGCACTCATCGGGTTGGCTCTCGGGTGGTGGCGCCTCGAGCACTGACGATCTGCCTGTCGAGAGGGGGTTGCGGGATGGCCTGCACGGAATGGAGGTGGAGGGTGTTTGCCGAACGAGTTCTGTCAGCAGCTTTCTTGTTCTTCGTCCTCACCTTGAATCCGCTGACGAGTCAGAACCGCCAGCTGGAGGACGATTCGTTCGGCGGACTCTGGATCGCCACGACGGACGAGGGGCCGGTGGCTCTCAAGCTCACCAAGAGTCACGTCCACTTCCTCGTGGGTGGCCGCCATCTTCCGGCCTTGCCGATCCTGGGCATCGAGCGAGAGAGGTCCGAGGTTCGGCTCTCCGTCTGTTCGATCGGGCGACCGCTCACCGTGGCGCTCGACGTCGGCACTCCGGAACGTCTCGATCTGACCTTTCGAGCGGACCGGCAGACTCTGACGAACCTGTTGGCGCTCGGCTTGGAAGACATGCACCTGTGGAGGCCTCTGGGCCTGGAGCTTTCCTTCTTCCCGTCCGCCGCATCTCTTCCAGAGTCTGACTACACGGCGGAGGACGTCACGCGCGTCACGTCGGACTTGCTCGAGAGAGACGCCGGAGAAACCAAGGCCATCGAAGAGCAACGCTTCGAGGAGCTGGGGAAGAGGGTGAAGGACAATGCCTCGTTCGCCAGGCATCTGTTGACGCGCAAGGGCTGGCTTCCTGCCGACGTCTTTCCCCGCAACGTCCGGCGCATCGCGTTCATCTTCGTGCAGCACAGCTTCGATCTGGGACTCATGGAGGCGCTTCTCCCGGCGCTCGAGGACGACGATCTCGAGTGGTATGCCCTGCTTCAGGATCGCGTTCACTTGATGCGCGGCCGAGAGCAGGAGTACGGCACACAGTTCTGGGAGCAAGGGTTGGCGCCCGCTCCGGAGCAGGTCGAGGTCGACCGGAACCGGGAGCGGCTGGGCTTGAAGCCGATGGCTACGCTTCTCGAGCGCGTCGGAATCCCCGAGTTCAAGGTCAGCGACTGCAAGGCACCCTGACGGGAGGCCTCGCCACGCTTCCATCCGTCTGAAGCTCGTCTCGACCCCAGTCAGGAAAGGCCAAGCAAGGCGAGAACGGACCACACCGCGGCAAGATCCGGAGGGGCGACGGCACCGCGTCGAGGCGCCACGTCTCCGCGCAGGAAGCCGGTGTGGCTTCGGCTCCCGAGCCTCGAGATCGCGCTAGAGTCCGAAGCGGGCGCTTCTGAGCCTCCGCCCCGACCTTCCAAGACCTCATGCCACGGCCCAAAGAATTCGATCCCGAGGCCCTCAGGCACGCCGTCATGCTCGCCTTCTGGGAAAAGGGCTACGCGGCGACGTCGGTCTCCGACCTCGAAGAGCGGACGGGACTCGACCGCCGGCAGCTCTTTCGCGAGTCGAAGAACAAGAGGGAGCTCTTCGTTCGCGCCCTGACCGACTTCGCGGCGATCTCCGTCGAGCGCGACCTGGAGCTTCTGGAGCGCAGGGGCGGACTCGCCTCGATTCGCCGAGTGCTGCGCCAAGTGGCAGCACAGGCGGGTCAGGAGCCCGGGCGATTCGGTTGCCTCGTGGCCAACACGTGCCGCGAGCCGATTGCCATGAGCGATCCTGAGATCGCTCGACTCGTCACGCAGCACCTCAGGAAAATCGAAGCGGCCTACGGTGCGGCGCTGGTGCGGGCTGCGGCCGACGGTGAGATCGCCGGTGGGACGGAGCGCCAGCGGCGCTCCTCCCGTCACCTCCTCGCGATCCACATGTCACTTCTACTCCTGGTGCGCGCTGGCGAGTCGAAGGCTTTACTCGCGGACGTCGTCGAGGCTGCGGTGAGCGCTCTCTAGCCTGCCGGTTCTCGGGCAGCCTCGCGGAGCCTCTCGCGGGAGGTCCACAGACCCATGCTGCCGAGAAGGGTCACGAGGCTCCAGACGTAGGGTGCGGGAGTCTCCCAGAGGGCCGAGCCTGGTCCTAGAGCGAGACCGACCCCGAGCGCCGCAAACCCCAGGCTCATCGCGGTCGCGAAGACGGCCAGCGGTCGCCGACCGCCCGTCGTCGAGGCGAAGAAGAACATCGCGCTCAGGGTCGCCGTCGCGATCGTGCCAACGTGCCACGAAAAGTGATGGAGCCAGACGACAGACTCTGGAAGACCCGCGGAATCGAGCGGTCCCAGGACCTTCGGCGCTCCGAAGAACTCGTGAGCCAGCAGTCCGAAGCCGGAGAGTGCGGCGGCCGCCCTGAAAAACCATCGGTGCACGTTCGTTCCTTTCGGGACGGTGGGTCCCCGTCTTCGACGCCTGCTCTTGGAAGCAGGCTGCCCTGTCACCTTACGCGGACTCAGATTATTTGTCACTAATCGTTGACAAATTGAGCTGGCGCTCCTAGTCTCAGAAGTCATGCCAACGACGTGGTGGAGACAGTTTGGCCCCGAAGAGTGATCCGAGCTCGAGCGATCGACGGCGCGTCGACGGGGCCAGCCTGCCGCTCGAAACCGAGGCGCGAGGGCCGAGTCCGAGGGTGCTTCTGTGGATCAGCATCTTGACGGCTCTGACGTTCACGAGAGCCTTCGCTTTCATCTTCCTTCCTGAGCTGAAGATGTTCGGAGGCGACGTGTCGGACGTGTGGCTCGGACCCTGGGTCGTCGACAGCCTGCTGGGCGCTCTGATCCCGCTCGCGATTTTCTCGGTACTCCGCCGGCGAGGCGCGAAAACCTGGGGTGGCCTGCTGATCTACCACGGTCTCGGTGCTTTCGACTACGGCAACGGACTGCTGACGCAGTGGCTCCATCCCCTGCCCGCGAGCGTGGCGCCGTCGGGCCTCGTCTTCGGCTCGTTGATCTTCACGATGGTCATCCAGACTGCCGTCGTCGTCCTGTTGTTTCGACGCGCCGCGAGATCGCACTTCCTGCAAGACGCGCGGCAGAGGCCAACGCGCTCCGCGTCGAGGAGAAGCGCCGGTTGACGAGCGGCCGCGGGACCGGGGCCGAGACAGGGCCCGCCAGTCGCCGAGCGCTGCCTAATCCGCGACGTCCAGAGAAAGCGTGACCGGAGCTGACCCCAGCTGTTCGAACCAGCAGACGCTCTCGGAGACGAGGTCGATCTTGAGCTCGTAGTGCCCCGAACGCTCCAGCAGGACGCTCGTTTCGATCACCGCGCTGTCTCCGGGACCGACAGGCCCGGGCAGGGACGCACGACGAAAGTCGGGGTGGGCGCCGGTCGGTCCGTCGACGAGCTGTATCCCGACCTTGACGACCCCGAGGTCTCTGAGGTTCTCCGAAAGCCAGTGAGCACTGCCGGTGTTGTCGATCTCGAGGGCGATCGGCACGGGAAGGCCGGCTCGAGCGCCCGGCTCGGCGCGGGCCCGCAGGGTGTGGCTCAGCCCGAGTGGGCGACGGCTGTCGGGTCTCTCCCGCCCCTTGCGGAAGAAGAAGACCGAGCGATTGGAGTACGACTGCTGCAGGCCTCGAAAGATGCGCCAGAGGCTCTTGAGCGGCGGCACTCCGCGGACGAAGAGCTGCTGCGTGCGGGGGCGGATGGGGATGGCGTGGTCGAGGACCGGAACGGACCAGAACTCGGAGAAGCCCACGTCCGCCGCCGTTTTGGCCAGCACCTGCACGTCGACGTCGTTCTCCAAGACGTCGAACGAGCGCATTTCGTACTGCGACATTTCGGAGGACGAGTGTGTGGCACCCGGCTCGCTCATGCCGACGATGCCGCCGTCCTTCAGCACTCGAAAGAGCTCGGCGACGATGTCGCCTGGGTTGGGCACATGGTGAAAGGCGTCGAAACAGAGCACGCGGTCGACGCTTTCGTCGCTCAGCGGGACGCGCCGACCGTCGAACTCCAAAAACTCCGGCGGGATGCCCAGTGGCCTTGCGCGCTCCTGCTCCGCGAAGTTCGAGGCCAGCTCGAGAGCCTTTGTCGAGGGGTCGAGCGCGAGGGCTCGAAGGCCCATCTGGCCGAGGTGCCGAGAGATCCAGCCGGTTCCGGCTCCGAAGTCGAGAACGCTCATGCCGACGCCGAGCTCGAGGCCCGCCAGCACCTCGCCCAGGTACTTGAGGGTCATCGGTGCATCGGAGATCGAGCCGAAGGGCTTGAAGTGCTGCTCGTCGTCGAGATCGACGTCAGCGTAGTAACGATCCGCCGTCTCGCAGAGTCCTTCGACTCCGAGCCGTTCGATGAGGTCCTTCGGCTCGATGCGCTTCATTCGAAACGTGGCTCCTCTCTTCCACCGCCCACCCTGAACGTCTTTGTTCCGCGTCCCCGACTCTACCGGCTGAGTCGCAGTGAGACGTCGAGGTGCTCGGGCGCGCCGGCCACCATCGACGCGGGACCTTCCAGAGCGTCCTGACTCTGCAGGCTAGCTCCGCATGTAGTCGAACATCGGAATCCCGGGCACCAGTTCGAAGCGCTGCGCGAGACTCTCGACGGTCTCGCCGCGCTGCTCGATTTCCTCTGCTGCGATCGGTCCCAGCCAGCCGTTGGCGTCGGCGAGGTAGTCGATCTTGACCGGGTCGTAGCCCATGAGGCGCGTACCCGTGGCATCGACGGCGACGAAGTTGGTGCCGAGGATGACGGCGCCGACGTTGCGCGGCGTGCCGGCGATCGGGCCGTCGCCCTCCATACCGACGATGCCGTCGACGATCGCCAGCTGCGGCTTCAGCGTGGCGTTGATGTCGAGGATCGATGCCTCGATGCCGTGCTGGTGCAGCAGGTTCTTCGGCCAGCCGTAGTAGAAGGACGGCATCACGCCGAAGAGGTTCTTCATCGCCAGGGTGACGCCCGCCCAATGATGCGTCTTGAGCTTCGGCATCGAGACGATCCAGTCGAAGTCGGCGAGCGCGGCGGGGAAGACGAGATCGCGAAGCCCCGTGCGCCCTCCAGTGTTGACGAGACTCAGCCCGCGCTGGAAGTTGAGGTCGACGAAGGGGATCGAGTCTTCCTCGAGGACTTCGCTCATTCCCGACTCGTCGAGTACGAGGATCGAGTCTCGACGGTGGCCCGGTCCCTCTCCGACGGAGACCGCCGAAGCGCCGAGCGACAGAAAGACCTCTGCGGCGGCACGCACCATCAGCGGATGCGTGTTGATGTGCGCTTCGCCGAGACTGGTCTCCACCAGATTGGGTTTGAGCAGAATGCGCTTGCCGCTGACCGCGCTCTTACCGATGCCGATCTCGCTCAGGCCGCGGCGCAGCAGATCGGTCAGGTCCGCGTCGTAGCTCGTGGCGCGACCGATGAAGGTGCTCGTTGCCATGCTCTGGCAGCCAGCGGAAGCGAGAGCCGCGAGCCCGAGGCCACCGCCGAGGAGCTGACGACGACTGAAGCGCTTCGGCAGAGGAGCCTCGGGATGCGCTGCGAGCTGGGCGGGCACAGCGTCTTCTGTGCCGCGGGCTGTCGAGGGTCTCCGGCTCATCGCAGCGAGGCCTCCATACCGCTCGCGGCCGACCAGGCGACTCCCAGAAGAGCGAGCAGCGTCGAGTCGAAGGAGCCAAGAACTGCCTGGCGTGCCAGGACTCCCGTGATCTTCTCTTCGGCGTCCGTGGGCCTCCGGTTCCACGCGGCCAGTCCGAGGATCGACCACCCGACGGAGAGCGGCGACCGGAGACGCGGGTAGATCTCGGCGAGGTAATCGAGGCTGCTGTCGACGGACGTGCGGGAAGCGCGTCGGGCCGCAAGCGCCGTCAGTGCGGCACCCGTGCTGTCGGGGGCCGGACGCATCTGTTGGCCGAAGGTCACGGTGTTGCCGTAGTTCCAGCCGCCGGCTTCGAGCTGGCGATCGAGCAGGAGTCGCTCGGCATCCTGGCAGCGGTCGTGGTCGCTCGAGCCGGCGAGGGCGAGGGCCACGAGTGCCATGCTGGTCGGCTCGACCCACGAGTGCGTCGCCTGGATCCAGGACCATCCGACGAGCGTCGAGTCGTGACCGACGTAGGGGCTCTTGGGCACGCTCAGTCCCGCCGCGCGGCCGAGGAGAAACCCGACGGCCCGGTCGCGGGCTTCTCGGTGTGCAGCGGACGAGTTCCAGGCCAGGCAGGCGAGCGCCGTCGGCCAGTAGGCGGTCGACGTGTTCGGGCTGAGCGGTACGCGTCCGTCGACGTACTGCATCGAAGACAGGTCGTCCCGCAGCGCGACCGCCAGCGCCGACCGCTCAGAGGATCCGGGCTGTACGTCTCGGCAGGCACGAAGGGCGAGCAGCGTCCATGCCGTGGCGTCTGCTCGAGGATCGCTCTCCTGAGGCTTCCCGGCGACGCCTCCCGCGACCCGCCGTGCCTGCAGGTCGGCCAAGAGCTGGTTCAGCGCACCGGTCGTCATCTCGCCGCAAAAGTATCACCGGAGGGGGTTTGCGCCTGCTGCAGGGAGAGCGCGCGAATCTCGAATCGTTCGTCCGGAGAGCGGTACAGCAGGTAGCTCCCTTCGATCGCTTCGATCATGCCCTCGGAGAACACGATGCGCCGATCCCGTCGCTCGATCAGGAAGTGCGTCACTCCGCGCTCGGCCAGCCACACCATCGCCTCCGCGTCGGTGTCGAAGTCGCGGGTCGCGTCAGCGATCTGCGAAGCCTCGAAGAAGCTGTCGGCGATGTAGTCCCGACGCACGTAGAAGCCGTGGTTCGTGTTGACGAGCAGGAGCTTCGCCTGCTCCGGGAGGTTGTTGTCGATCCAAGGGTAGACCGGGTGGACCACCATGCTCTCGATCTGCGCACCGAAGCGGACGAGGTCGCGACCGAGGCGAAACGTCTGACGCAGATAAACGGTGCTCGACCAGAGCAGCAGCGCGGCAATCGCCGTGCTGAGCACGATCCCGAAGCCCCTCGAGGCCCTCGAGCCGATCAGACGCTCGAGTCCCAGGGCGCCCGCGGCGGCGACCAGCGGAAGACTGGGGATGAGAAAGCGCATCTGCTGCGAGCTGACGGCCCACAGGCCGAAGAGGACGGCTGCTGCCAGGAGAAGGGCGCGTGCGGCTCGGCTGCGTACCGCCGCGAAGAGCCCGAGGAGGAGAACGAAGACCCAGGTTTGACTCAGTTCGCCGTCGAACGTCGCGTAGCCGAGCTCGCCTTCGAAGAGCACGCGGTAGGGCAGAAGGAGGAAGTCCAGGGGCTCGCGACCCATGCCGATCGCTCGCTGCCAGGCGGCGTGCTGCTCGCTGAGTCGCTCGCTCCAGTTGTCGCCGCCGAAGACGCCGAAGACGAGAGGGTAGACCGGGTTGCCGGTCAGCAGCAGGCTCTTGATCCACCAGAAGGAGCCGAGCACGACGGCGGGCGCACCGAGTCGCAGCAGATCCCGCACGGCGGGGCGTCGCGCTCCTTCGCTGACCAGGTAGAGCCCGAGGAGAGCGATGAGCCCGAAGAAGCCGTTCAGCTTGCAGCTGACGACGATGGCCGCGCAGAAGCCGGACAGGTTGAGATGCTTGTTGCGCTCCGAAGCTGCGGCCTCGCGCGCCGCCAGCAGGTGCCAGGCTGCCGTCGCGAGGAAGAAGGCGAGCGCCAGGTCGACGTAGGCGACGCGCATTTCGTATTGCACGACCGGGTTCATCAGCACCGCCGCGGCGGCGATCGCTGTGAAGGTCACCGTTGCTCCGAGCGAGCGGGCCAGACGCGCCGTCGCGAGAAGCATCAGGACGCCGAAGGCGAAGTGGAGGAGCTTAGCGGTGACGTAGCCGTCGATCGCCATACCCAGCGCGAAGAGCAGGTCGATGGCGAGCGGCCAGTGGCTGTAAACGAGCATCTCCTGGTCGACCCAGCTGCCGGCCTCGAGCATCAGGCGGGGCAGGGTCAGGTGATAGACGTTGGCGTCCCAGGAGACGTTGGGACGCAGCGCCTGTAGCAGGAGCACGGCGAGCACGACGCCGAGCGCTACGAGAAGCGGAGTCGAGGCCCAGCGGCGAGTGTCGGGCTTCTCTGCCGCTTCGTCGTCTGCGGGAGACTCCTCATCGTCGGTCGAGTTCTGCCGCGCGCGAAGCGCGCAGACCAGCCCGAGAACGCTGAGGCCGACGGCGACCAGGAGCAGTACCGCCTTGCTGAACAGGCCGACGCTGGCGAGGAGAACGAGGAGCACGACCCACGCGCCGGATCCCGCGGCGAAGCGGTCGCCAAGACGGTCGAGCGGACCCTCCGGAGTCGGTAACCACCGGGCCAACGCCTCGCCGGTCAGCGTCAGCGCGCCGACGAGAGCGAGGCCGGAGAGCAGTTGCAGACTGAGGTAGAGCACGTTCGCTCCCCAAGTCAGCCGCGAAGCTCTCCGATCGCGGTCATCATCGAGGCGACATCGGTGAACTTCTCGCGCACCTTGCCCTTGGCCTCACCGCGACGGACCTCTTCGGCATCGAGCTTCTGCCAGTCTTCGTAGGTCACCCAGTCGACTTCCCGGCTCTCGAGCAGCGAGGCGATCGACTCGGGGCCCCGGGCCACAGCGGCCTGGTCGGCGAGAGAGTCGAGGTCTTCGAGCATCTTGGCGACGGTCGCCTGCGAGTCGGGGCCGTTGGTGCCGATGAGTCCGCTCGGGCCGCGCTTCGCCCAGCCGACGACGTAGAGGCGCGGGATCGGCGCTCCACCTTCGCCCTCGGTAATGCGGCCCTCTTCGTTGTGGAAGGTGCCCCAACGTTCGTGGAACGGCACGCCTTCGATCGGCACGCCGCGATAGCCGACGGCTTTGAAGACGAGGTCCAGCTCGAGCTCTTCGTGCAGGTCGGTGCCGCGCGGACGCGGGGTGCCGTCGTCTGACGCGTAGAGCTCATTGTGCTGGATTCTCGCGGCGCGCAGCTTACCGTCCTCTCCGACAAGCTCGACCGGCGACACGAGGAACTTGCAGTGGACGTTGCGCCCCTGTCCGGGCTCGGCTCCCGCCTTCTCCTGCAGGTACTCCACGTTGCGCACCGAGCTCCGCGGCTGCGTCTCGAGCCAGGAGGTACTGAGCTCGTCGAGGTCGACCGCCTCGGGGTCGACGCACAGAGTCGCAGTCTCGAGCTCGCCGATCTCCCGAATCTCCTTGCTCGAGAAGGCGGCCTGCGCCGGGCCGCGCCTCCCGAGAATGTAGATGTCGCGCACGCTGCTGTTGCGGAGCGCCTCGAGGGCGGTGTCGGTGATGTCCGTTTCGGCAAGATCGTCCGGTGACTGAGCCAGGATGCGCGTCACGTCCATGGAGACGTTGCCGTTGCCCACGACGCCGACGCGCGTCGCGCGGTCGAGCCCGAAGGAGCGGTCCTGAAAGTCGGGATGGCCGTTGTACCAGCCGACGAACTCGGTTGCCGAGTAGACGCCTTCGAGGTCTTCTCCCGGAATTCCCATGGACCGGTCCGACTCGTTACCGACGGCGAGCACGACCTGATCGTAGTGCTCGAGCAGCTCTTCGACGGAGACGTCGCGCCCGACTTTCACGCTGCCGAAGAAACGGAACTTCTCGTGGGCGGCTGTCTTGTCGTAGATGCGAACGACGTTCTTGATCTTCTGATGGTCCGGAGCGACGCCGCCGCGGACCAGGCCGAAGGGTGTCGGCAGTCGGTCGAAGAGGTCGACCTCGACCTCGTGGTCGGACTTGAAGAGTGCACCGATGGCGTAGAAGCCGCTGGGTCCCGAGCCGACCACGGCCACTCTGAGAGGTCTTTCCGGACTGCCGAGGGTGTTCGCCATAACGGATCTGCTTCCTTCTCATGGGGGCTTTGGCCGCCGTCGGCAGGACCGACGATTGGGAAGAGACCGTGCCCGCGAGCGCCGCGGAGTCTCGGCGCGCCGTGAATGTTCATGCGATGACGGCGGCTATCATAGCGCTGGTGAGCGCCGCGCGAGTTCGCGGCGCGACAGAGGAGAATGACGCCCTTGTCCGAGATGATCCGAGTCAACGCCGAGAAGCTGCGGCGGACCGTCGAAGCGACCTTCACGGCGCTCGGTCTGACCCGGGAAGACGCCGCGATCGTCGCCGACGCGCTCGTGCAGGCGGATCTCTGGGGCGTCTCCTCGCACGGTGTCTCGAACTACATCGAGTCGATCTACGTTCCGGGTCTCGAGGGCGGCCGGATCAACGCCCGGCCGCGCTTCGAGGTGGTGCGTGAGTCCTCGGTGTCGGCCGTTGTCGACGGCGGCGGAGGCATGGGACACGTCGTGGGACGGCGGGCGATGGAGATGGCCATCGACAAGGCGTTGTCCCACGGCATCGGGGTCGTCGCTGCGCGTGGGAGTCGTCACTACGGCATGGCGGGCTACTACTCGATGCTGGCCCTCGAACACGACCTCATCGGCGTGTCTCTGACGAACGCCGACGTCCTGGTGATGCCGACCCACGGGCGCAAGCCGCGTGTCGGGACGAATCCGATCAGCGTCGCCGTACCCGCCGCCACGGAGCCTCCCTTTCTGCTCGACATGGCGACCTCGGCGGTGCCTCTCGGCAAGGTCCTCCTGCACCGACGCGCCGGTGAGCCGATGCCTCTCGGCTGGGCCGCCGATCGCGGCGGCGTCCCGACCACCGACGCGGCGGTCGCTGCCGATGCGTTTCGTCTGATGCCGCTCGGCAGCAGTCACGAGCTCGGCTCGCACAAGGGTTACAGCCTCGGGGTTCTGGTGGACGTCCTGGCGGGATTGCTGTCCGGCGCCGGAGTCAGCATGGATGAAGGACTCGGCCATCAGGTGGGTCACTTCTTCGCGGCGCTGCGCATCGATCTCCTGCGCTCTCCGAAGGTCTTCAAGGAAGAGATGGACTCGATGCTGAGGCGCCTGCGCGAGACGCCCTCTCTCGGTGACGAGCCGGTCATCTACGCCGGCTTCAAGGAGTATTGTGCCGAGCAGGACCGCCTGCGCGAGGGCATCCCTCTCCACCGCCAAGTGCTCGACTACCTGAGAGACCTCTGCGCGCGCCTGGAGGTGCACTGTGAAGTCTGAGGGCGTCAGCGGAGTGCTCGAGCGATGAGTCTTCCGGACGGCTTCGCCTCGAGCTGCTGGCGCTGCGGCGCTGCGATTCACCCGCTGAGCGAGATCTGCGGCGCCTGCTCGGCGAGCTACGCTCCGGCGAGCGTTGCGCGGCGCCGGCTCGATCTGCACCGAGCGCGCATGGTGCGGGCCATCGAACGGCTGCGTGCCGGTGTTGCCTTTCGTGTGGCGACCTCTCTGACCCAACGCCACATTCCGAAGCTCCTGCTGCTCGTTCTCGGCGGCGTCCTGGTGACCCTCGCCGCGACGATGGTCGTGACCGTGATCGGCGTCCTCAAGCACGAGCAGCTCGGCACCTTGGCGTACGTCGTCATCGCAGCCGCCGTCTTGCTCGCGGTCGGCGGCGTCGTGGGCTCCCTCGTCAGTGCGCTCGTGTCGCTGCGAATCCTCGCCGGCCGCGCCGACCGCATGGCGCGACGCTGCGTACGGGACTGGGTGGCGACGGAGTCGATGGCTTGCGCCTCCTGCGGCGGGCGATTCGAGACGGTGACTTATTCCGAAGAGGGACGCGTCCCGTGCCCGTGGTGCGACGTCGATGTCGCGCCTTCCGAGCGCGACGGCTCGGATCCGACGGTTGCGGTGGCTCGCGAAACCGCGATTCGACACAAGGAAGAGCTGGGCCCCAAGGCCTACCGCCACCTGTTGAGGAAACTCGGTCGCCGGCCTCTGCGCGAGCTCAGGGTGCCGCTCCCAGGGTTCTCCTCGAGGGCCGGGCTGATCGCGGGCGAGCCGGAGGGCGTGCCGATGTGGTCGGCGCTCGAGTACGTCGACTCCGAGCCGACGCTGCGTCTCGAGATCGATGCGCCGACGCGGTTCTCATCGGTCTGGTACGTGCGGCCCGCCGTCGAGTCGGACCTTCGATCGGCGGCGGATCTCTGGGGTATCTCCCTGCCGCGCGAACGCGCCGAGGCGCAGCGATCGGGCTGGGCAGCCTACGCCCGTGACGAGGTGCTTCCCGAAGGCGCCGCGCTCGAGGCGGTGCTCGATGCTCTGGGTCCACGGGATGCGCTTCTCCTCGACGTCGGCGGTGTCTCGGTGTGGCGGCGTTCGGGGAACTTCGTGGCGCTCTTTCGTCCCTGGCTGCTGGTGCGAGACGTGCTTCAGCCGATGCTCGCGTTTCTGCGCGGAGTGCGGGCGGAGCCCCTCGAAGTGCTCCCTATGGAGAGCGGCCCGCGAGCCGTCAGCGACACCGCAGAACAAGTGAAGTCCGAGAGCTCTTAGGCTCCGGACTCTGAGGAGGGTGTGATGAGTGCAGCTTCGAAGAAGGTATCGATCGAGAGGGACAGCGGCTCCGATGGGGCCGTTTGGACCGTCATCCTGGAGCGGCCCGAAGTGCGCAACGCGGTCGACAACGAGACCGCCGAAGCGCTGGCTCAGGCTTTCCGTGACTTCGACGCCGACGAGACGGCCAAGGTTGCGGTGCTTTGGGGGAGGGGCGGCTGCTTCTGCGCCGGTGCGGATCTCAAGGCAGTGGCTTCTGGTGAGCGTTCCCAGCGGCACAGCGAGATCACGCCCGAGTCCGGCGACGGCCCCATGGGCCCAAGTCGAATGCGGCTGTCCAAGCCTGTGATCGCCGCCGTCTCCGGTCACGCGGTCGCCGGCGGTCTGGAGCTGGCGATCTGGTGCGATCTGCGCGTCGTCGAAGAGGATGCGACGTTCGGCGTTTACTGCAGGCGTTGGGGTGTGCCGCTGATCGACGGCGGCACGGTGCGGCTGCCGCGACTCATCGGGCTTTCGAGGGCCCTCGATCTCATCCTGACCGGTCGTCCCGTTCCGGCGCAGGAGGCGTTCGACATCGGGCTCGCCAACCGTCTGGTGCCGAGCGGCACCGCGCGTACGGCCGCGGAAGCGCTGGCGCGAACTCTGCTGCGATTCCCTGAGGTGTGCATGAACACCGACCGCGCGTCCGCCTACCGCAGCTTTGACCGTCCCTTGGACGAGGCCATCGCCGCCGAGTACCGTGAGGGCCGCAAGGTGCTGGAACTGGAGTCCGTCGTTGGGGCGCAGCGCTTTGCCGATGGCCGCGGCCGTGGCGGTAGCTTCAAGGATCTGTGACGGAGAGAGCGACCACCTGCCTTCGACTGCGGGCGTAGAGAACCTCGCCGGCGAACGCCGGCGGAGTCCAGGACTCGTGATCGAAGATCTGGAGCTCGTGCAGCACCTCGACGCCCTTCGCGTCGACCTTGAGGTGGCGAAGGCGCCCGTCCTTGGTTTGCACGGCGAGGTCGCCGTTTCCGAGAACGACCAGGTTGGCGTCGTCGAATCCGCGCTCGGCCCAGAGACGCTTGCCGGTCGACACGTCGAGGCCGAAGAGCACGCCGTCGCCGCCCACCAGCAGGTTGCCGGTGACGACCCAGTTGCCGTACTCGATACGGCGCGGGCTCTTCCAGGACGCGACGACGCTGGGACCCTCGCTTCCGTCTGCGAGCTCCAGCAGTCGGCTTCCTTTGACCCCCTGGCCGGAGAGCGCGAGCCTGAGGCCGGGCAGCGGTAGCGGAGTAGGGATGTTGGTGAGACCGGCCTCGGCGAGTGTGTGCTCCCAGAGCAGATCGCCGGTTGCAGGATCGAGCCCCTGAACCTCGTTGCCCGCCGGGAAGACGAGCCAGGAGTCGCCGCCCTCGCGCTCGAGCAGGAAGGGCGAGGCGTAGCTGAAAGCGACGCGCTTCGACGACCACACATGCCGTCCCGTAGCGAGCTCGAAGGCGTGGAGCCCGCCGCGCTCGCCGGCGGCCTGCAGTAGGACGGTCGGTCCGCCGTCGGGCCTCGTCAAGACGAGCGGGCTGGCGGAAAAGCCGAACTGCACCGGTCGCGCCCCGAAGTCCTCCACGAGGTCGAGCTGCCAGACGATGTCGCCGGTCTGAGCGCGCAGGCAGCGCACCTGACCGTCGTAGGCGAGCGCCACCAGGAGGCCGTCGTGGATGATGGGCGTGGCGTGTGGGCCGAGGCCGCCGCCGTAGTCCTCCTGCCCCGCACGCGCTCTCGAGTCGTAGTCGATCGACCAGAGGGTCTCGCCGTCGTCGCGACGCAGCGCGGCGATCGACTCTCGGTCGCTGGGCTCTCCGTTCTCGTAGGCCCGGTACTGCACGAAAACTGCCTCCTCGGAGATGGCGAGCCCCGAGTTCCCGAACCCCAGATCGCGTCTCCAAAGTTCGCGTGGCTCGCTCGTCCATGCGGCTTCGGTGTTGAAGTGACGTGTCGGTCCACCGAAGCCTGGCCAGGTCTGGGCCGTGGCTGCTGCCGCGCAGAGTGCGACGGCCATCGTCAAACCAAAGCGAGTGCGAAATCGGGTCGAGGTCGGCATCGAGAATCCTCCGTGCATGAGACACAGAGGTACGATACCTAGACGTTCTATGTTTCGTTTGTCTTGGTAACGTCGAATTGCGGCCTCGACGTCTGGGCGAGCTGGGGCGCCGAGCGAGGGGTCAGTTGAGCTCGAAGCGGACGGTCAACGTGAAGTAGACGGCGACGGGTCTGCCGTCGAGTCGCGCCGGCTCGAACTTCCACTTCTTGACCGCGCTCACGGCCGCCTCGGTGAGACCCATCGGCAGACCGCGGAGCACCTCGACGTCGGTGACGTCCCCGTGTACGTCGATGACGGTCTGCAGGATGACGGTTCCGCGGGTTCGCGTCCGGCGTGCGATCTCGGTATAGCGCGGTTGCACGGCCCGCAGGCGCACGGGCTTTTCGATGTCTGCGTTCATTTGCAGCGGCCCCTCCGGCTCGGAGGGTGCCGGTGGCGGTGCCGGTGGAGCGATGGGGACAAAGGTCACCTCGGGGACGGGTATCGGCTCCGGCTCGGGAGCGACGATCGGTTCCGGCTCTTCCGGCGTCGGGTCGGGCATTGGGATCTTGCGTGCCTTGGGCTTGGGCGGAGGGGGGTCCTGAGGAGTCGGTGGCTCGGGGGCGCGAGGTTGGAAACGGACCGTCTCCATGACGTGAATCCTCCGCGTCGGCTCCTCGTCGTCAGCGACGGCGAGCGCTTCGGGCTGCTGGAGGAGGAGGAGACCGAGATGAAAGAACGCCGCGAAGGTCAATGCAATCCGAAACTGACGGCGGTCGTCACCGTCCTGTTCGAGGTAGCTCTGGAGGCGCACTTCGGTCTGGCTGAGTTCAGGGGTCTGGCTGAGTGCGGGCGGCGCCGCGGATGGAAGGCGATCCTCGGGCGTCTCTCGGGGCATGGGACACTCCTTGCTCGATGGCCGATCTCCGCCGAAACGGCGGGGGCAGTTTTCCGCGGGCACCCTCCGTGACGGGGCGGCGGCGGTTGTCCCTTCAGACCTCCTGGAGCGTCGACGAGTTCCCGAGGTTTGGCGCAACGAGGAGGCTGTAGTCTCTGGCCAGGAGGAGCCGAAGATGAATTCTGAGGACACACGGACGCGGGGTGCACTCCGCCTGGCCACGACGTGGATCGTCGCCTCTTGCTTCTGGGCGTGCGCCCCATCCGCGACGCAGGACGCTGTGAGTCTCGACCCGGAGCGGTGGCGCACCGACTACGACGCCTACCTCGCTCAGCAGCTGGAGGTTCGAAGCTCCGCCGGCGTCGCCCAGGGCAGCCAGGGTGCCGTCACGGTGGCGTACAACGCTCTCGCGGCTCGCGCCGGTCAGGAGGCGCTGCTTCAGGGGGGCAACGCGATCGACGCTGCGCTCACTGCTGCTCTCAGTCAGGTCGCTCTCACCGCGGGTGCTCCGATCTCTTACTTCGGCATTCTTTCGCTGGTCTACTACGACGCCCAAAGCGGTGAAGTGCACACGATGAACGCCGAATGGAACACCGTACTCGGCGAAGACTCGCCGGGCACGATCCCGGGCGGCGTCGACATGAGCGACGCGGAGAACGGTCTCCTCGGGCGCGACCCGAGCGGGCGCACCGCCCTCGTCGGCGGCTTCATGAAAGGCGTGGGCGCGGCCCACGAGCGCTTCGGGCGACTCCCATTCGCCGAGATCTTCGCTCCGGCGATTCACATCGCCGAGGAGGGTTTCCCCATCTCCCAGGGCATGGCCGGCTATTGGGACATGCGTCGTGACGATCTCGCGCGACTGCCCGACACCGCAAAGGCCCTGCTCAAGCCCGACGGTTCAGGATATGCCGAGGGCGAAGTCTTCCGTCAGCCGGCGCTCGCGGAAACGCTGCGACAGGTCGTCGAGCAGGGCGTCGGCTACATGTACGAGGGTCCGTGGGCAGAGCGTCTCGTGGCGGCCGTGCAGGCTGACGGCGGCAAGATGACTCTCGAAGATCTGGCCGCCTACGAAGTGCAGTGGAACGAACCGCTTCGAGCGGAGCTCGCTCACGGCTACAGCGTCTACACCCAGGCGCCGCCCAACCGCGGCGGTGTGGCTCTGGTCGAAGCGCAGAAGCTGCTTCTCGCTTCGGGGCTGCTGGAAGACGGACACTGGAGCGAGTCTGCGGCCTCACTGCGTAAAGCTCTCGACGTCGCGCAGCTCTACGTTCTGGATTTTCTGCCGCAGCCGATGCGCGAGAACCTCTACCCGGGAGTCTCCTTTGCCGACGCCGACCGTCTGACCCAGGAGAACGCCGACAAGCTCTGGCAGCTCGTCCAGGAAGGCCGCGGGATCGGTGGTTGGGAGCCACGGCCTCCCCAGCACTCCGACGACGTCGTCGCGATCGACGCCGACGGCAACATCGCAGCGATCACTCACAGCATCAACTGCGTGCTTTGGGGGAAGACGGCGATCGTCGTCGATGGCGTGACGATCGGGGATCCGGCGTCTTTCCAACAGGCCCAGATCACGCGTGCCGGACCGGGAAAGCGTCTCGAGTCGCCCACCGAGACGGGCATTCTCTTCAAGGACGGGCAGCCGGTGCTCGGCTTCGCCTCGATGGGATCGGGGCTGCACCACCGTACCCTGCAGGGCCTGGCGAACGTCATCCACTTCGGCATGTCCGTCGACGAAGCGATCGACGCGCCGGACTTCTTCATGTCGCGAACCAACCCCGCGACCTTCAAGACGACCGCTGTTCTTCCGGCGGGTCGTTTCCCGAAAGGAGTGCTCGACGAGCTCGACGTCGCCTGGGACGAGGTCGACAAGGCGCGCTTCGGCGGCGAAGGCATCTGGGTCGCCATCGAGCGCGATCCCGAGACCGGTGAGCTGACGGCTGCATCCCACAACCGCAACAACTCTGCAGCTGTCGCGCACTAGTCCCTCGCGCGGAGTCGCCGGAGGGGACGGAGACGGAAGACCCTTAGCGAACCCCGTGGTCCCACGACGGGCGTTCCTGCCCAGCGGTGCGAGCGTAGCGAGTGCTCGCGCGGAGTCCCCAGAGGGAACGGAGAAGGAAGACCCGTAGCGAACCCCGTGGTCCCACGACGGGCGTTCCTGCCAAGCGGTGCGAGCGTAGCGAGTGCTCGCGCGGAGTCGCCGGAGGGGACGGAGAGGGAAGACCCTTAGCGAACCCCGTGGTCCCACGACGGGCGTTCCTGCCCAGCGGTGCGAGCGTAGCGAGTGCTCGCGCGGAGTCCCCAGAGGGAACGGAGA
>JBCCLJ010000063.1:0-31292 GCA_039026915.1 Acidobacteriota bacterium
GAGGTCTCGGCCGCCGTTGCTGACGACGGCCCCTGCGAGGATCGCGGCTTCGTTGCCGACTGAAGACGTGATGTCGCTTCCCAGAGTTACGCCATCGACCGAGGAGATCACGAGGCCGGTATCGAGCCGGTCATCGAGGTTGGTCGAAGCCGAGGTGCCGGCCGGCACCGTAACGACGACCTGGTACTCGATCAGCTCACCGATTTGCACCGTGCTGTCCGAGGTGTCCGGGTCGGGGGAAGTGTCTTCGCGCGTCTTGCCGATGCTCGGGTCGTCGATCGTGATCTGTGCGTCGTCGGTGACCTGAGCGAAGGCCATCGCTCCCGGCTGGGAGGCCCATGTGGCGCCGGCGGTGTTGAGAAGGACGTCACGCGGCTCGACCGTGCTCGCGAGGTCGCAGCTGTAGGTGACGAAGACCGTGTCGTTGGAGTAGGGACTTCCTCCGGCCGCCGGGTTGCCATCGTTCTCTTCGAGACCACCCGCACCGGCACCGAGAGCGTTGTTCGAAAGAACGAGGCCGGTGGAGAAGAGGTCACCGGAGGTGAAGCCACCGCCGATGTAGTCCGTGCCGAGACCGTCGGCGACCGACTCGAGAGTGCAGCCGGTGAGGCCCGTCGGCGGAGGATCGGTAATCGTAACGTCGTAGGCCTCGGCGCCGCCGAGGTTCTCGACCGTAATCACGAAGCGCACCAGATCGGCGGCGTCGGCGTCGGTGAGGTCGTCGTCGACGGGCGTCGTTGGCCCCGCGATGGAGCCGTTGCCGTCGGTGAACAAGATGCCCTTGGTGAGCGTCAGCTCTGGCGAGCGAATGGTAATCGGCGAAGGCTGGATGTCGGTGAGTCCGTCGAGCACCGTGTTGTTCGTCAGCACCTGAAGCAGGTTCTGCAGGATGAGGTTGTCGGCATAGGGAGCATCGACGAGCGTCATGTCGACCTCGACCTCGACCGTCTGCGCGGTGGTGGTGGAGATGTCGGGCCAGCAGATACGAGCCGAGTTCGTGGCAGCGAAGGTCTCAATCGCTGAAGCGCAAGACGTCGAGGTCGCCGGCTGATAACCGATGCCTAGGGTGTGGTTCGAGCCGAAGCGAATGTCCTGGTTCTCACCGGCGCCGCCGCTTCCGATGACCGGGTTGGTGTCCAGCGTGGTCGAGTCGATGACGGGCAGAGGAAAGAAGTCCTCGAAGATGATGTCCTGCACGTCTCCTGAGGGGATGTCGAGACGCAGAACGTACGTGACGACGTCGCCGGGCTCGTACTCGGGCAGCGGGTTGAGGATGCTCTTGGTGACCACCAGCGGCAGGATGTCGACGGCCGCGCCCGATCCGTCGCCGCAGCCGGAGCCGCCGGCGAGCATGTCGTGGGTCACCGACACCGTGTTGGTCAACCGATCGCGCGCGCGCACGGGGCCCGGGCCGCCGCCGTCGCTGCTCGTGTAGCTCTGCAGGATGTCGGCGGTGTAGCTGAGAGAGATCGCGGTGCTGGCCGCGATGTTGCCGGCGACAGCGCCGACGTCGTAGGAGACGTCGGTCGTGCCGTCCGGGTTGGGTACGACCGTCGGTGTGATGGCGATCGTCGTGCCGCCGACGACGAGCGTTCCGTGGCTGACGAAAGCCGTGCCGTCCGGCAGTAGATCGTCGACGACGAGAGCGGAGACGTCGCCGAAGTCGGTGACCTGGAGAGCCAGGGTGTAAGTGACAGTGTCTCCCGGGCGAGCGAGCGTCGGACTCGCACTCTTCTGGAGAGATACGTGCTCGACCTGAACGGTGGTGTCTGCGGGGATCGGGCTCGGAAGAGAGATCGTTCCCGACATCGGCGAGATGTAGTCGGAGTCGAACTCCGCCGCGTTGGTGACGTCCTGGGAGTCGCACGCCGTCTCGTCGAGGATGTCGAGCGGTTCGACCTCGAAGGTCACCTGAATGTCGGAGTCTGCGGTGGTTCCGACGGCCGAGGTACAAGTGATGTCAATCAGGGGCGGCGCGGAGTTGTCCGTGCAGCCGACGCCGCCGGTGATCTGGAGCGGTCCGTTGAACTGGAACTCCGGTGGGATGGTGTCGGTGATGCGGAGGTTTTCGAGCTGTGCACCGTTGGCGATGTCGACGGTGAAGACGTAGTCGAAGGGCCAGCCCGGCGGACGCTCTTCTTCGGGCGCCGTGTTTTCCTTCTCGAAAATCACAATCGTCGGCGTCACCGGGTCGTCGAGCCGGGTGCCGAGAATCGGGCCGTTGGCTCCGGTCGCCGTGTCGCCGAACTCGTAGCCGGGCTGAATCGAGAGCGCCAGCGGAGCGAAGGGCTCGGCGCCTGGGTCGATCGTGATGCAGGTCTCGACGTCGAGCGGCGGCCCGCCGTCGACGACCGAGCCGATCGGCGGCTGCACGGTGTAGAGCAAGTGTCCGTCGGGGCCGCTGACCGTCGTGCCGCTGATCGGATCGACCAGCATGTTGCCAGGAGAAGCAGGGAACACCCCCACGGTCTGAGTCGAGGTGCCGATGCCGAAGATCGAGGCGCTGTTGAGCGTGAGCTCCGGTTCGAGGAAGAGCAGGAAGTACGGTCCGAAACCCGGCGGTCCGCTGTTCGTCAGAGTGACGTCAAAGCAGAACTGCTCACCCAGGAAGCTCGTGGCGGGAGCGGATGATGCGGCGTTCGGCGTCTGCGCCTCGGCACCGGCCGCGGAAAGGAACAGAGCGAGAACGAGGCAGCGAATCCAGACGTTTTTGCGCACGAGCGACCCCTCGACAAGGAAAGTGACCGCCGAAACGGCGGCCCGTCGAGAACGCTACGAACGGCGCGGCGCCCAAGGAATCGGACCTTCGGACGCTGCAACGTCGGACTCTTCCTACATTGCCGTCCGGATCGTCGGACGGCAGTGCGGAGCTCTTGGAAGAGCGCGGAGCTGCTTCCTGGCTACTTACCGGAAGCGAGCAGCTGGGTCAGCAGGTCTCCCTGGCTGTCGGGGAGCAGCGTCAGCTCGCCGTCGCCACTCGTCAGAGACTCCGTTTCGAGCACCTCGAAGAGCGCCTCGAGCACATCCGGTCGTTCGGAGATCTTCGCCAGCGCGTCGCCAACGACCTCGGGTCGTACCGCCTTCGCCTTCGCGAACTCGACCGCCGCGTCGCGTTCGGCACCGCTGGTGACGACGCTCACCTGGTTGGCTCCGGCCTGGTTGATGGCCGACGTCACCTGACGCAGCCGGTTGATGACCTTCTGTTCGATCTGCTCGATCATCTCGCGATCGCGGAAGTGCACCTTGCGGATATAGACCGATCCGAGCGAGTAGCCCCAGTTCTCCGAGAGGGGCGAGACTTCGCCGCGGACGGTGCGACTCATCGTGTGCCGGTCTTCGAGCATTTGCTCGAGCGGCATGTTCGAGAGCGACCGGACCGTCGCATTCGAGACGTTCGCTTCGAGCGAACCTGCCGGGTCGGTATTCTCGAAGAGAAAGGCGACGGGATTGCCGACGCGCATCTCGTACCAGACGCCGATGCCCATCGGCGTGCCCTCTTCACTGTTGACCGGCTGCGAGCGCAGGTACTTCTGGTCGAGGCGCAGGTCGAGACGGTGTACCTTGCCGAAGAAGGGCACCAGGACAGCTCTCGGTCCGAACTTGGTGATGGGGAAATGGAGGCCCGGTTCTGAGATCTCCCCCAGAACCTTGCCGAAGAGCACGAAGACCTTCGATTCGGACTCTTGCACCGTGGTGTAGAGGCCGAAAAGGCGCACGAAGAGGAAGAAGATCGGCACGCCGATCGCGAGTCCCATGAAGGTGAGGATTGCGGACAGGATGAAGCTCATCAGGAGTCTCCTCGCACCGTCGGGATCTGCACTGTGTCTTGGGAGTTGGGATTGGGCCCGGGGTCGGGCTTGGGCGGGGGCGGCTTCGGCTGAGTTCCTGCACCCGGTGCCGCCGTCGTCGGACTCACCGGCAGAAAGGCCTGCGTGGACTTTTCGAAGATCTGGAGCTTGACGTTCCTGAGGTAAGCGCCGAGCACTCCCGGGCCGCGGTCCGCCAGTGAGCCGAGCTGCTCCGACAGACGCAGGAGCGGCTGCACTTCGGCTTCGGCCTTCATCGTCTCGATCTCGACGGCCCGCTTCGATTCCTCGATCTTCTGATCGGCCATCGCGCGCGCCACCGAGAGGTCGGCCGAAACCTCGTTGTGTGCCGTGGTGATCGCGGCGAGTGCGGAGTCGATCTCGGGCGGTGGATCGAGCCCCGTGATCAGCGATGCGTTCAGAACGATGCCGTAGCGGGCCGCCGAAGACAGACACTCTTCCTGCATCTGTCGGTTCAGCTCGTTCAGGTTCTTGCGAAGGTCGTTCAGCGAAATGCCCTCGAAGCTGACGTCCCGCTCGCCCCGACTGCTTTCTTCGGCACCGGGAATCGTCTGCAGAGTCTTGGCGTCGAACGTGGCGATGCGCTCGCGCAGGATCGCCACGAAGTAGCCCATGATGTGCGCGACCGGGTTCTTGACGCCGAAGAGGTAGGCATAGAGGTTCTCTTCAGCTACGCGGTAGCGGATCTGCCCGGTGACGCCGATGTTCAGCTGGTCCTTGGTGACCGCCTCGAGAACCGAGTTGCCCTGATTGACGTTGGGGAACTCCGGATCGTAGGCAGCGTTGACCGTCTGGATGGCGACCTCGACCTTGTGCACCTTCTGCCAGGGCCATTTGAAGTACGGGCCACCCGGCTGGATGACTCGCAGCTGAGGGAAGCGATAGCGCCTCTTGTGGTCCTCGGTGAGATGCTCGGAGATCGGCAGCTCGAGAGTCGTCTTGCCCTCGAGTCGCTGTGCGCGACCGAAGCTGGTGACGACCGCTCGCTCGTTCTGCTGAACGGTGAACAGACCGCCTGCGATGCAGCGCAGGAAGAAGTACAGCAGGCCCCCGAATAGGAAGCCTAGAAAAACGCCCGTCATAGATCGCCCCCTCGGGAACTACGTTCCCAGCGTCGTCAGCGTGTGAGGCGATTGTTCCGTTCCCAGGGCGAGGCGGTCAAGTCGAAGAACGCCGAGCGGGGCGGTTTGGACGCGGCGACCTCGAGCGGTACCCTGAAGGGGCAGCGTTCGACAGAAGAAGAAGCCCAGGAGGAGGACGAATCGATGAAGCGCTTGTCCGATCGGTCAGCAGATCTCGGGGCTCGATGGCTCCTGGTCCTCCTCGCTGCCTCGCTCCTCGCCTGCAGCCCCGAGGCTCCCGAACCCGCGCCGGAAACCGCCGAGATTCCCGCGGAAGCCATCTCGCTTCTGGGCGAGGAGCTCTTTCGCCCCGAGCTCGACGCCGACGCGCTGGCACAGCTCGAGTCCAACCTCTCGGAGGCGGAGGCGATGCTTCTAGCGGACCCGCAGAGCGCCGACGCCCTCATCTGGGTTGGCCGCAGGACGGGTTATCTCGGGCGTTACCGCGACGCCATCGAGGTGTTCACTCGAGGCATCGCCGAGCATCCGGACGACGCGCGCTTCCTCCGGCATCGTGGACACCGTCACCTTTCGGTGCGGCAGCTCACCGAATCCGAGGCCGACCTCGCCGCGGCCGCCGAGGCGGTCCGCGGCACCGAGGACGTCGTCGAGCCGGACGGCATCCCCAACGCTCGCAACCAGCCGACGAGCACTCTGCAGTCGAACATCTGGTATCACCTCGGTCTCGCTCGCTATCTGCAGAGCGACTTCGAAGGAGCCCTCGAGGCTTATGAAGAGTGCCTCGCCGTTTCTGGAAATCCGGACATGCTCGTGGCGACGAGCTACTGGCTCTATCTGACGCTGCGGCGCCTCGAGAGGGTCGAGGAAGCCGAGCGGATCCTCGAGCCGATCACGGCTGATCTCGACATCATCGAGAACAGTACGTACCGCGATCTCCTGTTGCTCTATCGAGGAGAGCTGAGCCCCGGAGTTCTCCGGGATGACGAAGGCGAGGCGCTGGACGTCGCGACGCTGGGCTACGGGCTCGGCACCTGGTACCTCGTCGAGGGAGACGAGGCGGCCGCCTTCGACGAGTACGACCGGGTCCTCGAGAGCTCGCAGTGGGCCGCCTTCGGATACCTTGCCGCGGAAGCCGAGATGGCGAGGCTGCGCGACCCCGGCTGAGCGTCTGCGCGCTCAGACGCCAAGAATCTGTTGTAGCCGCCGCTCGACGCGGAGGTAGCGTCGCCAGCCCCTGGGCCATCCGGCGAAGAGCGCCCGAAGCCAGGAGCGCACCGTCGGAATGACGGTCGAAAGGAGCGCGGTGCCGATCGCCAAGGTCAGCACACCTTGAATGCCAGGCAGCACGAGCCCCGCGAGTCCGACGAGGAGCAGCACGAACCCGGACGTCAGAAGGAGCAGGCGCTTGAGCATCGTGGTCTTCGAGAGGCGAGTTCGCTGGATGTCTTCGGTCGAGGTGTCTTCGATCGGCACTCAGCTCTTCCAACAGTGGAGCTTGGGTCCGGATTCCGTGTGAAGAGGCCGAGAAGCTCTCTCTCGAATTCGCTGAAGGCCGCTTGTGCAGACTCCACCGGTTGCTCATGACCTGGCGGCGGCCTCCGGCGTGCCCGTCGTGCCTGCCGGTCTCCGTTTTCCACGGGTCGTCGGTCGCTCGATTCGCGATTGGGATGCGATGGACCTCGAGATCGGAGCGCTGCTCGCTCCGCCGCAGTCCGAGGATCGCAAGAGCGTCCGTGGCTTTCACCGTCAGATCCTGCGTCGCATCAGCCAGCTCAGCGGCAAAGCGCTGCCAGCCGATCGTGACCGAAACGACCTCGGATCAAAAGTCGCGAGGCCGGCGCTCCATCGCGGCCCCTCTGCTCCGACGCCGAGCTTCCTTTGGGAGGAGTGACCCTGTAGAAATCGAAGATTTCCGCTCGCCGTGTGGTGACCGAAGAGGATCGAAGCGCCGCTCTGCAGGTCCTGGAGCGGGTCTATCGGGGGAAAAGGGCTGGACCGATCGTCCCGAGGAACTGCTGCCGAGCGTCGACCTCGAGTCTCCGCACGTTGCCTGGCTCCTCGCGTTCCGCGGCGATCGGCCGGTCGGAACGACGAGGATCGTCTTCGAGCTTTCGAAGGAGCTCTACGAGGCCTACGGATTCGACCTGATCGATGCCGACATCGACGTGGAAGCGTTCTTGACCCACCAGGCTGCCGAGATCGGGCGCTTTGCCGTCGTCGAGGCGTGCCGAGCCAGCTTTCTCATTGCCGCGGAGCGGATGCGCGCGACGACCTTCGAAACCGTGCGTCGCGGCTACGATCACTACGTCACCGATGTCTTCGAAGACGACCCCAACAGCCACTACGGCTTTCACCACCGGGTACTCGGTTTCCGTACGGTGGTCACTCACCGCCACGGCGAGCTCGACTGTGAGAGCCGGCGCCTGACGATGCTGCTCAACATTCCCGACGCTTTTCGTCGACTGCGCGCCAGCAACAACTGGTTTTACCGGGACGTCACGCAGGGCCTCGACGACGACGCGATCGAACGTCTCTGCGCCCGACGCACGGTGCGGCCACGCGGTCGCGCTCTCCCCACTGCCGCTGCGCTCCGGCTCGGGGTAGGCTTCGGGCGCCGTCATGAAGGGCAACGCAATCGACCGCGCGATCGAAGAGTGCAGCGCGCATCCCTCTCGGGGGACGACACCTTGAGAGTGCCGCCCCTCGTCGGGCCGTTGGTGCGTCTGGGTGGCTCGAGACCTTGGATTGCGCTGACGTTGCTCGGTCTCGTCCTGCTCGTCTCGGCCCTCATGCTCCCGCGTTTGCGCGTCGAACTCGACGTGCTCTCGCTGCTGCCGGACTCCAACGAGAACGTCAGCGCCTTCCGCCAGACACTCGAAGACTTCGGGTCCATGGACCTGCTCCTGCTCGCCGTCGACGCGGACGACGTCGAGCTCGAGCAGGCTCGCGAGTTCGGCTCGCGCGTCGCCCAAGAGCTCAGAGCCTCGGGCATGGTGACCTGGGTGCAGTTCGAGATGGCCGACCTCCTCGAATCCGCGCGCGAGTTGACGCCATGGGCCCTGCTCTTCGCCTCCGACGAGGACCTCGAGGAGATCGAGCAAAGGCTGTCGCCGGAGGGTTTGGACAGAGCTGCGGCGCTGCTCGCCGAGAGGCTGCGCCTGCCGCTGGCGGGCGCGCAGACCGAGCTGCTTCGTCGCGATCCTCTCGATCTCGTCGGCACGATGTTCGACCGCCTGCGCGGCCAGATCCCCGGCACGGCAGGAACCGGCGGCGGAGCGCAGGGCGTTGCGCTGTCGCCCGACGGCGGCCTGCTGCTGATGGTGGCTCGGCCGGTGCGTCCGGCGGCAGACATCGTTTTCGGCGAGCAGTTGATGGCCGAGATCGATCTCATTCGCGAGCGCATCGGCGAGGGCTGGGAAGACGAGTGGGGCGCTCCGCCACCGCGACTCTTGGTCTCCGGCGGACCGGCCATCGCGGCCTTCGACTCGCAACAGGTTCAGGGTGATCTGCGCTCCGGCTCGGCGATCGCCCTGCTCTCCGTCGCGCTGCTCTTCTCGTTCGCCTTCCGGCGCCCCGCGGCGCTCGTCTTCGCGATCCTGCCGCTCCTTCTGGGCCTCCTCCTGGTTGCGCTGGCAGCGCTCTTCATCTTCGGCGTTCTCAACGCGGCGACGTCGATCTTCGCCGCGATGCTCATCGGCCTCGGCGTGGACTACGTGATCCTGCTCTACGGGCGCTACATGGACGCTCGCGCGTCCGGCAAGGACGTCGACAAGGCCATCGAGACGATCTCCCGCCGCACGGTCGGCAGTGCTGCCGTCGCCGCGCTGACGACTGGCTCCGCGATGTTCTGCCTCATGGTGTCGCGCTTCAAGGGACTCGCGGATCTGGGGCTGCTCGCCGGGCTCGGCATCCTGCTCCTGCTCTTGTCCGTCTGCCTGCTGCTGCCTGCCCTGCTCGTCCTGTCGGAGCGCTGGCTCGTCGGCAAGCGCATCGCCGTGCGCCGTATCCATGGCTTCGGCTTCGGTCGCCTCGGCAAGTGGTCGAGGAGTCATCCGAAGGCCGCTCTGGCGACGGTCGGTTTGATGACCGTGGCGTTGGCTCTCCTTGCCACCCGAGCGGAGTACAACGCTCGCGTCGTCGAGCTTCGCTCCCCGGACAATCCGGCCTCCCTGGCGCAGCAGGAGATCATGGCGGCGTTCGATACCCGCTTCACTCCGTTCCTCGTGCGCATCGACGGCTCCAACGAGGCCGAGGCGCTGCGCTTCGCCAAGACGGTCGACGAAGAGCTCGGCAGACTCGTCGCCAGTGGCGAGCTCGTGCGCATGGAATCGGTCGCGTCGCTGGTGCCAAGCCCCGAACGCCAGCAAGCGGTCCTCGATGAGCTTGCTCGCTGGAAGGACGCGGTGGCGCTCGTACCGGGGCGCTTCCGCGCGTCTCTTCGCGACGTCGGCCTGAACCCTGAGGGCTTCGATCAGGGGCTCGAAGACTCTCTCGCGGCGCTGACCCAGGACGGCCCCCTTCGTCTCGGCGAGCTGCTGCAGGGCGACCTCGAGCCTCTACTCGGCAGGTACGTCGCGCAGCGCGAGGGAACGAATGAGATCGCACTGCTCGGCTTCGGCTACGTGGCTGCTGATGCTGCCCGCTCGGTGGTTCCGGATGGACTCCAGAAGCTCAACGATCTGCCGGGGACTCGTGTCACGGGACCGGTCGTCGTCTCCCGCGAGATTCGTCAGGTGGTGATGAGCGATGCGATTCGCTCCGGCGTGCTCGCTCTCGTCTGCGTCGGACTCGTCCTGACGGTGTCCCTCGGCGGCATCGTTCCGGCGGTGGTCGCTCTCCTGCCGATGGTTCTCGGCACGCTCTGGTTACTCGGTTGGCTCGGTCTCTTCGGCGTGCAGCTCAACCTGCTGAATCTCTTCGTCTTTCCGATGCTCATCGGCATCTCGGTCGACTACGGCGTGCACATGGTGCACCGGGTGCAGGAGGGCGGTCGCGCACCCGAGATCGCAGCGACGTCGCGAGCGATCGGCGTCGCCACGCTGACGACGGTGCTCGGCTTCGGCAGCTTGAGCCTCTCGCACTTTCCGGGGCTACGGGCGATGGGTATTGTCGCCATCCTCGGCGCACTGTCCGCGGCGCTGCTGGCGGTTGTGCTCGTGCCGGCGCTGACGCAGTTGACCTGGAAGCCGGTCGACGCCGAGCCCCACGAGGCAGCGGGGCCCGAGCCTCTACAGAGTTGACCGTCGGTGCCGTCGGTAGAGCGCTTCCAGGGCGTCCTTCCACGGCAACTCGCGAACGCCGCGTCGGCGGCTCTCGTCGGCGATCTCGACGACCAGCTGCCAGTGCGCATCGAGCTCTCTGAGTGTCTCTCGCTAGGAGAGGCGTTCGTCCCAGACGTGCAGCGGAGACTCCCTGTCAGATTGAGTTCCAGGATCTTCAGCTCCTGTCCGCAGAGAAGATGGCGGAGCGAAGGCGTCTTCAGGTCGAAACGTCCGACGTGAAGGCCGTCGATCGATCGCACGATGGTGCCACAGAAGCTGGCAGCCGGTGCTGCGCGAGAGGTCTCTTGAACTTACTCATGGATCGAGTGCCGTCTCGAGCGGCTATCATCGCTGCGCACCCGATCCATGAAGATGAAGAAACCGTTGCCTCGCAGAGGGCGCTGCGTGCCGATGCTCCTGGTCGCCGGACTGGTGAGCGGGCTGATCGCCTGTGATGTGCCGACGGCCCCGCCCGGAGTCGAGTTGTCGCTGGGCGCTGTGACGGGCGAGTGGAGCGCCTTCGAAGAAGAGCCGGTCGCGGCTTTTCTTGGAATGCCCTTCGCTCGACCGCCGTTGGGTTCGCTGCGTTGGGCCCGGCCGGAACCGCCGCAGCCTTGGGCCGAGACGCTCGTTGCCGACGACTCGGGTCCTGCCTGCTGGCAGGACCACACGCCCAAGACGACCGTCTACTCTCGCGGAGAGATCGAGCGCTCGGAGGACTGCCTACGACTCAACGTCTGGACGAAGGCAGTTGGGGGCGATCGTCTGCCGGTGATGGTCTGGTTCCATGGTGGCGGCCATACGACCGGCTCGAACGGCGCTCGCATCTTCGAAGGCGCCCGACTCGCGAGCAAGGGAGTCGTGCTCGTCAGTGCCAACTATCGCCTCGGGCCTCTGGGCTTTCTCGCTCATCCGGAACTGAGCGCCGAGTCGGCGGAACGGCACGGTGTCGACGCCTCCGGCAACTACGGGCTCTGGGACAAGGTCGCTGCGCTCGAGTGGGTGAGGGATCACATCGAGGCGTTTGGCGGGGATCCGACCAACGTCACCATCTTCGGGCAGTCGGCCGGCTCGATGAGCGTCTGCGCGCTGATGACCGCGGCCGCGGCGGAAGGGCTCTTTCACAAGGTCATCGGCCAGAGCGCCACGTGTCTTCCGCCGTTGCCTGCGCGTGTCGACGGACCGCCGGAGAGGCACGGCGTCGAGATTGCGGAGTCGGTGGGCGACGGCACCCTCGCTGCGCTGCGAGCGGCAACCCCTGCCGAACTCTTCGCGGCTTCGACAGCGGCACCGACTCCTGCGACGGAGCTCATCGTCGACGGGGCGCTCGTCGAAAGGCAGCCTTCCGAAGCCTTCCGGCGAGGCGCGCATCATTCCGTGCCGCTGCTCGTCGGCAGCATGGCCGACGAGGAAACGGCTCTCTTTCCCGTTCAGGAATTCTCCCGCGAACAGCTGGAGGGTCTGCTGAAGAGTGACTTCGGCGGGCTCGGGGCGGCGGTGCTCGACGCCTACGCGGCAGAACTCGAGTCGAAGTCGCCGGGGGAGGTGTATCGAAAGATCCTCTCCGACCGCTTCTTCGACCATGCGACGCGGCGATGGGCGGGGCAGGTCTCGGCCCACGGTCAGCCTGCCTGGGTCTATCTCTTCAGCCGTCCGACGCCGGCCTTTCTGCTCTATCTTCATGAAGAGCCTCCGCTCGAGGTCGAGGGAGGTCGCTTGGGGCTCGGCGCGTACCACTCGGGAGACCTGGCCTACGTCTTCGACAACCAGCACCTGGTGGGGTTCGAGTGGGACGAACGAGATGCCGAGATCGCAGAGGAGATCTCGAGCTACTGGGTCCGGTTTGCGACGACCGGTGACCCGAACGGTGCAGGACTCCCTGAGTGGCCCGCCTACGACGCCGTCCGCGATCAGATTCTGCAGTTCGGCGAGGTGACGAGCGCCGTCGAGGGTTGGAAGGCGGAGCGCCTGCTGCTCTTCGACACGGGCCCGGAGGGAACGCCTTGAGTCGCAGTCGGCGTCGGCTCGCCGGACCGATCCCGTTCGGACTCGGGGAGACCAAGCCGCACCACTATCTCGAGATGATCAAGGTCGCGTGGCGCAACCGCGACAACCTGCCCTACGCGTGGCGGGTGTTGAATCGCGGCGTCTGCGACGGCTGCGCTCTGGGGACCAACGGACTTCGCGACTGGACGATGGACGGCACCCACCTCTGCCTGGTGCGGCTCAACCTCCTGCGGCTCAACACGATGGGGGCCTTCGATCCGCAGCTGCTCGAGGATTTGTCGAACGTCGAGAGTCTGACCTCCAAAGAGCTGCGCGATCTGGGGCGTCTCTCGGTTCCTCTACGCCGCCGCCGCGGAGAGCCTGGCTTCACTCGGGTCTCCTGGGACGAGGCCTGGGGGGAGATCGGCGCGTCTTGGCGTGGCTTGGAAGCCGATCGCACGTCTTTCTACGTCACGAGCCGCGGCATCACCAACGAGGTCTATTACGTCGCTCAGAAGGTCGCTCGCTTTCTCGGGACCAACAACGTCGACAACTCGGCGCGGCTCTGCCACTCGCCGAGCACCGCCGGACTCAAGAGCACTCTGGGGGTCGCGGCGACCACCTGCTCGTACACAGACTGGTACGACGCCGACCTCATTGTCTTCTTCGGCTCGAATCCGGCCAACGATCAGCCGGTCGCTCTCAAGTATCTGGACACCGCCAAGAAGAAGGGCGCGCGCGTGCTGCAGGTCAATGCCTATGACGAGCCCGGGATGCGTCGCTACTGGATTCCGTCGACTCCTTCTTCAGCGGTCTTCGGCTCGAAGATCGTCGAAGACACGTTCCTGGTGCGTGTCGGTGGGGACCTGGCCTTCCTGAACGCCGTCGCCAAGGTGCTGATCGAGCGCGAGTGGATACGGCAGGACTTCGTCGACAGTGCGACCTCGGGCTTCGAGGACTATCGCCGTTCGCTCGCCGAGCAGTCGATGGAGGACCTGCTCGGGCAGTCGGGCCTGACGATCGAGCGCGTGAACGACTTTGCGCGAGTGCTCGCCGAGTCCGATCGCGGGGTCTTCGTCTGGTCGATGGGCATCACGCAGCACGGCCACGGCGCTGACACCGTACGCGCCCTCTGCAACGTCGGACTGTTGCGCGAGTATGTCGGCCGACCGGGGACCGGGATGATGCCGATTCGCGGCCATTCCGGGGTGCAGGGTGGAGCGGAGATGGGTGCCTACTCGACCGTCTTCCCGGGCGGTGTCGGCATCGACGCCGCATCGGCCGGCCGTTTTGCCGACGAGTGGGGATTCCCTGTGCCCGATCGGCCCGGCCTGACGACCGTCGACGCTCTGGCCGCGGCCGAACGCGGTGAGCTTGATGGCCTCTACTGCATCGGCGGTAACTTCCTCGAGACGATGCCCGAGCCGGAGCGAGTTCGGCGGTGCCTCGAGAGGGTGAAACTACGCGTGCATACGGATCTCGTGCTGACGACGCAGATGATGGTCGAGCCGCGGGATACGGTCTTCATCCTGCCGTCGCGCACGCGCTACGAGCAGGAGGGCGGCGGCACCGAGACGACGACCGAGCGGCGCGTCATCTACAACCCGCACATCCCGGGTCACCAGGTCGGGGAGGCACGGAGCGAGTGGGAGATGCTCCTTCAGTTGGCGGCGGCCGTGCGTCCGGAGTCGGTCGAGCTGCTTGCGCTCGACTCGGCGCAGGCGATTCGCGAAGAGATCGCACGCGTCGTGCCTTCGTACGCCGGGATCGAGAAGCTGCGCGCGCAGGGCGACCAGTTCCAGTGGGGCGGTGAGCGTCTGTGCGCGGATCGGACGTTCCCGACCGCCGACGGCAAGGCGCATTTCTGCGTCGTTCAGCCTCCCGAGCGCCGCTTCGGCGACGGCGAGTTCCTGCTGGCGACGCGCCGCGGCAAGCAGTTCAACTCGATGATTCAGGCCGAGACGGACCAGCTCACCGGCGCCGACCGCGACCACGTCTTCATGGCGCCGGACGACGTGCGTGCTCTGGGCCTGCGGCGGGACGACGCCATCGTTCTCGAGAGTGCTCACGGCACCTTCGCGGGGCGGGTCTTTCCCGCACCCGTCGCCCAAGGAACCCTGCAGGGGCACTGGCCCGAGGTGAATCCGCTGATCGAGAGCGGTCCCGTCGACGCCGACGGCGGCGTCCCGGACTACAACGCTCCGGTCCGCGTCCGTCCGGCTGACAGCGCGTAGTCCAAGTCCGACAGGAGTTCGCAAGACGCGCTCACAGAGCGGCGCCTGTTCAGTCGCTACTGTCTCCTTCCGAAGGGAGGTGCCTGTGCACTTTTGGAGATTCGGAGCGCCCGAAGGGGCCGATTCAACGCCTCTGAACACGTCGTATGACCTCACGCTGGTGGCCCTGTCGCTGGCGCTTGCCATCCTCGCTGCCTACGCGGCACAGTCGGCCGCCTTGAGAGCGCGAGCCAACGTCGACCGCGCGGAGATGGCGAGGCTTTGGCGTGCCGTCGGTGTGGCCTCACTGGGGCTCGGCATCTGGGCGATGCACTTCACCGGCATGCTGGCCTTCCAGCTGCCGGTCGCCGTCTACTACGGCCCGCTGATGACGGCTTTCTCGATCGTTCCGGCGTTTGGTGCCGGAGCACTGCTCGTGCGTTCGTTGACGCACTCGGACACGGTTCTGGGACGCGTGCTCTCGGCTCTCGGGATCGCCGTGGGGATCGGCGGTATGCACTACCTGGGCATGGAGGCCTTTCATTCGAGCGCCGCCATGAGCTACGAGCCGCTCCTCTTCGTCCTGTCGATCGGCGTTGCTTTCCTGCTTGCCAACGTCGCTCTCTTCGTCAGCCGCGCTTCCGACTCTTCCTCTTCACCGGAACGCCGTCTGATGAGCGCGACGCTGATCGGTTGCTCGATCTCCGGAATGCACTACGTCGCGATGGCGGCCGCGCGCTTCTATCCACTCGCCGGCGCGGAATTGGAGTCGTCCGAGGGGCCTCCTGTCGCCCTCGCTTCTTCGATCCTGCTGGCGGTCGGTCTGGTCTGCATCGGTACCCTGATCGGCTCTCTCGTCGACGAACGCATGGAGAGAACCGCGCGGGCTTTGAGCGCGAGTCGTTCCACCTACGCCGGGCTCGTCGCGAGCCTGCGCGACGGTTTTCTGGTGGTGGGCGAAAAGGACCATGTCGAAGCGGTCAATCCAGCCTTCGCGGCGCTCGTCGGTCGCGACGAAGCCGAGTTGGTGGGGCTGTCGATCTCCGAGGTGCTCGGTGGACGCAACGTCTTCGAAGAGCTTGCGCACGGATGGAGCCTCGACCCGGACGCGACTCGCGAGGTCGAGATCCCGCGAGCCGACGACCAGAAGATCCCCTGTGAGCTGTCGAAGGGGCGGCAACTGGGCGACGCTCGTCGCTACGGCCTACTCGTGCGGGACGTCACCGACCGTCGCAACGCCGAAAGGCGTCAGGAAGTTGCCAAGCGCGAGCTCGAACAGCAGGCGGAAGCTCTGCGCGAGGCTCGAGACGAGGCGCAGGCAGCGACCCGTGCCAAGAGCGAGTTTCTCGCTTCGATGAGCCACGAGATTCGCACGCCGATGAATGGCGTTCTGGGGATGGCGGAGCTGCTCGAAGACACGGAGCTGGACGACGAACAGGCCGAGTGCCTGAGGGTGATCCGCTCCTCGGCGATGGCGCTGCTGACGATCATCAACGACATCCTCGACTTCTCCAAGATCGAAGCGGGCAAGGTCGAGTTCGAGTCGATTCCCTTCGATCTCCACGTCGCGGCTTCGGAGGTGGCGGACCTTCTCGTCACGCAGGCCGAGGAGAAGGGCATCGAGCTCGTGGTTCGCTGCGCGCCCAAAGCGCCGCGCCGCGTGGTCGGAGATCCCGGCCGGGTCCGTCAGGTGATGATGAATCTCGTCGGAAACGCCATCAAGTTCACCGAGACCGGTCACGTCATGGTCGAGATCGAGGGCTCGGAGAACGGCAGCACCGCCGACGTCCTCGTCCTCGTTCACGACACCGGGATCGGCATCAGCGACGAAGCCCAGAAATCGCTCTTCGACTCGTTCACGCAGGCCGATGCTTCGACGCGTCGCAAGTACGGGGGCACCGGCCTCGGTCTCGCGATCAGCCGTTCACTCGTCCATCAGATGGGCGGCGAGATGGCGATCGAGAGTGCCCTGGGCCGCGGCTCGACGTTCTCGTTCGACCTCTCTCTGCCTCTCGACGTCGATGAGGGTCCGCGGCTCGACGCCAAGCCTTCGAACTTCGAGGGTATGCGCATCCTGATCGTCGATGACACCCCCGTGAATCGACAGGTCTTCTGCGAGCTCGTCCACCGATGGGGCGGCACGACCGGCGAAGCCGAGAACGGCGAAGTTGCGCTGGCCGAGCTCAAGCGGGCAGCGCGTGAGGGCGCTCCCTATCACCTCGCTCTCCTCGACTTCATGATGCCGGGCATGGACGGCATGGAGCTGGCGCGCCTCATTCGTGCCGACGCCGAACTGCGGGAGACGAAGATGATCCTCGCGACCTCTGCAGGGCGTCGCGGCGATGGACGGATGGCCCGCGAAGTCGGCTTGGCTTCCTATCTCGTCAAGCCGGTGCGCAGCGACCTGCTGCGCGACGCCGTCGAAATGGTCTGGACCGAGCGCGGCGGTGGCGATCTCATCACCGAGCATTCGGTGGCCGAGGCCCGGGCGGCTCTGCCCAGCTCCGACCGCGCGAAGAAGGAAGCGGAGTCGACCTTTCCTCGCCCCGTCGCGGTGCCGAGCGGCCCCCAGGTACTCCTCGCTGAAGACAACGAGGCCAATCGTCGGGTCGCTCAAGCCATGCTGAAGCGCCTCGATCTCAAGCCCGAAATGGCCTTCGACGGCGAAAAGGCGGTCGAGCTCGCCCGGCAGAAACGTTACGACCTGATCCTCATGGACTGCATGATGCCGATCATGGACGGCTTCAGCGCTACGGCGGAGATTCGTTCCGGCGGACCCTCGGAGAAGAGCCCGATCGTCGCGCTGACGGCCAACGCGATGGTCGGAGATCGAGAGCGCTGCCTCGAAGCGGGGATGGACGACTACGTCACCAAACCGGTGACGATCAAGGCGCTGCGCGAGATCGTCAATCGCTGGCTCCCGGAGCACCTGCGCGACAAGGGAGACGAAGACGCGCAGGAGAAGGCTTCCGCCGTCCAGCGCTGATCGACGACTGGGTTCGGCGCTCGGCGGCGGGCCGGGCGGGACTGGGTTCAGCCGGCGGTGGTACGCTGCCGCGCGAGGAGCCCCGTGTTGTTCAAGTCGAAGATTGCCCTCGTGGCGCCGCTTTGCCTCGCGCTGTGCAGCGCGGCGCTCGAAGCGTCGAGCGCGACCCAGTCGCCCAGCGTCACGGAGGCACGGCGCCTGGAAGCGGCGGGGCGCTTCGAGGAGGCGGAGGGCGTGCTCGACCGTGTCCTCGCAGCGCGGCCGAACGACTGGCGCATCCTGCTGAGCCGGGGCGGCGTCCGCTTCAAGCGTGGAGACGTCGAGGGATCGCTGGCCGATTTCGATCGGGTCGCGGAGATCGAGCCGCGCGTCGCTCCCGAGCTGTGGCAGCGCGGACTCTCCCAGTACTACGAAGAGCAATTCGCTGAATGCGAGGAGCTCTTCGAGTCGCATCGCGGCGTCAACCCGGCGGACGTCGAGAACGCGGCGTGGCACTACCTCTGCGTCGCGGCGCAGCGCGGCCCCGATGCGGCGCGTCGCGAAATCCTGCCGGTCGGCACGGATCGACGCCCCTCGATGAGCGAGGTTTACCAGCTCTACCGAGGTGACATCACGCCGGAGCAGCTCCTCTCTGCGCCCTGGAGTCGCCTCGACGATGAACGCTACCGCTCTCTCGGTGAGTTCTACGCGCGGCTCTACCTGGGACTCTGGCACGAAGCGCACGGACGCGCCGAGGAGTCGGCGGCCCAGATCGAGAGGGCGATCGATGCGGGGAGCGCCGGGTACGTGAGCGACGTCGCCCGAGTACATCGAATCCTGCGCTCGTCGGCGGAGCCCCGAGATCGCTGAGAGCCCCGAGAGCCCAGCGCACTGGAGACAGCATGAGCCCCAAAGGAAGCATGAGCCGACGAGCCCCCTTCTGCGCACTAGCCCTTGCCGTAGCCTTGGTTTCGTTCGCAGCTTGTGCGACGCAGGACACCGACGAAGCGGTCGCCCCGGCAACGCCCGAGGTCGCTCTCATCATGAAGAGCTTGGCCAACGAGTTCTTCGCGACAATGGCGGATGGCGCTCGCAGCCATCAGGCCGTGGCCGAGGAGCCTTATGAGCTCGTCGTCAACGGCACCAAGAACGAGGGCGATCTCTCGCAGCAGGTGGCGCTGGTCGAGCAGATGATGACTCGAGGTGTCGACGCCATCGTCATCGCTCCGGCAGACTCCAAAGCTCTGATCCCGGTGCTCGCTCGCGCCCAACGCTCGGGCATCGCGGTCGTCAACATCGACAACCGCCTGGACACCGACGCGCTGGTCGAAGCTGGAGTCAGCATTCCCTTCGTCGGCCCGGACAACCGCGAGGGAGCGCGGGCCGTCGGTGAAGTCTTGAATGCGACGCTCGAGCCGTCTTCGAAGGTCGGGATCATCGAGGGAATCCCGACTGCCTTCAACTCTCAGGAGCGGCGCGGCGGCTTCGAGGAGGCGATGGCATCGGGGGGGCACGAGGTGGTCGACACACAGAGCGGCGGTTGGGAGCAAGCGGCCGCGAGTGTCGTCGCGGCTGGAATGCTGCGGGCTCATCCCGATCTCGCCGCAATCCTCTGCGCCAACGACAGCATGGCTCTCGGAGCGGTCGCTGCAGCGAATCAGAGCGGTCGTGAGGGTGTGACGATCGTCGGCTTCGACAACATCCGGGCCGTCCGCGATCTGGTGGAGGAGGGGCGCGTGCTGGCGACGGCCGATCAGCACGCCGATCAGCTGGCCGTCTACGGAATCGAGGCCGCTCTCGAGATCCTCCAGGGCGAGACCCCCGCCGACCGCAAGACGCCGGTCGACGTGGTGACGCGAGAGGGGCTGTTGGACTGAGAGCGCTGCTCGAGGCCCGGGGAGTCTGCAAGTCGTACGGGCCGAGCCTCGCCCTCGACGAAGCGGGCGTCTCGATCGCCGAAGGAGAGGTGCACGCATTGCTGGGCGCCAACGGTGCCGGCAAGTCGACGCTGGCGAAGGTCCTCGCCGGTGTCGTTCGTGCCGATGCTGCCGAGATCCGTCTAGGCGACGAGCACTACGTTGCCGACACGCGGACAGCGGCGCGATCGGCGGGAGTCGAGATCGTGCTTCAGGAGCTGACGATCTTCGACACGCTCACCGTGGCCGAGAACCTCTTTCTCGACGAGCTCCCACGCGGCGCCTTCGGCTGGGTCGACCGTCGGTCGCTCCTCGAAAGGTCGCAGCGGGCTCTGGACCGGGTCGGTCTCGGGATCTCCCCCAGCGTCACCGCCGGTCAGCTCGGCGTGGCTGAGAAGCAGCTCGTCGAGATCGCCGCGGCACTCGAGCGAGACTGCCGACTCCTGATCCTCGACGAGCCGACCGCGACGCTGCCCGCCGATGCGGTCGATCGCCTCTACCGGCAGGTTCGGCGCCTGCGTCGCCGAGGCGTCTCCGTGCTACTCATTACGCACCGACTCGAAGACGTGCACGCCGTCGCAGATCGCGTGACCGTGCTTCGAGACGGATGCGTCGCGGCCCGCGGAGTGGCGGTGGAGGAGGGCCTGCAAACGCTCGAACGAGCGTTGGGCCTGGAAACCCCCGAAGGTCCGCCAGTGACCTCCCGTCGCGAAAGCGGCGCATCGGCACTCCGAGTGGAGAGGCTCACCGGCAACGGCTTTGTCGACATCGACCTCGAAGTTGCGCACGGCCAGATTCTGGGGCTGGGAGGCCTGGTCGGCTCAGGGCGAACACAGCTTCTCCGTGCGATCTACGGAGCCGACGACCGCAGAGGCGGTCGGGTGCTGTTGAAGGGCAGTGAGCTTTCCGCGGGTGATGTCGCTGCCTCGGTCGCCCACGGGATGGGCTTCGTGCCGGAGGAGCGGCAGAGCCAGGGTCTCTTTCTCGACCTTTCGATCGAAGACAATCTGAGCGCTTCGTGTCCGGCGGTGCGGGCCGGATGGCTAGCTCACCTCGGCTGGATCGACCGCCAGAAGACGCGGCTTCGCTGTGCTTCCACCGCACAGACCGTGAGCCTCGTGCACCGTGACCTCGACCAGACCGTGCGCGAGCTGAGCGGTGGCAACCAGCAGAAGGTCGTGCTGGCGCGCTGGCTGCTCGCCGGGGCGAGCGTCCTGCTTCTCGACGAGCCTTCCCGCGGTGTCGATCTGGGGGCCCGCGCGGCGGTGCACGCGCTGTTGCGTCAGCGAGTGCGAGAGGGAGGCGCGGTCCTCGTCGCATCCTCGGATTCCGACGAACTGCTCGCTCTCTGCGACACGATCGGCGTGCTCGTCGAGGGGCGGCTGACCGAGCTGCGTCCGGCCTCCGACTGGAGTCAGGCTTCTCTCCTGGCCGCGGCTCTCGGAAGAGCGGCATAAACGGGCTCCTCACTTGAAGACGCGCGTCCAGAACCTCAGCCTCGCGGTCGTACTCGTGCTCCTGACGCTGGCCTTCGGCGCGTTGGCGCCCGGCTTTCTGCGACCGTCGGCGCTGGCGTCGATGGCCAACCAGGTCGCACCTCTGATCGTCGCGTCCGCGGGCCTCACCCTGGTGCTCATCGTCGGCGGTATCGATCTCTCCGTCGGCTCGGTCCTGGCCTTGGCGAGCGTGCTCACGGGACTCGCCATGGTCCAGCTCGAGCTGCCGTTCGGAGTCTCCTGCCTCTTCGGACTCCTGGCGGGATCGCTCTGCGGGGTGATCAACGGCGCGGTCACCGCGCGGGCCCGCGTTCCCTCCTTCATCGTCACTCTCGGCATGCTGGAGATCGCCCGCGGCCTCGCCTACCTCGTGACCTCGTCGCAAACACAGTACCTGGGCGGGCGCGTCGGCACGCTCGCGCGTCCACTCCCCGGACTGGGCCTGTCGCCGAGTCTCCTGCTCGCGGTGGCCGTCGTCCTCGGTTGCCAGACGCTTCTGTCGCGTACGGTCTTTGGACGTCAGCTGGTGGCGCTCGGTACCAACGAAGAGGCCCTGGAGCTCGTCGGCGTCGATACCCGCCGGCTCAAGGTCTGGACCTTTACGCTGTGCGGCGCGTTGGCCGGACTGGCCGGAGCGCTACACACCGCCTATCTGGAGACGGCGGATCCGAACGCCGCCGTCGGTCTGGAGCTTTCGGCGATCGCCGCGGTCGTCATTGGCGGCACCAGCCTCATGGGCGGGCGTGGCTCCGTCGTCGGCTCGTTTTTGGGAGTTCTCATCATCGCCGTTCTGCAGAGCGGGCTCGCGCAGCTCGGTGCGAACGAGCCGGTCAAGCGAGTGACGACCGGTGCGGTGATCGTCGCTGCCGTCGTGCTCGACCAGATGCGCCAGCGTCGGGCCAGCCGGCGAGATGCGGAGCGCTCATCGAGCGCCGCGTCAGCCTCGATCTCCTCAGCCGAAGAGCCCGAAGAAGCGCTCCAGGAACCACCGGGCGGAGAGGACTCCCAGGACCCAGGCAGGAAGCTGGAGTAGCGGTCGCGGAAGCTCGACCGGAGAGCGAGAGAGGAGGGCGGCGCCTGCGAGCAGCGCCAGCACGATGAGCAGCTGCCCGATCTCGACGCCGACGTTGAAGAGCAGAAGCGCCAGAGCAGCAGCGTCGCGCGGCAGGCCGATCTCCGCCAGGGCACCCGCGAAGCCGAAGCCGTGAAGCAGGCCGAAAGCGAAGGCCACGAGCCAGGGCCTGCGCGTCGTGATCGGTGAGCGCTGCGGCTCCGGCTTCGCCAACTCGACGGCGAGGAAGAGGATGCTCAGCGCGATGACGACCTCCACTGGACCCTGACGCAGCTGCACGAGTCCCAGCGTCGACAGCGCGAGCGTGAGGCTGTGCGCCACGGTGAAGGCGGTGACCACTTTGACGATCTGCCAAGGCCGCCTGACGTAGAGCACCATCGCGACGACGAACAGGATGTGGTCGAAGCCGAAGAGCAGGTGCTCGATCCCGAGCTCCAGGTAGGCCCGAACTCCCACCTCCGCCTCGCGCGAGACCAGGAAAGGCTCGCCCTTGGCACGCAGCAGGGTCGTCAGCTCGGTGCCATCGAGGAGTTGGACCGTCAGTAGCGCGTCCGTCAGGGTGCGGTCGAGGCCGCTGATGAAGACTCTCCTTCCGAGAAGGACGGAACCACCGTCGTCTGGACCACACTCCCAGATCCAACGCTCGATCAGCGCCGTGCCCGTGTCCTCGAATCGTCGCTCCTCGGCCTCACCGCAGCCGGGCTCGAGCAGTGGGTCGAGCGGCAGCAGACGTCCGGCATTGAGCGGCTGTTTGAAGGTGACCTCGATCCGTCCCTCCGGGGCCTCGCGCAGCTCGAGGTAGCCCGGCCGCACCTCGTGACCCAGAGCGGGTGAGACGAGGAGGAAGAGCCAGAGCGCCGGAGCCACAAGAGCCGGGAGGCCCCGAGCCGCGAGCCTGTCGCCGAAGCGTCGGTCCGTGCTCAATCTTCGCCGGCCTCCGAAGCCTCGTAGACGACATCGTAAGTCGCGCGGATCTTGTCGTAGGCCGCGCCCGTGATGTCGCGCCGTTCGTCGATCAGGTAGTCGTCGCGGACCCGCGAGCGTGCCGCCGTGAAGCCGGGGTCGTGGGCCTCGCGCCGCGAGACCACCTGTACCGCGTGGTGGCCGTAGGCGGAGGCCACCGGCGCACTCCAGCGGCCGAGCGGAGCTTCGGCCAGCGCTCGAACGAAGTCCTGCCCGAAGAGCTCACCGAGCTCGGCGTCGGAGCGCTCCGCGTACTCACGCTGGAGCATGAACGGATCGCCGAGGCCTCGCCACTCGTCGTCGTCGCCCTCGAGCTGCTGGGCGAAACGAAGCGCGGCGTCTTCGCCGCCGTCGCGGTCGCGGCGCACGTAGACGTGCCGAAACGAGGTGCGACGCGGCTCCAGGTAGCGATCGAGATTTGCCTCGAAGTAGCCTTCCAGATCGGCGTCCGAGGGCTCGGAGATCTCCGCCGTGTCGTCGAGGAGGAAGCCCATCTTCTGGGCCAGGCGTCGCCGGATGATGGTGTCGTCGCGGTCCAGTCCAAGGCGCAGCGCTTCCCGGTAGAGCACCTCTTCGCGCACGAAGTCCTGAACCAGGGCGTCGAGCTCCTGCTCGGTCGGTGCGCGTCGGGTCTGGGTCTGCCAGAGCTTCTGGAGCCGATCGAGCTGAAGTTCGTCGACGACGATGGCGTCGTTGTCGGGGAAGCGCCCCGCGACGCTGCGCTCGACGAGGAAGACGGCGAGTCCGAGCAGGAGAAAGACGAAGAGCGGCTCGCGTGCGAGACGCTTCGCCCAGGAAGGACGCGGCTGTGGGTCGGTCATGCGCCGATCTCCGAAGCGCTTCTGGCCTGGCAATCGCCCCCGGCGGGACGCAGGCCAAAGTGGGGAGTGAACCCCTATCTTACGCCGCGATCAGGCGCGAATCCGCTCGTGCTTCGGATCCCAGAGAGGACGCAGATGCGCGTGAGCGGGGTAGCGACGGAGAGCGATCTCAACCTCGAAAGGAGCTTCCCGGAGTGCTTTGACCGTCGGCAGCTCGTCGACATCGACCCAGGCCATGGCGAGCGACGATCCCACCGAGTGACCCCGAGCGCCCGACGTCACTCGGCCGACGCAGCGGTCCTCGAGGTAGACCGGCTCGTCGTGATGCGCGCGCGGTGCCTCCTCCTGCAACTGCAGCGTGACCAGGCGCCGGTCGCGCGGCTGTTCGCGCGCGCGCAGCAACGCGTCGCGACCTTGAAAGCTCTCCTTTTGCCAGTCGACGGCGAAGCCGAGTCCAGACTGCCAGGGCGTGTCGTCGGGCCCGATGTCGTGACCCCACTCACGGTAGCCCTTCTCGAGCCTCAGCGATGAAAGGGCGCGGTAGCCGGCAGGTCGCAGGCCGAAGTCCTGTCCGGCTGCGACCAGCGTCTCCCAGACGTGCGCGCAGAGATCGCTGGTGATGTAGAGCTCCCAACCGAGCTCGCCGACATACGTGATGCGGCTCGCTCGCACGATCGCGCTGCCGAGCTCGATCTCCTGCGAGGTGCCGAAGGGAAAGCACTCCGAGCCGAGATCGTCTGGAGAGACGCGGCTCAGCAGCTCGCGCGAGTGCGGCCCCATGACCCCGAGCACTCCGTAGGAAGGAGTGACGTCGGTGACGTGCACTCGCAGCGGCCCTCCGGGGACGCCGGCGAGCGAACGCTCGAGCCAGGCCCGGTCGCGGCGCCCCGCCGTCGCGTAGCCGACGACGAGAAAACCGTCGCCCGCGAGTCTCGTCACCGTCAGGTCCGCCTCGATGCCGCCGCGCTCGTTGAGCCACTGCGTGTAGACGACGCGTCCGACGTCGACGGCCAGGTTCGCTGCGCAGACCCACTGCAGGAAGCGCTCGCTGTCCGGCCCTTCGACGAGGTGCTTCGAGAAGGAGGACTGGTCGAAGAGGCCGACCGCTTCGCGGGTTGCGCGGTGCTCGGCCGCTTCCGCTTCGAACCAGCCGGGTCTTGACCAGTCGTAGCGCAGCTCGTCCGGCTCGCCGTACCATTCGGGACGCTCCCAGCCGGCCAACTCGCCGAACTGAGCGCCCGCCTGTCTCGTCTGCTCGTAGATCGGCGATCTCCTGACGCCGCGCGCGGTCTCCTTCTGACGATGCGGCCAGTGCATGGCGTAGAGCAGGCCGAGCGTCTCGGTCGTGCGCTCGAAGAGGTAGGAGCGGTTGCTCTGGAAGGTCTGGGCCCTGGCGACGTCGATCTCCCAGAGATCGAGGGGCGACGCGCCGTCTCGAATCCACTCGGCGATCACCTTGCCGACGCCACCCGCAGACTGGATGCCGATGGAGTTGAAGCCGGCGGCGACGAAGAGTCCGGGAGTTTCCGGCACTTCACCGACGAGGGCGTTGTCGTCGGGTGTGAAGGACTCGGGGCCGTTGAAGAGCAGCTCGATGCCGGTATCGGCGAGCTCGGGGATGCGTTGCACCATCGCTTCGAGCTGGGGTTCGAGGTGCTGCCAGTCCGGGCGCAGTTTGCCGAAGCGAAAGCCCTCGGGCGGTCCGTCGCTGGCCCAAGGCTTGGCCTCGGGCTCGAAGAAGCCGACGAGCAGCTTGTCGCCGACCTCGTAGCGGTAGTAGGCGTGGCTGTCCGGGTCGCGCAGCACCGGGAGGTCCTGTGTCAGTCCGTCGAGTCCTTCGGTGAGCAGGTAGTAGTGCTCGGCGGCGTGCAGGGGCACGTGCAGCCGTCGGCCGGGGAAGAGGTGAGGAGTCCAGAGCCCGGCGCACAGGACGACACGCTCGCTGAGTACGCGGCCGTGCTCCGTGTCGACGCCGCAGAGCTGGCCGCCCTCGAAGGCCAGGTGGGTCGCCGCGCACTCTTCGACGATGCGCGCTCCGCGCTGCCTGGCGCCGCGAGCCAGAGCCATCGTCGTGTCGACGGGGTTGGTGCGTGCGTCGCGGGGCAGGTAGACGCCGCCCTCGAGGTCGTCGGTATGCAGGAGCGGCCAGTGATCGGCGATCTCACGCGCCGAGACCGCTTCGACTTCGACACCGAGTCCCCGTGCCATCGATGCGCCGCGATGCAGCTCCTCGAGCCGTTCCGGCGTCTGCGCGACCCCGAGAGAGCCGCAGCGCACGAAGCCGGTTGCCTGGCCCGTCTCTTCTTCGAGTCGCTCGTAGAGATCCCCCGAGTAGCGAGCCAGCTCCGTGAGGTTGCGCGTCGCTCGCAGCTGCGGAACCAGTCCGGCGGCGTGCCACGTCGATCCCGCGGTGAGCTCGTGCTGCTCGAGGAGCAAGACATCGGTGATGCCCTCGGCGGTCAGATGGTAGGCGACGCTGCAGCCGACGATTCCACCGCCGACGATGACGACGTCGGCGCGAGCCGGTAGGGGAGGAGTGGGCGGCAAGGTTCGACTCCCTGCGTGTTGGCGCTCGGAGGATCCGGAACGGATGGGCCGAGGAGGATTGGCGGATGGCCGAGGTGGCGGTGGCGTGATGTTACCGGCACTCGTCGTCGCACCGCCGTGGAGTTACACTGCGCCTCGCCCGGCATGTCGACGCCGGAGGGAGACCCGTGAGTCAAGAAACCGATACGACCCCGCCGGCCTCGGATTTCGAGAGCCGCGCTGCCGACTATCCCGGCGCCCGAGCTCCGGAACGAGAGTTCTTCGTCGACGCCGGTGGCGTCGAGATTCGCTGCATCGAATGGGGCCGCGAGAGCGATCCGCTGCTCCTCCTGGCACATGGGGGCGCCGACTTCGCGCAGACCTTCGACGTGCTTGGCCCGCGCCTCGCTTCGGCCGGGTGGCGCGTCGCGAGCTGGGATCATCGGGGCCACGGCGGCAGCGGTCGAGCGGCTCTCTACAGCTGGGATGCAGACGTGCGAGACGCACTCGCGGTCCTCGATCACTACGGGCGGGAAGCGATCCCGGTGGTCGGCCACTCCAAGGGCGGTGGACTCTTCTCTTTTCTCTGCTCGGCGCTGCCCGAGCGCTTCACTCACTTCGTCAACATCGACGGCATTCCCGGGGTCGACCGCAGGCACGGCAAAGAGCTCACACTCGAGGAGCGGGTCGCCGGCCGCGATCGACTCTGGAAGCGCTGGCTCGAAGGACGGCGCCGGAGCGCCGGCCACCGCCGCCGGCCCGGGTCACTGGCGGAGCTGGCCGAGCGACGCGCGGCGATGAACCCCCGTCTCAGCGAAGAGTGGCTGCGCTACCTGGTGACCGTCGGCGCCACCCAGAGCGAGGACGGTTGGCGCTGGAACCTCGACCCGGCGATTCGCATGGGCGGTGCCGGACCGTGGCGCCCCAGCTGGGGGCTTCGCGGCCTCGCAGAGATCGAGGTTCCGATGCTGGTTCTTCTCGGGCGCATTCAGGAACCGATGGGGTGGGGGACGACGCCCGAAGAAGTGAAGCCGTATCTGCCCGCGTCGGTGCAGCTCCAGGCCTATGAAGACAGCGGCCACTTCGTGCACATCGAGCATCCCGAGCGCGCGGCGAAGGCGATCCTGGAGTTTCTCTCATGAGTTCGCGCATCGTGCGCCACGGCGCGGTGCGGTTGGCGCTGCACCGACTGCGCGAAGGGGATGAGCGGGTCCGACTTCTTCTGCTGCACGAGGCGGACGGCAGCGCCGCTGAACTCGCGGTGCCGCCGTGGGAGGGCGAGGTGTGGGCGCTCGACTTCACCGGTCACGGCGATTCGTCAGCGCCTTCTGGCGGTGGGCTTTCGGCAGAGATTCTTCTGAGTGACGTCGATGCGGCGCTGCAGGAGATCGGACCCTCGACCCTGTGGGGCTTCGGGCTCGGCGCCTACATCGCGCTGCTCACGGCGGCTGCCGCTCCAGAATCGGTCCGCGGCGTCGTGCTCTCCGCCGGCCGCGGTCTGGCCGGCGGCGGACCTGAGCCGCAGCCGCTCGATCGGTCGCCGGCGGTACAGCTCGCTGCTCTTCGCGGCGCCGAGCTCCTGCGCGCGGAGGCGGTGGCGGACGTTCGCCCGCCGGGCTACGCGAAGCTGCTCGTCCGTCAGGCTCGTGAGCTCGGTGCAGGCCGCCTGTCGGTCGACGAACGGCTGCGCGGCGAGGCCGGCGAGATCCCCTGGCTCCAGGCCGTGATCGACAGCGACGGGGTGCGTTGCGAGCCCGCTTCGCTGGCGCTCGCCGAGGCGGCGAGGATCGGCGGATAGACTGAAGGGGTCGTTCGACATACAGGAGATGCCATGAACTCAGCCCGCTTCGCCGCCCTCGTCCGAGCCGCCGTTCCGATGGTCGGACTGGCGCTCTTCGCTTTACCGGCGTCCGCCCAGCAGGCGTGCAACGCCTCCAACCTCACGGGGATGTGGAAGCTGGTTTCGGAGGAGCCGGTGGTCGATCCGCCGACGAAAGCGTCCGCCGAGTATCTCGAGATCCGGTCGGGGCTGCTCTTCTGGGTCGTGCAGCCGACAGACGGGCCGCGCACGCGCTCTCGCCACCGCCCCTTCTTTGCTGGCTCCAAGGTCGACGTTCAACCCGCTCTCGAGCGGGCCCCCGAGATCATTCGCTGCACCCGCAGCGGACGTGCCCTGACTTTGATCACCTCCAGCACCGACGGGCAGCGTCGCGGCCGGCTCGAGTTCCGTCGAACCGGCAGCTGACGCCGCCCTGGATCGCTCGAGCTCTCCGCCCCGAGCTTCGAAGAGAGTCTCAGTCTTCGGTCTCCTGCTCCTTCTTCTTGCCCTTCTTGTACTCGTGCAGCTTCTCGTCCGCTTCGCGGTTGTGAATCTGCAGGACCAGGGCCGGTCCGACCTCTTTGGACATGAACTTCACGCCGGCGCCACCGGGACGCGCCGAATATCGGTACGAGCCGAGCACCTTTTTGCCCTGACGCACGGTCGCCGTGCCGGAGACGAAGGATTTGCCGACGCCGAAGCCGACCGCGAAGCGTGCGACCGCCGAGCCGGGATCGAACTGATCGACGGTGAACGCGAAGGTGATGTCGGCGTCTTCGCTGACCGTGTAGTCGAGCTTGCCGAACGCTTTCTCGACCCAGCCGCCCATCTTCTCGGTGAAGTCCGCTGACTTCTTGTGGTCAGAGTTGTTCGCAAATTCGACCCGAACCGCGGTCGGAGCGGCGTCCCACATCGTGTCGGGCACGACGCGGATCGCCAGGGTGCGGATGTCCTCGGCGACCGCGGCACCGGCCGTGGCGGCGGCGAAGAAGAGGGCCAGAGCCAGGGCTCGGGCCGCTGCGTCGATTTTCGTGAGCTGTTTCATTTCGATTGTCCCCCTGCGATGGTTTCTCTGGAGCGCGAAGTGCCGCGTCCGAGCTTCTTGTCGATGGAGATGGCGACGGCCGGGAGACGAATCGGACACGGAATCGAACGTGTTTTCGGGAGCGCCTCGCCCGGTGTCGGGAAGAGCAGCGGACTTGCGCTGCACTAGACTGAGCGCCCCTCCCCGAAAACGACCCGCGTGTGCGTGAACAGCGCGCCTCAAGGAGAGCTCGATGAGCCCGTCAGACGATCCGAATCGAGACGTCACCGGCCCCACCCGCTTCGATATCCACAGCGGCGACGTTCGCCTCCAGGGCTATGACTACGGTGGCTCGGTCGGCCCGCCGCTCGTCCTGCTGCACGGCATGCAGGACTTCGCGCTCAGCCTCGATCCTCTCGCGAGAGCACTGGCGGAAGGACACCGCGTCATCGCGTTCGATCTGAGGGGACACGGCGATTCCGATAAGCCCGGTCTCTACACGCTGCCGCACATGATTGCCGATCTGCACGCCGTGATCCTGCAGCTGGGCCTCGAGCGCCCGCGGCTCGTCGGTCACAGTCTGGGGGGGCAGATCGTGTCGCAGTACGCGGCGGTCTTCCCCGAGATCCCCTCCTGCGTGGTCAACGTCGAGGGCATCGGCGGACCGATGCGTGAAGAGGACATTCCTGCCGAAGACCGCCAGTGGCGCCTCCGCGGCGGCATCGAGGGTCTTCTGCATCCCGGAGGCCGCGCTTCGCGACCGATGGTGGACCTTCAAGACGCCTCAGCGCTCTTTCTTCGGTTTCACCCGGGCATGGACCCCGCGGTCTCCGATCGGCTCGCGGAGCTCGGCAGCGAGCCGCATCCGCACGGGGGGCTTCGATGGAAGTGGGATCAGCGAGTTCAGTCTCTCGGGCTCACGTCCAACCGGCAGGCGGCCGAAGAACGATGGGGCTGGATCGAGTGTCCGGTGCTCGTGGTGACCGCGGGGCAGGCGGCCGAGTTCTTCGTGCGTCAGTACGGCATGGACCCCGATCTGGCGAGCTCCGCGCCCGAGGAGATTCCTCGCCGTGTCGGCCTCTTCCGTTCGGCGACCCACGTCGAGATTCCCGAGGCAGGGCACATGGTGCACTTCGACACCCCCGATCGACTCGAGCAGATCTGCCGAGAGTTTCTTTCGACGATCTGAGCGCTCGAACGGCAACTCCGGCGGATCAGCTCTCTTGGAGAGTCCTCAGGATCTGACGGAGTTCGGCGTCGACGGAGTCGGCGTCCTTGAGGACCTCCGAGACCTGATCGCGCAGGAGCGAGCCGAGCCGCTTGCGCTGCGAGCGGACCGCCGACTTGACGGCGTTCTCGGTGACACCCAGGCGCTCCGCGACCTCCCGGTAGGAGGGGCCTTCGTTGTCGACCAGGTAGGAGCGTGTGTACTGGAAGAGCTCTCCCCGACCGCGCTTTTTCTGCTCTTCACCGAGCTGGTCGACGGCTCGCAGGACCATCTTCTCGGCCCAGCGCCGCGCGTACATCGTCTCGGGCGTCGAGCGATCCACGGGGTCCGGAATCTTCTGTCGCGAGTCGGGCCCACGATCGTCGAGAGAGAGGAGCGGCGTTCCAGGAGAGCGCTTCTTGGCGCTCTCTCGGTCGTGCTGATCGGCGACGTAGTTCTTGAGCGACGAGACCAGGAAGTTGCGGAAGCGGCCGCGCACCGGGTCGGCGTGATCGAGCGACTTTCGCGAAACGAGGTGCAGGAAGAAGCCCTGCACCAGATCGCGTGCGGTCTCTTCGTCGTAGCCCGAGCGCCTGGTGAAGGCGTAGAGAGGGCCCCAGTAAGCACGGCAGAGCTCTTCGAGAGCGTTCTGCGCCTCGCGGTCTTCAGAACGCGTCTCGAAAACGAGATCCCAGTTGGTCGTTTCGAAACTGCTCAAATTGTCGTCCCTCGTGGCGCGCTTCGCCACGGCCCCCGTTCCCAGACGGCGTGCGGTGGGGGTCGTCGACCCACGACTCGCCGCTCGTCCGGTGGAGTCTAGCAGCCCGGTCGGCCGCCCCACCAGCGGTCCCTCAGGCAGCAAACCCGCAGGGCCGAGCAGTATTTGACTTTCTCGCAGGCAGCGTCGAGCATCGACGGGCGATGCGGCGGACCATGTTGAACACTCCCCTCCTGACTCCTTCTCTGAGGCCGCTGGCGAAGCTCATCCTCAGGATTCTCGGGTGGAAGGTGGTGGGAGATGCTCCCGCCGCTCCGCGGTACGTGATGATCGCCGCGCCGCACACGTCGAATTGGGACGGAGTGCTCCTGGTTCTGATGGCTTTCGTCCTGCGCA
>JBCCLJ010000064.1:0-30897 GCA_039026915.1 Acidobacteriota bacterium
ATCTGTTTTTCGGTCCCCCTCCTCGAGGGGATCCCGGTGCGTCGGCAATGACGTGCCTTCATTCGTTAGGAGAGAACGGTATGTTTCGACGGCTACTCCCCTTACTCCCCGGGTTGCTTCTCGTGCTCGCGGGTGTCGCCTTCGCTGACGGTCCAGAGACGGGCAACATCACGGGTACCGTGACCGAGGGTTCGGGCACGGCTCTGCCGGGCGTCGTGGTCACGCTGAGCGGTGATCGCGGGACACAAACCTCAGTGACCGGCGCGGACGGTACGTTCCGTTTCGGCCTCGTTCCTCCGGGCAACTACTCGCTGAAGGCGGAGCTCGAAGGCTTCTCGCCGGCGGGTGCCTCAGCCTCCGTGAGTGCAGGCGGTCGCTATCAGATCGACTTGACGCTACAGCTCGGCACGTCCGAGGAGATCACCGTCACGTCCGAGGCTCCGATGGTCGACAAGTTCAACGTTACGGCCGGCGCCACCATGGAAGCCGAGACCGCGGGTGAGATCTCCGCTTCGGTGCGTTCCTTCTACGGCGCCCTGCAGGTTCTCCCCGGTGTCACCAACGACGCCGAATCAGCCGACCTCTCCTCCTCCCGCCCGACGGTCAACGGCGCGCTCTGGCAAGAGTCCAACGTCTACGTCGACGGCGTCGACACGACGTATTCGATGCGCGGCGGCGGAACGCGCGTCTTCCTGCCGACCTCGGCTCTCAGCGAGGTCTCCATGGAAGCGGGCGGCGGCTCGGCCGAGTACGGTCGCAACGTCGGCTCCCACACGAACCTCATCGTCAAGTCCGGCACCAACAAGTTCCACGGTGATCTGGCCGGCGTCTACTCGAAGAACTCGTGGAACGAGAACTACGATCCGCAGCCCGCTCTCGCGCAGGATCTGCGTTTGGTGCGGACGTTCATCGATCAGGGTCAGACGCGCGAGCAGGCGATCGAGACCGCGACCAACTGGCCGGTCTACGAGCCGGGCGAGCGCGCCGGCGACAACGTCAACATCGAAGCGTCGATCGGCGGCCCGCTCAAGCGCGACAAGGCCTGGTGGTTCGTCGCTCGCGGTGAGACCTCGACCAACCAGCTCGACAACACGCTCGACGGTGAGCTCTTCAACAACAGCTCCGACCTGTTCGCGACGATCGCCAAGCTGAACTTCCAGCCGGCAGCGAGCCACTCGCTCGCCGCTACCTGGATCGACGCTCCGGTCGACCGCATCTTCCTGCTGCCGGCGATGGGCGACCGCTACAACGCGACGTTTTTCGACCTGTCGGGTGACGTCTCGGCGCTCTCCTGGAACTGGTCGCTCAACGAGAACTTCTTCCTCGAGACGAAGCTCGCGCGTCAGGTCTCCACCGAGAACCGCCGCCGTCCCTTCGGTCCCGACGTCAAGGCGCAGGACCCCCGCTACCTTCCGGACGCGAGTCTCGGCGCTTTCGCTCCCAACAACAACGACAACGCCTTCGTTCAGAACTTCGACAACAGCTGGCACAACGGCTGGATCTTTGCGCAGGGCTTCGGCACGAACGAGTTCCCGCGCGATCAGCTGAATCTGGCGATGACCCAGTTCGCCGGCGTCAACCACGAGATCAAGTTCGGCGTCGACGCCCAGCGGGTCGAATGGGATCAGGCGGTGCAGCGTCCGAACACTCAGACGACCTACGACTTCGTGCTCGGTACGCCCTTCGGTTCGGGCAATGACTGTAACGGTTTTGCTTCGGACCAGAGCAATTTCGGCGACGACACCCGCTGCTTCCTCGTCGACTACAACAACCACGGGCTGCCGCTCGGCAGCGCCGATTCCGACGGTGAGAACGTCGGCGTCTACTTGCGCGACCGGTTCACCGTGGGCGATCACTGGACCTTCAACGTCGGCCTTCGCGGCGAGCAGCAGACGCTGAGCAACGATCGCGACCGTGACGTCATCGACCAGTTCACGCTGTCGCCGCGCTTCAACGCCGTCTACGACGTCAAGGGCGATGGCCGTCAGTTGATCACCTTCAACACGGGTCGCTTCTTCGTGCAGACGCCGCAGTTCCTCGTCAATGCCAACCTGCAGGAGGACTGGACGGGCGCGTCGAACACCTTCGACCTCCGCATGCACATCAACAGCCTGACGCCGGCCTTTCACGGCCTGCCCGCAGATCTGGCGTGCTCGCTCGTCGGACAGTCGACGGACACCCCCTACGGACCGTACTGCTTCAGCCTCGGATCCGTGCGGCCGGGCCGCATGTGGGAGCTCGTCGATCAAGGCATCTACAACTCCGACATCGATCCGTACCACCGCGACGAGATCGTGCTCGGCTACGAGTGGCAGTTCTCCGACAACTGGGCTCTCGACGTGAAGGGCATCTACTGGGAGGTCGACAACCTCATCGGTAGCACGATCCAGAGAGACCAGACGGGTGATCTCTATCTCATGGTCGCCAACTACGACGACTATGCCGATCTGCTGCGGGCGACGAACTTCACCGAGAACTTCCTGGTAACGAACGACCTTGCTTCGTGCACGGTCGATGGTGTCTTCTCGGATGCGAACTGCAACTTCACGTTCAACGGTAGGGCGCCGTCCGCCGAGATGGCTGAGGCGATCCTCAACGGGTTCGAGGACGACGATCGCAACTACCAGGGCCTGCAGATCCAGCTGAACCGTCGCTTCCGCAACGGTTGGGCCTGGTTCAACAACGTCACTTTCTCGAAGGTCGAGGGTCGCACCTACGGTGGCGGCAACGGTGGCAACGACCTCGGTGCCTTCAACAACCTGGACGACGACTACGGCCGCAACATGGACGCCGTGCTCACCGACCAGTTGATCGAGATCTGGGAAAACGACCCGGTGACCCTCGACGACGGCACGGTGACCACCTTCTGCGGTGCCAACGGCCTGGCGGCGAACTGTGTCGACGACCTGCGGGCCTTCGTGGGCCAGCCTCTGTCGACGATCAACCGCTCGGGTGAGCTGCCGATCAACCGGCCGGTCATCTTCAAGTCGTTCGGTTACAAGGTCTTCAACTTCGGCAAGCACAGCCTGAACGTCGGTGGCCAGTTCACCTTCCAGTCCGGCTCGCCGTGGCAGCAGACCATCGGTGCGACGAACCCCAACGTTTCGTTGCTCAACAACGCTCGGAATACGGCGATCAACACCTTCCTGGTGGACCGCGGCAGCTTCGACAACCCGGACTTCTTCTGGGCGAATGCCAGCGCGGCTTGGACGTTTCCGATCAGCGGCAACGTCGACGGTCGTCTACGCTTCGAGATCACCAACCTGACGAACGAGCAGGAGCAGGTCGCGACGAGCTCGCGCACCGGCTTCCCGCTGCGCTCGCGGCGCAGCTTCCAGCAGCCGCGTCGCTACCGCGTGCTGGCCTCGGTTCGCTTCTGAGCCGAACGCCTTTGGCGGAATTCGAGGGAGGCCTTCGGGCCTCCCTTTTTTCGTGTCCACTCTTGCTAGATTGACGCCGCCATGAGCCGGCAACGCAAGAAGAGGCGGTCGAAGTCCGCCGCGCCGAAGCGCGCGGTCGAGAGCGGGCCGCAGAAGAGATCTCTCGAGGCTGCAGCGGCGCCGGAGCGAGTCACCGCGGGAAGCTCGAGCTTCTGGGGACTCTGCGCTCTGATCGTTGCGCTGTCGCTCGCCCTCTACTGGCCGACCGGCGCCCACGGTCCCGTGAGCTTCGACGACCCGGCCTACGTCACCGAGAACCCGAGGGTGCTCGGCGGCCTGGGCGCGAGTGGCTTCGTCTGGGCGTTCACCGAGAGTCACAGCAACAACTGGCACCCGCTGACGTGGATCACCCACATGATCGACGTCGAGCTCTTCGGCACCGGCTACGGCCGTCACCATCTCGTGTCGGCTCTCTGGCACGGCGTCGCCGCAGCGTTCCTCTTCGCATGGTGGGGAATCGCCACGGGTCGCTGGGGCCATGCCTTCTTCGTCGCGGGCTTCTTCGTCGTGCACCCCCTGAACGTCGAGTCGGTTGCCTGGCTGGCGGAGAGAAAGAGCACTCTCAGCGCCGCCTTCTTCTTTGCGACGCTCACGGTGTGGTCGCTCCGGGCGCATCGCCTGTCGGAGGGCAGGAGCGCACGGGGCCTCTACGCGGCGGCGCTCGTGCTCGGTGCCGGTGGCCTGATGAGCAAACCGATGATCGTGACGCTGCCGTTCGTTCTGCTGCTCGTCGATCTCTGGCCCCTCGCCCGCTGGCGAGTCTGGCCCGGGCCACTCGACGACGAGGTTTCGGACCTTCCGGGCACGGAGCCGTCGCTGCGGGAGATCCTGCTCGACAAGGTGCCATTCTTCGCGCTGACCGCTGGGTCGATCGTCGCGACCCTCCTGGCGCAGCGCGAGGTCATGCAGAGCGTCGAGACGTTTGGCCTGGGCGAGCGCCTGAGCAACGCCGTCGCTTCCTACTTCCGCTATCCGCTGGCGATCGCCTGGCCCGAGGACCTTGCGATCTTCTATCCCTTCGCACCCGTTGCGCCGGCATTCGCCGTGAGCCTCGCCGCACTCCTGCTCGCTCTGACGGTTGGGGCTCTGATGCTGCGCGGGAGAGCGCCGTGGCTGCTCTTCGGGTGGCTCTGGTACCTCGGGCTCCTGGTGCCGGTCATCGGCCTCGTCCAGGTCGGCCTGCAGGGGTGGGCGGACCGTTACGCCTACCTGCCGATGGTCGGTCTCGTCGTCGCGGCGACGTTCTGGTGGCGGCCGAGCGGCGCAGCCCGCACGGTGACGGGAGCTCTCGCCTGCGCCCTGCTGATCCTGCTGGGCGGCCTCACGCGTGCTCAGATCGCCGTCTGGAAGGACGACTTCTCCTTGTACGGGCACGCCGCAGCGACGCGGCCGAGCTTCTGGGCGCACTACAACCTCGGTCTGTTGCAGCAGCGGGCCGGGCAGAGGGAGAGCGCCGTGGCCTCGTTCGAGGCCGCTCTCGCGCTCGAGCCCGACAGCGTCGAGACGCTCCGCAATCTCGGCTTGCTGCAGCGCTCCACCGGGCGTGCGCAGGAAGGGCTCGAACGGCTGGCCGAGGCGGTGCGGCTGCGGCCGTCGGATCGTTTCGCTGCCTTCGATCTGGCGCGCGCTCTCTTCGAGGACTCGAGGTACGACGACGCAGAGGCTCTGTTGCAGGGACTCGTCGAGGACCGCGCCAAGGACGCGCGGGCGTGGAGCCTGCTGGGAAGCAGCCGTGTCCGGCAGGGAAAGCTCGAGGAGGCCGAGGAGGCGCTGCGTCGTGCCGTCGCTCTCGACGACGGCGACGCGATCTCCCAGAACGCTCTCGGCGTGAGCCTCGCCCAGAGAGGTCGCTTCGCGGAGGCCGTTCCGTTCTTCGAGCGTGCTCTAGCGCTCGATCCGCAGCACCGCGAAGCGGCAGAGAACCTCCGGGCTGCGACGGCCCTCGCAGAGGGGAGGAGCCCTTGAGGTTCAGCGCTCTGCTCGGGCGACCGCTTCCGCCAAAGCGTCGAGGCGCCCGTCGTCGGGCAGCAGCTTGCGGGCCCTCTCGAAGGCCTGTCTCGCTTCGAGCGTCTCTTCGACGGCCAAGAGCGTCCACGCGAGATTGATCCAGGCAGCGACGTTCCCTGGCTCGATCGAGGCAGCTCGTCGAAAGCTGTCGATCGCCGCCTCGAGGCGACCGCTGCGATGCAGCGCGATGCCTCGGTTGAGCCAGGCGCCGTCGCGCTCGGGCGTCCGTTGGAGAACCGCGTCGAAACCGTGCAGCGCCCTTTCGGCGTCGCCGGACGCAAGGTGCGCATTCGCCACGTTGAAGAGAGCGTCGCCCGACTCCGGTTCCAGCGCCGCGGCGCGCTCGAGGGCTGAAAGCGCGCCGTCCAGGTCTCCCTCGGCGAGGCGAAGGTTGCCGAGGTTGGTCAAAGCCCCGACGTGCTGCGCGTCGAGATCGAGCGCTGCCTCGAGCGCCTCAGTCGCTTCGGAGCTCTTCCGCTGCTGCAGCAGGTTCCCGGCCAGACGAAAGTAGGCCTCGGTGAGCTGCTGCGCCGTTTCGGCAGACTCGGCGAAGCGGGCAACTTCCTGTCGCAAGCCCGTCTCGGCGTTGCTCAGTTGATGTTCGCGAGCCGCAGTCTCGAGCGCCCTCCGGTCGTCCGGCCCGACGGCGAAGAGCTCGAGCCAGAGATCGGCCATCTCGTCGAAGGAGGACGGTCCAAAGCGGACAGTGCGCGGAGGCGTTGCGGCGGAGTAGCTGTAGCGCATCTCGAGGGTCGTGCCGGCGGGCAGCGTCACCGGGGCTGCCAGCCGGTACTGGTCCTGCCAGTGGAAGTCCCAGGCGGGAATCTCGAGCAGCGCCATGCGCTCGCCGGTGGGCAGCAACGCCCAGGCCTCGAGCCGCCGGGCCAGGTAGTGCGCGTGAGGGTAGACGCTGGTCAACCGAGCCGTCACCGGCAGCTCGAAGCGGTCTCGAACGACGGCCTCTTCCACGCCCTCTCGAATCTCGAGGCTCATCGAGCCGAGTCGCAGTGCGACCGGCTGTTTCGTTGGCGGTTCCTCTGCGAAGTGCACTCCGATCTCGAGGCCCACGGAGCGCTCCGTTCCGCTCGGCAGCAGGTGGAGGAGCGCGACGAAGTCGGCGTGCGGTGCCAACCGCCACGCAACCTCGGCTCGACCCGGATCTGCCGACTTGCCGGGAGTCCAGCCAACGAACGAGCCGCCGGGAGAGCGAGCGTTCGAAGCCGTCTCCATGCCGGAGAACCCCGGTTGGGGGTCCGCGGCGTCGAGTCGACGCGAGGACGGTGTCTCGTCGACCGTGAGCACGACGTGATGAACGACCTCCGGCGAGCTCGGCCGGATCTCGATCGCCCTCACCCAGGTGGGGGCTTCGAGACCTGTCACCGGACTTACAAGGTTGCGGAAGACGTCATTTCCGGCGGCGGGCACGACAACGGTCTCCGTGCGGATCACCAGGTCCGGAGGCCCCAACTGCCAAGAGCTCTCCGGCGCTTTGGCAGGCGTACTCTCCTCTGATTCGATGCCCGGGGTGCCGGCTTCGAGCCAGTCGATCAGGGCGTCGAGCTCACCGGGCTCCAGGCGCCGGTCGCCGACGAAATCAGGAGAGCTGCCCCGCGGAAGCCAGGGCGGCATCTCGCCGGACCGCAGAGCATTCTCGACCTGGCGACGTCGCGGACGAAAGTGCCGAGGCTCGAGCAGAGCGAACCCAGCCGGTCCTCCGGAGAAATGGCAGGAGGCACAGCGACGCTCTACGATCGGTCGGATGTCGTCCCATTCGGGCTCCGAGCCGAGGGCGCCGGTGGCGGCCGTTCCGAGCGTCAGCATCCATGCGGTGCGGGCGATCACGGGATGACGATAACAATGCGGGCTCGGGTTAGGCTCTGACCCGTGTCGAGCTCCCCACAGCGACTGCCATGGATCGTCTACCCGGGGTTTCTCATGGGAGTCATCGGTCTCGCTCTCTTTCTGGTGCCTCCGTTCCTGCTGCCGGCCCCGATCTACGACTCGGTCTACGGCTGGCGTTTTCCGCAGGGCTGGGAGTGCGGCGATGCTCTCGTGACCGACCGGGGGCCGAACACGGCCGCGGACCGGATCTCTGCCGACCTGGGCGAACAGCAGCAGGACGGCGAGCTGCGGCTCTGTCGCGTGCCGAAAGAGACTCTGGAGCTGATGTTGCTGGTGCCCACCGAGAGCGCGGGAACACGTCCGCGAATCGAGCTCGTGCGCACGGCACGGACCGAAGGAGCGGATCCGATTCCCGTCCTCGAGCTCGGTACCGATGCGACGTGGGAGCAAGCTGCCTCGCCGGTTCCGGGATGGTCCGCGGTGCGGTCCGCGGTGCGCTTCGAAGCGACTCCGAAAGCCGAATATCTGCTGCGTCTCGAAGGCGTCGCCGAGGGTGGCGTCCGACTCGTCTTCGTGGGCGGCGGCTGGCGACGCTGAGGCCGCCTTGCGCTGTTAGTGTTGCGGCCGCCGATTCCGCACCGTCTCGAACTATGCAGCAGGAGAAAGAAGATGCCGTTACATCCTGAGGTGCAAGCGTTTCTCGACGCTCAGGCACAGATCGAGGCTCCGCCCATCTCCGAGCAGACCCCGGAGATGGCGAGAGAGGGCTACCGTGCGACCGCCGAGGCGATCGGGCCCGGACCGGAGATGAACTCGGTGGCGGATCGGACGATCGCCGGCCCCGCCGGGGAGATTGCTCTGCGCATCTACCGGCCGACGGCGGAAGACGGCCTGCCCCTCCTCGTCTACTACCACGGTGGTGGTTGGGTGATCGGCGACCTCGACACCCACGACCGCGCCTGCCGGGAGCTTGCTGAAGGCAGCGGCTGCGTCGTCGTCTCGGTCGACTACCGCCTGGCGCCCGAGGCTCCCTTTCCCGCGGCTGTCGACGACTCGTACGCTGCCCTCGAGTGGGTCGCTGCACACGCCGAAGAGTTCGGCGGTGACGCTCGCCGCCTCGCGGTCGGTGGCGACAGTGCGGGCGGCAATCTCGCTGCCGTTCTGTGCCTCCTGGCCCGGGACCGTGGGGGCCCGAAGATCGCCTTTCAACTCCTCGTCTATCCGGCGGTCGACATGAGGTTCGCTCACGCTTCCGTCGATGAGAACGGGGAGGGCTATGTGCTCACGAAGGAGCACATGGCCTTCTTTCGCGGTCACTACATGCCGCCCGAAGCCGATCTCGAGGATCCGCGCGCTTCCCCGCTCCTGGCAGACTCTCATGAGGGGCTTCCCCCCGCACTGGTCATCACGGCAGAGTTCGATCCGCTGCGCGACGAGGGTGAGGCGTACGGCGCCGCTCTCAACGCGGACGGAGTACCGGTCGAGGTCAGTCGCTACGACGGCCAGGTGCACATCTTCTTTCAGCTGACGCCGATGCTCGAAGGAGCTCGACGGGCGATGAAAGAGGCTTGCGACGCGCTCGAAGAGTCGCTGGGTTGAGAAGCCCGGCGGTAGGGCGGAGCTCGATTTGGCGCTCTCTCGGAGAGGTCTGCCGGCCGAGGGGCCGCTGGTTGAGTCCGGACCGGGCGGTCACCCTCTGCATCCCGGTCTGGCAGGCAGAGAGTTTTGTCGCTGAGACGATCGAGGCCGCCCTGGGGCAGAGCCACGAGCCCCTCCGGGTCGTGCTCTCGATCGATCTCTCGAGCGACGCGAGCGCAGACGTATGTCGGCGCTACGAGGCGGATCCTCGAGTCGAGGTGATCGAGCAGAGCGAGCGCCTGGGGTGGGTGGCCAACGTCAACTTCTTGCTGGATCAGGTGGCTACCCCGTACTTCAGCGTGCTCTTTCACGACGATCGGATCGATCCGACCTATCTCGAACGGCTCGTCGAGTCGGCGCGGTTGGCACCCGCAGCCGTTTGCCACTACACCGACGTCATCAACACCAATCGGCCCGATGTCGTTCGCGTCTGCCCGTCGATTACCGGCTCGCGCCTGCAGAGGATGCTGCAGCAGCTCGAGCTTCAGACGACCATTCCGATCCGGGGCCTGATGTCGACTTCGTCGATCGGCGAGATCCGGCTTCGTGACTACGGTCACCAGGGCGCCGGCGCCGGTGTCGTCTGGCTCTTCGAACTGCTGGCGGCAGGGGAGTGTCGTCGCGTTGCCGAACCGCTCTACCGGAAGGCTCGCCTCGACGGCTCGGTCACGGCCGGGCTCCGCAAACGCGAAGCCGAGGAGGTTGGACGGGCACGGCTCGAAAAGACGCGAGTCATGATCGACCTTGCCGCAGCCGCCTTGCCCGACGAGGCCGAGCGGCGCACGCTGGTCGTGGGGTGTCTTCTCCACCTTGTGAGTCGCGTGCGCCAGCAGGAGGCGCGGCGCGGGGCGCCCTTGGAACTGGAGGAGTCGCTGTCGGCGCTCGCGCAGGAGTCTCTGGGAGTTGGTGATCTCGACGAGATCTACGAGTTGCCCGAGGCCGCCGAAGAAGCTCTGGCGGGCCTCCTGTCGCGGTGCTTTCTGTACGAAGGCCGCCTCGCGGCGAAGGAGGGGCGGAGCGACGTTGCAGAAGCCCGCTTCCGGCGTGCCATCGAGCTGCGTCCGGATTCAGTGAAAGCGCACTCGATGCTCGCCGGTTTGCTGCTGCAGACCGGTCGCTCGGAGTGGGCTTTGGAGCCCGCGCGGCGAGCCTTGGAACTGGAGCCGTCCAGTACTTCAGCCTACGTTCGGTTGGGGCGGGCTCTCCTTCGGGAGGGGCACGCTGAGCAAGCCCGGGCCGTCCTCCGTCGAGGTCTCGCGCTCGTCTCGCAAGGCGATCCCAAGCACGCGCGGATGAAGACACTCCTGGCCCGAGCTGGCGGGCTCTGACCGATCGGTCGTGGGGACGGTGTGCGAGTAGCGGTCTTGGGTGCTGGCATTCAGGGATGCTCCATTGCGATGGAGCTCGCCTCGACGGGCTGTGAAGTCGACCTCTTCGATCAAGCGTCGGAACCGATGCAGAAGGCGAGCCGCTGGAACGAAGGCAAACTGCATCTCGGCTACGTCTACGGGCGGGACCCCAGTCTCCTCACGGCGCGCAAGATGATCGAGGGCTCGTTGGACTTCCACGACTTCTTCGCGCGGCACTTCGAATCGACTGATCCCCTATCGACGCCTTCGAAGCCCTTTTACTACGCCGTTCCCAAGGAGTCGGTCCTGAGCGCCGCCGAGCTGGAACGGTACTTCCGTCAGGTCGATGAGCTGCTTCGAGAGGCGCTGGGCGAGGGGCGCAACTACGTCGGCCGTCGCGATCTGCAGCGGACCGCCCGGATCGACCTGTCGCAGCACTACGAAGCGTCTCGCTTTCAAGCGGCGATCGAGACGCCAGAGGTTTCCGTAGATACACACGCCCTGGCGGCGCGCATCACAGATTTCGTCGACCGCCACGACCACATCACTTTCCATCCCGGGGTCAGGGTGACCCGCGGCGAGCGGGCGCGCAGGTTCCGCTTCGAGGGGGCGGGTGGCCAGTGGTTCGGACCCTACGACCGACTTGTCAACGCTACTTGGGAGAGTCGGCTCACTCTGGATGCCACCCTGGGGATCGAGCCTCCGCGTCGCTGGCTTCACCGCTTCAAGATGGCGCTGCACCTGACCGGAGCCAATACGACTCGGGTGCCATCGACGACGATGGTCCTCGGCGCTTTCGGAGACCTCGTCAACTTCGGCAACGGGGACTATTACCTCAGCTGGTACCGCGACGGAAAGCTCGGCGAAAGCCGCCGAGCCCAACCTCCGAGGTGGGAGGAAGAGCTGACGCCGGCGCTGAGGCAGAAAATGGTCTCCAGGATCCGTCGTGCTCTCGTCGCTCGCGTTCCAGGGATGCGCGAGATCGACTTCTCGCAAGGCGAGATCCTTCTGCGGGGCGGCTACATCTTCGCCTGGGGGGATGCGGACATCGACCAGTGGAACAGCCAGTTGCACCAACGGTTCGACGTCGGCGTCAGCGCCTGGAACGGCTACTACTCGGTAGATACCGGAAAGTACTGTCTAGCGACGCTGCATGCACGAGAGTGCGCACGTCTGGTTCGCGCCGGCGCTTGACGCGGGCACCGAGCGACAGCTGGAGACTCGACTCAGCAGTAAGAGGCGGGCGGATCTCTGCCGGATCCTCAGTCGGGGACCTGCAGAACCTGACCTGGTCGAATCTGATTGCCGTTCAGATCGTTCTCGCGCTTGAGAGCATTGACCGTCGTCTTGTGTTTGCGGGCGATCTCCCAGAGCGTGTCGCCTCGAGCGACGCGGTAGGTGCGTCCGTCGCCGCCCTGGCCTCTCTGGACCCTGGCGACGTAGCGCGCGTAAGGCTTCGGAAACAGAGCGATGTGGTAGTGCGGCGGGCGCCGCTCGTAGGTCGCTTCGAGCACTCGCTCGCCCTCGAGCGAGAGCAGCACCCGCTCCAACCAGCGACGGCAGCTGCGGTTGCGCGGTCGACGTATGTCGAGGGCCATACCGGTCGGGTGCACGCTGCGCCAGGAGGCGTTCGGCGGCTGGTTCGACTTTGGGCGCGTGAGGCTCGTTACGACGAGCTTTTCACCACAGGCGCTGCGGTACTGCTGAGAGAGCCGCTCGATGAACAGCTTGACCTCGGCGCGGGCGTACGGGAAGGACACCAGGTACATCTCGAAGTCGGCGTTGGGCCGGACACGGACGAGCCACCCTCTTCGCACGAAGCGCTGGACCTGTGACGGGGTCGCGAGGAAGGTGTAGTCGTGGGCGCGCGCTTGGTGATTTTGCCGATCCATGGAGCGGCTGGATCCGCGCAGCGACTGAGCCTCCGCCGCCGCCGCCAAGAGGAGCAGGCAGGAGACGAGCGCCGTCGTCGTCGCGGCCTTGATTCGCTGTTTCACTCTCATCTCACAGATGCCTCAAACCCAGTGATTCTAGTCACTTAGGCGAGATGAGCCAACGTGCGCGACGGCTCGGTTCCCGAGTCCAGTGAGACTTTGAGGACGGCCTTGCCGAGGTAGATCTGGTCGCCTTCCCGAAGCCGGATGCCGCGGCGATCGCGGCTGCTGACGTCGATCGGGCGACCGTCGCGAAAGATCCGGGTGCCGTAGGCGCTGCGATCATCGACCAGACGGTAGTCGCCGGTCTCCTGGGAGAAGCGGATCTGCGCGTGCTCGCGCGAGACGGTCGAGTTCTGCTCGCCTTCATCGTCGAAGGCGACGTGGTTGCGTCGCCGGAGACGTCCGTGCCCGTCGAAGACATCCCGCATCCTGCCGAGGTAGATCCGCTCAGCGGCGAAGGAGTAGCTCGAGCGCTCGGCGCTGCCCTGCTCGAGCTCGAGGTGAAGCGCCGGCGGCTTCGGCGGCAGCTCCTCGACGGGCCGCGGTCCCCGGGCGAACTGCGCGTCCGTGTCTGCCGCTGCGCTGGCGTCGACGGAATCTTCTGCCGTGCTCGAATCGACCATGCGCTCGTGGTCGAAGGAGACGGCGAACGGCCGCTCGCTCGCTTCGTCCGGATCGTGCAGCACCAGGTCCACCGCGACCTCGGCGTTGACCGCTCCAGCGGCCTCGAGCTCGTCGATCAACGATCGACGCAACTCCGCCAGGAAGTCGGGTTGCAGTGCTGGGGTCAGGCGCACCGACTGCTCGCTCGAGCAGGGTCGGAGGTCGACACGAACCGTGCCGAAGGGAAAGAGCTTGCGCCCCTGGCCGATCGGCACGAGCTCTGCGCTCGCGCGCTCGAGGACTGTGCGGCGGAGCTCCAGGAGAGAGTCGCCCGACTGCCAGGGGCTCGCGACCTGGCGACCGAGGTCGCTGAGGCGACGCGCCCATTGCTTGGCTTTCTGCAGGAGGTCTGTGGTGTCGATCATGGCGAGCCTCTGCGGTGCTTCCCGGTCATTCGTCGAAGAGTCCTAGACGCGAAGCCTCGTCGGCGAGGATGGCTGCGAACGGGGCTGCTGCGCGCGAGCCGTAGCCGCCGTTCTCGACGAGGATGCTGAAGGCAAGGGTGGGCCTCGTGTCCGAGGCGGCGGAACTGCGATAGGGGGTGTAGCCGATGAACCAGCTGTGCGACCGCTGGCCTTCGACCTGCGCGGTGCCGGTCTTACCAGCAATCGGCAGGCTGTCCGGCAGGACGCCGCGCGCGGCGCGGCGCATCGCACCACCGAGGCGACGTGCCTCCGAGGGGTCGAGAACGCGGTCGCTGTCGCTCTGCGAGGCGTCGCGGATCCAGTGCGGCTCGATCAGACGTCCCCCGTTGCCGACGGTCGCAGCGATGCGCGCCATCTCGAGCGGCGTGGCGACGACCTGGCCCTGGCCGTAGGCCGCCTGCGGCAGAGAGTCGCCGAGGGTCTGCAGGTCGTTCGGCCGTGCGACGTCGATGCCGAAGAGCGCAGCGGTTTCGAGTAGGGCCTCGGCGCCCACGGCGTAGGTCGCGAGCTGTGCGAAGTAGGCGTTGCAGGACGTCTCGATGGCGCGGTCGAGCCCGATCTCACCGTGGGGATTGCGGTGCGTGCGATCGTCGCGGACCGGATGACTCCAGCCGCGGATCGTCTGGCCGACGCGGCCTCCGCCGAGCGACCTGCAGCGGAACTCGCGATCGGCGGTGCCCGTCCGCTCGGCGGCGATCGCCGTGACGATCTTGAAGGTCGAGCCGGGAGGATAGAGCCCGTAGCGCGCGCGATCGAGCGCCTCGACATCGGTCGCTGCGCCCCCCGCCCGCGGTTGCGGGAGGCTGACGCTGGCCAGCAGAGCGCCGGTGCGAGCGTCGAGAACGACGAGCGCTCCACGCTCCTGCCCGAGCTTGCGCAGGTGCTTGGCAAAGCGCTGAGAGAGGCGCGCTTGAAGCCGCGCGTCGATGGTCGAGTAGACGGTGCGATCCTGCTCGTCGACGATCCTGGATCGCTTGCGCGGCGAGCGCAGGAGCGGCACCAGCTCGCTGAGGTCCCTCGAGCCTCCCGCCTGCGGTCGGTCGTCGAACCCTTGCAGCCTGCCGGTGCGATCGCGCTCGATGAACGAGGTGTTCGAGGCCGCCCACTGCGACTTGGAGTTGACGTCGCCGAGGAGGTGAAAGCCGGCAGGGCCGAGCGGGTACAGACGGCGGGCGGACGTATCGACAGCGCCGAGTCCGAGCTCGCCGTAGGTGCTCCGATGACGCTCGATCTCCTCGGCGTCGCTACTGGCGATCGGAATGCCGTTACGGTCGACGATGCTGCCGCGCCGAATCTCTCCTGCCACCTCGAGCACTCGCGGGTTGTAGCTGTAGCGCGCTCGTCCGTCTCCCTGGATGCTGCGGGTGCCGCGGACGGTGATCTCGTCGGCGTGCAGAACCTGCACGTTGGCAGCCTTGATCAGGATGCCTCCGAGCAGGACGCCGAAGACGAGCGCAAAGCGCCGAATGCCCGGTCGAAAGGCCGTCTGGGGGTTTTCGGCGGGTCGTGACGAGATGGCGACGAGAGTGCCGACCGTGAGGAAATGCACGATCAGTGCGGAGCGCCCGTAGCTCAGGAAGGGCGTGACGACGCCGGAGAGCGGCAGCACGCCGGTGACGCCGCCCGAGATCAGCAGAATCTGGAGTGCCGTGACAACGGTCAGGCCCATCGCCAGAAATCAGGAGAAGGACGTGCGGGCGTACTCCGCAGCGCGCAGGCCGCGCTGGACGAGCAGACCGTAGAGGCAGAACACGAGGACGAGTCCGACGAAGCCCAGTTCTTCACCGATCGCGGAGAGGACCATATCGGTGTGGACCTCAGGCACGTAGGCGGTGGCGCCGCGTCCAAGGCCGGTGCCCGAGAGCGCGCCGTGGGCCATGGCCCAGAGCGACTGCGCCAGGTGATCACCGCCGCGGAAGGTGTTGTCCCAGGGCGAGAGCCACATCTGGATTCGCCCGGTGACGGTGCGCGGAACCTCGAGCGCGTAGCCCACGGAGACGCCAGCCGTGAGCAGCACGAGGCCGGCGATGACGGAGAAAGAGCGGCCGCGTGCTGCGGCGTAGAGCGAGAGAAAGAGGAGCGAGAGGATCAGCGCCGGACCCAGATCGCGCTGCAGGAAGAAGAACGCCAGCATGAGCGCGACGGCGATGAGCGGCGGCAGTGCGTAACGGAGCGGAGGCAGAGTGAAGCGTGCCTTCTCTGGCAGGCCGCGCAGCGTCTCCGGGTTCTCCTGCAGCTCGCGCAGAAACTCCCAACGCTCGGCAAAGTAGCCGGCGAAGAAGACGACGAGCAGGAGCTTGATCAGCTCGACCGGCTGGAAGCCGAGCAGGTTGATCTTGGCGTCGCTGGTCCCCGGGCCGGTACCGAAGGTGACGAGTAGAACGGCGAGCGACACGGCGGCGACCAGAGCCCATCCGGTGACTCGACGGAAGATCGGTCGGTCGAAATCGACGAAGCTCGCCGCCAGCGCCAGCGCCGACCCGACCAGGATGCCCTGGGCGAAGGGCTCGAAGAGGACCAGATCGCGTAGCGGATCGCGAATGCTGGCCATGAGCAGGAAGCCGAGACCGACGAGCAGCGTCAACGTCGGGAGAATCAGCGGATCTCCGCGAAAGCGCGTGCCGGTCCAGGTGACGTGCAGCACGACGGGCGCGGCAAAGACCAGAAGAGCCCAGAACCAGAGGCTGCGCAGCAGCTCCGAGGGGCTGCGAACGATGGCGGACGGCTTGATGCTGCGCAGTTCGCTGGCGCTGAGTCGCCGCGCCGCGTCGCCTTCGCCGAAGTCGACCTTGGCGAGTGCGCCGACGTTGGGCAACTCGACGCTCGCGGCCGCCAGAAGCTCCGTCGCCGAGATACCGTCCAGTCGGGCGGCCAGTGGCGCCAACTCGTCTGCCGCCTCGACTCGGTTCAGATGCACGGTCTGGCCCGACGCAAGACGGTCGTCGAGCCCCTGCCAGCGCTGCGACAGGCCCCAGCTGAGCTGGAGCAGCCCTAGGGACAGCACGCCGAGGACGAGGGCGAGAAGCCTGCGCTCCTGCTCCCGACCCTTGGGTGCCTCGGTACGCGGGGTGACGGTCTCGGAGACCTTGCGGCGTGTTACGACCATTCGATCCCCTGGCGGCGCCCGGTCTGACGAAGCTTCTCCCGGACCTGTGCGAGGCGCTTGCGCGCCGTGTCGCGGTTGGTGCGTGCGTTACCGAAGTCGAGAATCTGCTCGTAGCCGGCGATGGCTCTCTCGAGATGCGTTCGCGCCTCGCGCAGGAGCGGGCCTTCGCCTGCGGCGCGCTCGATGTCGCCGGCGTGCATCACCAGCTGGTTCGCCCTCGTGTGGTGCGCGTCGGCGAGCTGGGCCCGTTCGCGCTTGCCCCAGGAGTAACCGCGGGAGAGCGCTCCGCGGAGGTTGGCGATGAGTCGCTCGAGGTCGAAGTCCTCGTACGCGTGAATGCGCGCCAGCCCGAGGTATGGATCCGCCCACTCTTCGTCCAGCTCCGCCGCGCGCTCGAAGCCGAAGGTGGCGCGGACGACGGATTCACGCGCCTGCTCTCGGTCGCCCTTGCGCCGGAGTCTCCGGCCCTCGAGACGATCGATGTGAGCCTGCACGTAGAGGAGCCGAGCCAGCTCGTCAGCTTCGCCGGAGCGAATGTCGAGCGCCGCCTCGATCGAGTCTCTGGCGTCCTTCCAGTCGTCGACCTCGAGCGAGGGTATGTCGGTCCGAAAGCCGGCAATCGTTCGCTCAGCGTCGGTCAGGAGTGCCGATCGCAAGGAGCGCTTGGCCTTCCACAAACCCAGGTCGAAGGGGCGAAGCCACGCCACGCTCTGGAAGCGCCGCCACTCGCGTTGCACGTTCGGCTCGGCCGAGCTGCCGAGGTTGTCGACGATCGCCGAGGCTGCCATCTGCGCCTGGACCTGACTGAAGAGAAAGACCGACGCGGCGATGAGGAGCCAGCGTTTCCGACGGGGCGCCCGTCGTGCGGGCTGGGTCCGCGTCGTCGGTGTACTGGCCGGCAGGGGCGGTGGTACCGGCGGCGATGCAGCGTGCACCGGGAGCGGTGGGGGAGTTGCCGCTGCGGCTTCGGTTCGCCGGGTCGGACCGCTGGCCCCTGCGGAAGGGGCCGTGGCTCCCGCCGAGGGGGTCACCGTCCGCCGTGTCGATTCGTCGATCGTGCGCCGCGTCGACTCGTCCGTTGGACCGTCTTCGGCCGACGGGCGCGTGAGGGCGAGTCCGTAGTCGTCGGACACCTCGGAGGCTGCCTCCTCGAGCGCTGCGCGCAGATCTGCTGCGCTCTCGTAGCGCGCCGCGGGATCGAAGGCGGTCGCCTTCTCGACGACCCTGCGCAGAGGCGCGGGGATCTCCTCGGGTAGAGACTCCGGCGGCTCGGTGCGGATCGCCTGCTCGAGCGCCGCGTGGTCCGTCGGAGTGTAGGGTCGCTGGCCGCTGGCCAGGCGGTAGAGGAGGATTCCGACCGCCCAGAGATCGGAACCGGCGTCGACCATTCCCGTGCGCAGGCGCTCCGGAGGGGCGTAGGGGAGTGATCCGAAGAGGTTGCGCGTTGCCTCCTTCGATTGGCCAAGGTGCTTGGCGATACCGAAGTCGAGCATGCGCAGTCGGCCGTCCGATTGAATCCGAACGTTGTCTGGCTTGATGTCTCCATGCACGATGCCGGAGATGCGGCGGCCGCCGACCTGCGTCGAGAAGTGATGGAAGGTCTCGATGAGATCACAGAGCTCGGACGTGAGAGCCACGGTGCGGGAGAACGGCAGGATGCCGTTGGCGGCGTCCTCCTCGAGCACGCGACTGAGGTCGCGCCCCTCGATCAGCTCCATCGAGATGTAGAAGATGTCGTCGACGTCCCCGTACTCGTAGACCGATGCCACCTGCGGCGCGATCGAGGCGACCTGCTTCTGAAGCTCGGCTCCGTGGCGCTCGGCGGCCAGTGCCTCCGGGTCTGCGCCCGCTTTGCGGATCCACTTGAGCGCCACCTGACGGTCGAGCTGGGGATCGTAGGCCCGGTGCACGTCGCCGACCGCTCCGCGGCCGAGGAAGTCGCGCAGGTGATAGCGCCCGATGTTGCGGCGCAGGCTCAACGGTGGCTCCTCAAGGCGGCTCTCCTTCGGCAGAGGAGACCGCGGCACTCCGAACCTTGACCGTCAGCTTCTCGTCGGGGAGCTCGTTGCGCAGTTCGAACTCTTGCGCTCGCTCGGCGCTGCCGACGAGTGCGGCGGTGCCGCTTCCGAGGAGCTTGTTGTCCAGGAAGACCGGCGCCGCGAGACCCTCGACTTCGATCATCGCGGGCAACCCGTTGCCCTCCCCAGACCGCTCGAAGATGTTCTGCCGCAGCTGGGTTGCACCGTTGCCCGCCAGGCGCACGATGCGGCTGCGCTCGCTGCGCAGCGTCGACAGCTCGATGACCGAACGGTCCGTGCCGAGCACGTCGAGGGCGACGTCGGCGGCGCCGACGACCAGGACGTCCTGCAACAGAACCTCGGAGTCCGCGAGGCGGAAGCCGACGGTGAGCGCACCTGCCGTCGCCGGCTCGATGCGCAGGCCTCGGACGCTCGCGCCTTCGACCGAAACCGCTTCGACCCCGACCGAGGCTCCTTCGACGTCTCCCGCCGGTACGCGGAGAGTGGCGCTTCGCGGAGGGAGGACCTCGATCGCGACGCCCGCTCGAAGCCGCAGGCGCTCCTCGTAGACGCCGGGGCCGATGACGATCCGCTGGCCTTCGCGAGCTGCGTCCAGCGCCTCCTGAATCGAAGCGTGAGAGCCTTCGCCAACGATGAGATCGCCGCTCGCTCCGAAGGGCCAAAGCGCTCGAACGCTCGCGGATGCCGAGGCGAAGGACTGTTGCAAGCGCTCCGGTCCCTGCCAGAAGGCGAACGCCAGGACCGTCAGTGCCGTGAGCGCGAGCGCGGCGGCGACGATCTTGCGCCGGCTGCCGCCGCGTACGGCGGCCGCGCCGCGGGTTCGAGCCACCTCGTCTCGGGTGACCGTCGTTCCCGCGGCCTGCAGCGGCTGTTCGGCGCGCTGATCGGAGCTCGCCTCGACGAGCACCACCGAGACGTTGTCCTTGCCGCCGGCCGCATTCGAGCGCTCGATCAAGAGATCGATCGCTTCGTCGGGCCGACCACCGTGCGTGCCGACGATCCGTCGGATTTCGCGGAGCGGGACCTGGTCCGTCAGGCCGTCGCTGCAGATGAGGAGCGAGTCACCCGGCAGCAACTCTTCCTCGAAGATCTCGACGAAGTCTTCCTCATCCGGGCGCCGGAAGGTCGAACCGACGTCCCGATAGATCTCGTTGCGCCGCGGGTGCCTCATCGCTTCGGCCTCGGAGAGCTCTCCGAGCTCTTCCATCTGGCCGACGGGCGAGTGGTCGCGGGTCAGCTTCTGTGCCTCCGGAACGGCTGAATCGAGGCTGCGCAGGCGGTACAGGCGCGTGTCTCCGACGTGCCCGATGGTCAAGCGGCGTCCCTCGACCAGGGCCACGGTGAGCACGCAGGACATGCCGGCGAGGCTCGGATCCCGCTGCGCCAGGTCGAAGATCCGGTTGTTGGCGAGGGCCACAGCTTCGCGGATGCGGTGCGCTGATGGAGACTCGTCCGGACGGCTCAGTCTCCGCAGCAGGACGGCCGCCGCTTCGCGCGCGCCGACGTCGCCCCCGGCTTCGCCGCCGACGCCGTCGATCACCGCGAAGAGGCCGCGCTCCGGGAAACAGAGGACGGCATCCTCGTTGAGCGTGCGCAGGCGACCGGTATCGGTCCTCCAAGCCGCCTCGAACCGTGGTGCGTCAACGGCGCTCATGACGCCCCTGTCGGATGGCGGCGCCCACCAGGGTACCGACGGCGACCATCAGGCCGAGGAGGAAAAGTGCGGAGAGCACGGCGTCAGCTGTTGGCCGGGACCGGAGGTGGCAGCGGGATCGGCGGCAGAGCGGGCTGCTCAATGCGGAAGCGAAGCTTGGCGACGGCCGCGAGGTCGATCGTCGCGCCGTGGCGCAGCTCGGTCGGAGTCGACTGCGGGATGCGACCGCCATCGACCCAGGTGCCGAACTGGCTCAGGTCCTCGATCCAGAAGCGTCTCTCGTCGTCGCGTCGGATCAAGACGTGACGTCTCGATACGTCGGCGGGTGCCTGCAGCCGGAGGTCGACCCAGACATCGACGGCTCCCCGACCGATGACGAACTCGTTGCGGTTCGAGAGGAGGGCGAAGGTGTGGCTCTGGCCGTCCTCCTCGTACTCGATCTCAGCGACGACGTCGCCTTCGACGGAGTCGGTTCCCTGGCTTGCGATCGGCGTCGGCATCACGGGTGCGGTGGGCAGCTCGGAGTCGGGCGGCGGCGGAACGGCGACCGGTTTGGCCGAGCGCTCGCTCGTCGAGGTTCCGAGGCGTCGGGTGGTGGAAATCTTGATTCGCTCCGTCGGGCTGCCGGCGCCGTACTCGACGAGCTCTCCGACCGCCAGCTCCGAAACGACCTCGACCTCGCCGGGCTCGAGCGAGTCGTCCGGGTCCTCCTGGAAGCGAATGTGCCACTCGCCCGCGGCCGGCTCGAAACGCATGGCGGGCGGCCTCTCCGTCGGCTCGGCGGCGGTGCGCAGGCGTTTCGGCAGGACGCGAGCGTTCGCCAAAAGGCGGGCCGGGCGCTCGAGCGGACGGGGACGATTCTCGAGCGCGCTCAGCTTTTGATCGAGGTGCACTCGCGCCTCGGACTCGATCTGGGCGAAGATCGTGCGCAGGCGGTCGAAGTCGTCGCGGTGCAGATAGACCTGGTAGAGGCTTGGCGCGAGCGTCTTTGTCAGGAGCGGCTCGAGCCCCTCCTCCATGTTGTCGCCGATCGCGAAGATGATCTCTCTGGCCAAACCCTGCATCGAGAATGTCCTTCCTGTGTGTGCGAGCCGCCCCGCGCTCCGAGCACGGTGCGCAACGACCCCGGGAGCCGTGACCTTCGGTCCGGTTCTTGACGGCCGTAGCGGAGTCGAAGGTGCTTGGCTGAATCTACGCAGCCTCACCGTGCTTTGTTTCAGGCCCTCAGCAGCGACAGAAGGCCTCTTTTCTCCCAGGAATCTCCGCCGCTCGGGGCGTGTTGATCCAGCCATGGGACCCACGACCGCTGTTCACGGCGGCGCGCGCCGCTGCCCCGGCGCCAGCGGCGTCGATTCGCGCTGGAGAAGGCTCGCCCGATGCCTCGTCCTGGCGGGACTCATCGTGCCATGGCTCGATGTGTCGGCGGAGGCTCAGCGAGAGCGTTCCGGAGCGGAAGTGGCCGGGCCTCAACTCGATCGCTTCGCCGACAACTGGCTTCGCGACGTGACCCCGATCGCCACCGATCGGGAGCGCGAGGCCTTCGTCGCCCTCGAGAACACCGCCGAGCAGGAGCTCTTCATCTCGCGTTTCTGGGCCGCTCGGTCTCCCGGACAGACTCAGCGCTTCGTCGCGAACCTGCGCACCGCTCGTGAACTCAGAAGCCGGTCCGTCGAGCGCACGCAGGTGGCGATTCTCGCCGGAGCGCCGGTCTCGATCCGTACCTATGAAGGTTGCGACCTCCTCCGGCCCCTCGAGGTCTGGCGCCTCTTTCCCGAAACGGTCGGGGGCGAGGAGCCGGTCGCCGTGTTCGTGCGTCGATCGGCTTTCGATCCTCGCACGGCCACACTGTGGACATCGGGAGACGGACGCGAGCTCCTCTTCGGTGATCGCTTTTCATCCAACGGCTCTCTCGACAGCGCCGTGCTGGTCGATCATCTTGCCCGAGAACGCTGTCTCGGCAGCGCCGTTCTCTCTTCGCTGCGCCGCGCTCTCGAGCAGCCCGTGGGTTGGCAGGATCTCTACGAGGTCTATCGATGGGCGCCGTCCCAGCTGGACTGGCTCTCCGAGTTTGCGGACGCTGCGAGGAGCGCTCGCGCTCCTCGTGACGCGGTCCTCAGTCTCGAGTCGGTCGGTCGGTACAGCCGCAGCACGATCGTCCGTGGCCTGGTGAAGGTCGGCCTCGAAGACGTTCATCAGCCGACGCCAGGTCAGGTCTTGGACGAGTTCACGATCCTTGGCGACATCCGCCGCGGGCGCCGTACGGTGGATTCGTTTCGAATCGTGCACCGGCTCGCTGGCACGCTGCCCGTGCGCGGGCCGGTTTCACTCGACTTTCATCGGCGACTGTTTCCAGGGAACTACACGCTCTCGCTCCGCGTCGCTGATCGAGCGGGAGTGGCTCTGCTTCGCGAGCAGCGAGACTTCGAGGTGCTGAACGCTTCGGAGAAGGCGCCGCCGCCCCCGGGAAGGCGCCGTAGTTACGGCAGCTTGACGCGGGAGGAGGTCGTCCTCTTCACGAGTCTGCCCTCGGTGGAGATCCTGCCGCCGCCGCCACGGCTCCTGGGGCGTGAGATCGACGTCAGGGCGGTCACGGCGGGGGCTGCGGTGAACGCCGTCGAGTTTGTGGTCGACGGGGAGCGGTCCGCTCTGGTCCGCCAGCCGCCGTTTTCCGTGCGTCTCGACCTCGACGCTGCGCACGTGGTCGAGGCCCGTGCGCTCGACGTGCACGGCCAGCGCCTGGCCAGCGATCGGCGCCGGTTCGAGCCAGGTCCGGTCTCCTTTGCGGTGTCGATCGTCAACGAGGACGTCGACGGGCGCTCGCCCGTGCGCGTCGCGCTTCCCAAGGGGGCGTCGCTGGGCACTTTCAGTTGCTTTCACAACCGCACGCGCGTGAGCTCGTTGAGCGCCGAGGAGATCGACCTCTCTCGCCTCGCTTGCTCGCGTCCTCAACCCGGTCCGGGACTCGTCTACCTTCGGGCGGAGGCAAGGCTCGCCAGCGGGGAAGCGGTCGAAGACCTGGTGTTCATCAGTGGATCTCCCGAGGCGATCGACGTCTCGCTGGCGGAGCTCTTCGTGTCCGTGACGGATCGAGAGGGGCGGCCTCTGGCGGACCTCACGCTTGCCGATCTCTCGGTCTCCGTCGACGGTCGTCGAGTTGCAGTCGAGCGCTTTACCAAGGTCGACGCTCTGCCGCTGGCGGTGGCCGTCATGATCGACACGTCGAGCAGCATGTCGAGATCGGTCGGGCGCGCCGCGGACCGCACGCGCACCTTCTTCGAACGATTGCTCCGTGACCAGGACGAAGCCAGTCTCCTCGCCTTCAACCATGACGTGCGCCGTCTCAGCGATTTTGGCGCGCCGCGAGAGGTGCTCTACCGTGCGCCCTTCGGCCTCCGATCATGGGGATCGACGCGTCTCTTCGACGCCGTCGCTTTCGGCCTCCATGGCTTCGCAGGCTCCTTTGGCCGCCGGGCGCTGATCGTCATCTCCGACGGCACGGACACCGAGAGCGATCTGGGATTGATCGAAGTCTCGGCTCTCGCCCGTCAGGCAGGCGTGATGATCTATCCGGTGCTCCTGGCTCGAGAGCCCGGCGCCGATCCGGGCGAGCTTCCTCTGCTTGCCGAGCGCACCGGCGGCCGCTTCTTCCGTGCCGTGGGCACCGGTGACCTCGATCGCGTCTTTCGGCAGATCGAGAGCCTGCTGCGTCTCCAGTATTCGCTGGTCGTGCAGGCCAACAGCTCGGAGCTGCAGAGCCTCGCCGTCGACGCGGGGCCCGGCAGGTCGGTGAGGGTTCAGGGCTACACGCCGTAGCGTTGTTCTCCCTGTCTCTCAGCTCTGCTGAGGCTCAGCGTCGCGGGTCCCGGTTTCATGGGCATTGGTCAGGTAGCGGCTGAACCAGAACCTGTGGAGCACGAGCAGGAGGCCGAAGGTGCCGGCGCCCGCGGCCAGCCGCAGGCCCGGCTCGGCGGGCGCAGCTAGAAAGACGCCGGTGCCGCACAGCAGATAGGCGAAGTAAGCCGGGTAGTCGACGGTGAAGTAGTAGTCGATGAGGATCAGCGCGACACTCGTCACGAAACAGACCTCCATCGCATGCCACTGATCGAGCGTCGCCAAGAGTTCGTTCATCTTCGGGTCTCTTTCCGTCGGTTCGTCCGTCGCACAGACTACCGCGTGCCGCAGGGGTATCAAAACAAATGACGCTTTACTAGTTTGACAATGAATCTTGCCTAGGAGCAGCCCTCAAGCGTGAATTTACATTCCTCGAAGCCGGTGAAAGACTCACCTTTGATGTTCGAGCTACAGATCCTTCGGAAGGCCGTGTCTTGAGCCTTCTGGATCGCAAAGAGGTGCGAGGGGAGATCGCGCGAAGGATCGGGGCCAACCTGTCACCGCTCTCTCTCTATGTCGGCGCTGCCTTGCTGGGCGTCGCGGCGACGCACGCCCTCTTGCTCGAACCGCCTGAGTCGAGCGTCGGCGCGGCTGCCTTCGCGGCCGCCGGTCTTCTCGCTCTGGCCTTCCGCGTCGCCTTCGTGCGCTGGCGTCCCGACGTTCGCTACAACTGGCTCCTGGTGTTCACCTTGGTGAGCCTGATCTCGGCGCCGCTCGAGCTCAACTACTGGCTCTACGGCTCTGATCGCTACTACCTCTACGGCTTCGTGCTCCTGGCCGGCACGGGCACGCTCTTCTACAGCCGGCGCTGGCTGGCGCTCCTGTTCGCACTGGTGACCGTCTTCTGGCTGGCAGCGGCCCAGCGGCATCTCGACGGGACCGAGTGGGTCGATGGGTTCGTCGCCCTCGGCCTGGCGATGACCGTCTCGATGACGGTGCAGTCCGTGCGTCTGCGCATCATCGAACGGTCCATCCGCCAGACCCTGCTCGAAGAGCGCCGACGAGAGGACCTCGAGCAGGCGCTCGCGCAGGTGGAGCGGGCCAGCGCGGAGGCCGTCGAGCGAGCGATCCGCGATCCGCTCACCGGCGCCTACAATCGGCGCTATCTCGATGAGCTCGATTTCTCGCTGATGCGACCCGGCTCTCTCTGGGGAATGCTGCTCATCGATCTCGATGACTTCAAGGATGTGAACGACCGTTTCGGGCATGAGGAGGGGGACCGCGTGCTCCAGGGCGTCGCGCATTTCATCTCTCGGCACGGTCGTGCCGAGGATCAGCTCGTTCGATTCGGTGGCGACGAGTTCCTCGTTCTGATCGACGTGAAGTCGGAGGACGAGGTCGAACTCGTGGCGCAGAGGATCCGCGACTCTGCCAAGCGCGAGGCGCCGATCTCTCTGTCAGTCGGCTATGCCGTACGTCGGCCTGGCGAGAAGCTTCCCGATGTCATTCGTCGTGCCGATGAGGAGATGTATCGCGACAAGTCGAGGCTGCGCATCGTCTCCGGCGGTCAGGACCAGCAGTGAGGCGCCGCTGCGCTCGCGCGATTCGGTAAGCTGGTCATCCCGGTGCCCTCTCGAGGGCCGGATCGGTACGTCACGATGAATCGCCGAGAACTGATCGCGCTCGCAGGACTCCTCGGAGCTGGAAAGCTCGCTCCAGAGCCGCTTCTCGCCTGGGCCGGAGCGCAGCGCGCGACGGCAGAGACAGAGCTCAGGGCGTTCGACGAAGGGCAGTACAGAGTCTTCGACGCGCTGAGCGAGCTCATCCTCCCAGCGACCGACACGCCGGGAGCACGGGCGGCCGGCGTCGCTTCTTTCGCGGACCGCTTTCTGGCGGAGTGGTTCCCCGCGAAGGCGAGAGATTCGTTCCTGGCAGGTCTCGATGGCTTCGAAGCGCACTGCGTCGAGACCCAGTCTGCAGGCTTCGCCGACTGCGACGTGGCGTCGCAGACCGCGGTCGCCGAATGGTCCCAGGAGCAAGCCATTGCCCAACGCAAAGGGTTCTCGAGCAATCCGCGCCGCATCGGCGACGCCGAGTTCTTCGACGTCGCCAAGTGGTTGACGCTCTTCGGCTACTACACGTCCGAGGTCGGCATGCGCGAGGAGCTGCGCTGGCGCGCCGTTCCCGGCCGTTGGGACGGTTGCCGAGACGTCTGAGCGGAGGATGACGATGCAATGGACCCGGCGCGAAGCCATCTTGCTCGCACTGGCTGCGCTGGAGGCGAGGCGAGGCGCGGCGACGCGGCTGAGCCGCATTGGCGTTCAGCTCTACACCGCCCGGTCGGCGATGGCCGAAGACCCGGTCGGGACGATCGCACGCATCGGTGCGATGGGCTTTCAGGAAGTCGAGTTCGCCGGCTACTTCGGTCTCGATCCCGCCAGGGTCCGTCGCGTTCTCGACGATCACGACCTGACGGCACCAGCAACGCACGCCGGGTTGAGCGACCTGCAGAGTCGATCCGCGCAGCTGATCGAGACCTGTGTCGAGATCGGTCACCGCTATCTGGTTCTGGCGTATCTGCAGCCCGCCGAGCGCCAGAACCTCGATCAGTATCGTGCCTACGCGGATCTGCTCAACGAGGTGGGCGAAGCGTGCACCGCTGCTGGCGTGCAGCTGGCGTACCACAACCACGACTTCGAGTTCGTGGCGCTCGACGGCGAGCTTCCGTACGACCTGCTGCTCGACCGCACGGACGCCGAGTCGCTCCAGTTCGAGCTCGATCTCTTCTGGATCGTCAGGGCGGGAGCGTCAGCCGCGGACTACTTCGCGAGGTACCCCGAGCGCTTTCCTCTCTTCCACGTGAAGGACATGGACGCGTCTGGCGACTTCACCGAGGTCGGCTCCGGCGAGATCGATTTTGCCCACTTCCTGGCGCAGCGTGGAGCGGCCGGAGCAAAGCACTTCTTCGTCGAGCAGGACGTCGTCGACGGCGATCTCTGGGAAAGCCTGCAGACCAGCCTCGACTACCTGAGGAACCTCGACTTCTGAACGCCGACCTCGCCCTGGCTCAAGGAGCTAGCGGATGAGCAGGATGCGGCGGTTGGCAGGGTAGAGCCACTCGACGCCGCGCTCGGTGAGCACCGCGTCGTCTTCCAGCGGTACGCGGAGCTTCTTGCCACCCCACTCGGGAATCGCGGTGTAGGCGAAGAGCTCGATCGACAGCAGATTGGTCGGTCGCAGCTCGTACTCGAGCCGGACGGGGTTGAAGAAGGCGATCGACGGACCGATACCGTGCCCGGTGTTGCCGACGGAGTGACAGCCGATGACGACATCGGTCGTCGACTCGTCGTCCGTTGGCTGGTTGAAGCCGATCTTGCGGAAGCCGGCCTGCTCGAGCGCGGCATAGACCTCTTCCTCCGCCTGAGCCGCCGGGATCCCGGCGCGAATCGCCCTCTTGATGACCCCGCGCGCTTCGACCGCACGGTCGAAGGCCTCCTGAATGCTCTCCGGAGCTCGCGTCTCACCCTCGCGCAGGACGTAGGCGATGCGCTTCATGTCCGTGTAGAGGTTCATCAGCCCGACGCCCCAGTCGATCATCAGCACGTCGCCGCGCTGCACGATCCGCCCGTTGGAGACCGCCTCGACGCCGTTGGGGCCCGTGACGTAGATCGAAGGCATGCCGAAGGAGCTGCCGAGTCCCCGCTCGAACAGGCGTTCGTTGAGCCACCAGGCGACTTCTTCGAGACGGGTTTCGCCGGGGGCGATCACTTCGTTGGATAAGGCCCGCTCGGCGAGCTCGCGCGAGATCTCGCCCGCTTCGGCGAAAGCTGCGATCTCGGTTGCGACCCGCCGCGACCTGAAGTCCGAGACGAGCTTTTCAGAGGACACCACGCGGTCCCGGAGCTCTTCCGGAAGGAGCTCGAGGATCTGCTGGTAGCCCGAGTAGCTCAACGTGTCGGCAGGTCCCAGATTGCGTGAGTAGTTCAGCGCGATCGTCTTCGGTTGCCGCTCCTTGACGAAGCTCGTAAAGAAGGTCGCGGGGCGAAAGAGATCGTAGGCCCCGCTCTGCTCGATCTTGTAGCCGCCGATCCCGAGAGCCGCGCGCTCGATGCGGTCGCCGCCACGATCCGTGAAGATGTAGAAGCCGTAGTCGCCCGTGTAGCCCTCACCGAAGTCGGCGTGCAGAGAACCGTAGTTGGCCTCCCGAATCATCGTGATCCACATGTCGACGCCGTTCTCACGCATGACCTCGGGAAGCACGAGATCGAACTTGTCGAGCCGGATCTGCCGCATCGTCTCCCAACGCCGTTGAGCCTCCTGCGCCGCCGCGGGAACGGCCGCCAACAGAGAGGCGAGAACGGCAGCGCTGGCGAGGCGGCGCACCGACGAAGACTCGAACGCCGTCTGGAAGGTCATCCAGACGCTCTCTTGGCTTCGGTGCGTACCATGGCGATCATCGCCATCAGGCCCATGTTCTTGCCCATGGACAGCTCGCGGCCAAAGAGGGTCATCGGTACGTCCTCCGGTATCTCGGCCACCTCGGAGAGCGGCGCTCCGCTCGCGGTCTCGCGCAGGATCGTCGCCATGGCCTTGGCGGAGATTCCCTGGGGGTTCTCGACGGCGAAGTGAAAGTCGAGTGTTCCGTCGGCTCGGGGAATGGACCAGACGAAAGCCTCGGACTCGCACGCTGGAACCTTGCGCTCCTCATCGAAAGGGCGCTCGGCGACCTCGGCAGGCACCTCGACGAAGCGATCCGCGGTGTCGATCAGCGCCTGGATTCGCTCCGAGCGCTCTTCCATGAACTCGAAGAGCTCGACGAGCTCGCGCAGCTTTTCGGGGTAGCTCAACGGGACGCTTGCCCTTCTCAGCGCTCGATCGGCACGCCGACCAGGTTGCCCCACTCGGTCCAGCTGCCGTCGTAGTTTCGCACCTGCCCGAAACCGAGGAGGTAGCGCAGCACGAACCAGGTGTGACTGCTGCGCTCGCCGATCCGGCAGTAGACGACGACGTCGTCCTCGTCGGCCAGATCGTTTTCGGCGTTGTAGATCGCGCGAAGCTCTTCGGCGGGCAGGAACGTGCCGTCGTCCGGGTTGACCGCTCGACTCCAGGGGATGCTCTTGGCGCCGGGAATGTGTCCGCCTCGCAGGGCGCCTTCGTTCGGGTAGTCGGGCATGTGCAGGCGCTCGCCGGAGAACTCTTCGGGCGAACGGACGTCGACGAGCTTGCCCTGCGCCTCGACATGCGCGAGCACGTCGTCGCGGAAGGCGCGCTGGGAGATGTCGTCACGCTCGGGTGCGGTGAACGGCTGGGCTTCGAAGGTGGGCTCGTCGCGGGTCATCTCACGCCCTTCTTTCTCCCACTTGAGCCGGCCGCCGTCCATGACCTTGGCGTTGGTATGGCCGAAGAGTTGGAAGACCCAGAAAGCGTAGGCGGCCCACCAGTTGTTGCGGTCGCCGTAAAAGACGACGGTCGTCTCGGCGGTGAGTCCCAGGCGCTGTGCGAGAGCCACGAAGCCGTCGCGGTCGAGGTAGTCGCGACGCACCTGGTCATTGAGGTCCCTGGTCCAATCGACCTCGGCGGCGCCCGGTATGTGTCCGGACGGGTAGAGGAGTGGGTCTTCGTTCGATTCGACGATGCGAACGTTGGGGTCGTCGAGATGCTCGGCGACCCAGTCGGTCGAGACCAAGACGTCTGGGTGGCTGTAGCCCCGGGATTCGATCGATGTCATGTTTCCGCTCTCCGTGAAGTCTTTCGCTCTTGTCGTGGCGGGCAGATTCGAGATTCGCCAGTCTAGCCGGTCTCGTCGGCCTTGGCGTAGGCGTGAACTTCTGCTCCCACGCGAACGTAGACGGTGCCGGAAGCGAGCGCCGGAGTCGCGTCGATGCGCCCGTCGAGGTCCCATGTCGTTGCAGACTCGAGGCTCGCCCCTGCCTCGAGCACGGCAAGGGTTCCCGAACGCGAAGCGAAGAAGACCTTGCCGTCGCCGGCAATGGGCGAAGCGTAGAAGCTGTCGACGGCACCTTCGATGCGGCCTCGCTCGAGAACCTCACCGCTCGACGGGACGAGCCGAGTGACGATGCCGCGGTCGTTGACGATGTAGAGCACGTCTCGATAGGCGAGCGGCGAAGGGAGCTGCGGCACGTTGCGGTAATGCTGCCAGGCGAGGTGCGTTTCGGTGAGGTCGCCACGGGCGCCCGCCGCGGGCAGGCGAATACCCAGCAGGCTGTTGCGTGAACGAAGGGCCGCGCCGAGGTAGCTCCAGTCCGTGGCATCGAGTCGCCCATCGGCGCTCAGGTCGACGAAGTCGAACCACTCCCGCACGATCCCTTCGGGCGCCTCGTCCCTGTCCAGCAGGGAGTTGCCGTTGGCGTCCGCGTCGGCCAGGAGAGCTTTGTACTCGGGCAGCTCGTGCTCGACGCCGCGCTCGTTCATCGGCGAGCCGTATCCGTGGATGAAGAGCAGGCCGTCGGCGACGACGGCCGTCGACTTCATTTCGAAAGAGAGCCCCTCGACCCACCACAGCTTCTCTCCGCTCGCTGCATCGTAGGAGGTGAGCAGGAAGGAGCCCGGTAGCAGGATCTGCGGCGCGGAGCCTTCCGGCGCATAGAGGATCGGCGTCGAATGGCCGCTCTTGGCCTCCGGCCTCGGCGTCGTCCAGACCTGCTCGCCCGTCGTGAGATCGAAGGCGCTGACGAAGGAGCCGAGCTGCTGATCGACGGCCAGGATCACCCGATCTTCGACGAGGATCGGCGAGGCGCCGGTGCCGTAGACGTTGTTGAAGGGGCCGAGCGGCGTGCGCCAGATCTCCTTGCCGGCCGTGTCGTAAGCGAGCAGCCCGTAGTCTCCGAAGAAGACGACCACCGTCTTGCCGTCGGTCACGGGGCTGCTCGCTGCGGGGTGGTTGCGCGAGTCGAGCTTCTCCTGACGAGTTCTCGGAGCGGTTTGGCGCCAGACTTCCCGGCCGTC
>JBCCLJ010000065.1:0-30725 GCA_039026915.1 Acidobacteriota bacterium
CGGCGGGGTTGTCGATGAGGGCCTGACGGTACTCGGGGCTCTCGGCTGCGAAGTTGCGGATGATGTCCTCGATCTCGCCGCGGGTGATCTGCTCGCTCATGGTGTGTTTCCTTTTTCCTGGTGGCCGTGAGGGCCGTTTTGTGTTTCTGAGTGTGGGCGACTCGGTGTGTTCCGTGCCGCGTTGGGAATCCTTAGAGCGAAGGCCGTGCCAACTTTGCAAAATCGGCCCAAAGCTCAGTGTTCATGGGGTTTTCGAACCGATTCCCGATGACCCCGTGCCGAGGGACGACCTCGGCCCTCTGGAGTCTGTGCTCGACCCTATGGAGCTGGGGCTCCATTCGGCTCCTTCGTCTCTCGCGGGCACTCTCTGTAAGAAAGCGGTCGGCCCCGCAACTCATCAGAGAGAAACCTAGACGGCAACGGCCGCCCGCGACTCACGGAGATGAACATGAACCGAACTCGATCCCTCCACCTTCTGCTCTTCGCAGTCTTCCTGCTCCTGCTTCCAGCCGTCGCCGGCGCCCAGGCTGCGCCGACGTTTCACGCTTGGGTCGATCGGCTGAATCAACCCGAAGCCGTCGACGACGCCCTGCGTGACTACGTCACCGAGAACTTCCATCCCACGTTCCTCGAGCAGGTTCCAGTCCCTCAGGCCGTCGGCTTCCTGAAGCAGCTCCGTGCTGCAGCGCCTTTCTCGACCGTCGTGCTCGAGGAAGAGACCGCCCACGCCGTAAGGGCTCAGATGCGAGCGGACAACGGCAGCTGGTTCCAAGCGGACTTCGAGCTGCACGCAACGGAACGCACGATCGTCGGCCTCCTCGTGCAGCCGTCAGCGGGCCCGCAGTCCACGAGCATCTCCTGGAAGAGCCTCGACGATCTCGCCGCACACCTGCGCGACACCTTCGATCTCCCGGGACTCGCGATCGCCGTCTCTCGGCGCGACGGCGAGGTCGAGCAGGCCGTGGCCGGCGTGCGAGAGATCGGCACCGAGACCGTGGTCGAGAGCGGCGACCGCTTTCACATCGGCTCGATCAGCAAGTCCGTGACGGCGACGGTCGTGGCAGCGCTCGTCGAAGCCGAAAGGCTCTCCTGGGACGCAACTCTCGATCAACTGCTGCCGGGCGCCGCTGGTTCCTACGCTGACGTCACACTGCGCACGGTGCTACGCCACCAAGCTCGGATCCCACAGCACCTGACGTTCGACGGCGCCGAGATGACGCGCCTCAACGGACTCCCCGGGACGACCGCCGAGCAACGCGCCGCTTACGTTGCCGAAGTGCTTGCGCTCGAGCCTCTCGAGCCCGGGTTCGCTTACTCCAATGCCGGCTACGCTCTCGCTGGCCACCTGGCCGAACGCGCCGCCGGACTCAGCTGGGAAGAGCTCGTTCGTGAGAAGGTCTTCGGCCCGCTCGGTCTCGAGAGCTGCGGGGTCGGATGGCCGGCGACGGCAGAGCGCCCGGACGAGCCGCGCGGTCACTACGCCCGTGGCGAAGGCCTGGCCGTGCAGGGACTTGGCGAATACCGCCTCGGCGCCTTCATGGGTCCAGCCGGGAACCTGCACTGCTCTGTGCTCGATCTCACTCGCTACGGACTCGCGCACCTCGACGGGCTGCGCGGCAAAGACGGTTTCCTCGAGGCCGCGACGGTGCAGGAGCTCCACCGCGCTCCAGCCGAAACCGGTGCGCCCTACGCCGCAGGCTGGGGCATCGATCCGAAAACCGGCCTGCACCGCCACAACGGTTCTGCCGGCACCTTCTTCTCTTATCTGGCGATTCACCCGGAGAAGGAGCTCGTCATCACGTTGCTCACCAACGTCGGACCGGATCGAGGCGCCGCCGCGGCCGAGCGGCTGACGTCGGAGATCCTCGACGCCGGAAACTCGCCCTGACGGAGCGTCCGCCGGACGTCTGGCGACCTCGGCGTGGAACCGAGCGAATCGCTCGCAACTCCCCCGGCCCTCGTCGCGTAGTGCTGCCAGGAAGCCGCCATGAAACTGCACGCCAACGAAGTCGAACCCAACGGACTGCTCGAAGCCGACGTGCTCCTGATCGGTGGAGGACTCGTCGGTCTCGCCCTCGGCAACCAACTCGCGGACGCGGGACACCAGGTGCTTATCCTGGAATCCGGGGAGATCGAGCCCGATGCGCCGACGCAGAGCCTCTACGAAGGCAAGTTCACCATCGGCGGTCCCGACCACGAACGCCGGCAGGATGGGTACCTGGCCGCCTCGCGATTCCGCCAGTTCGGGGGCTCCGGTCATCAATGGGGCGGCGTCTCACTGCCTCTCGATCCGGCGGACTTCGAGTCTCGTGACTGGATCCCGCACTCAGGCTGGCCGCTGACGCTGGAGCAGTTGAAGCCCTTCTACAACCGCGCCTGCGACCTGCTCGACCTTCCCCACTTCTTCGGCGAGTCCAGCGAAGCTCCGCCACTCACCGTCGGTGACGGTCGAGTGGTCCACTCGAGACCGCAGCGGCTCACGCGGATGACCGGGAAGGCGGAGAACGGTCCCTTCCAGCGGTGGCTGCAGAGCACCCTCGATCGCGAGCGCGTGCGGGTCATCCTCGGTGCGAACGTGACGAAGCTGTCGCTCGATTCCGATGCGCAGCGCGTCGCCTCGGTCGACGTGAAGGCGCTGAGCGGGCGCTCGTTCCGCGCCCGGGCGAACGTCTACGTGCTGGCGACCGGCGGCATCGAGAACGCCCGCCTGCTTCTCGCCTCGAACGATGTGCGTCCGCGAGGCATCGGCAACGAAAGCGACTGGGTGGGACGCGCCTTCCAAGGTCACGCCATGGTCTTCAACGCTTTCAGCCAACTCCTACCGCTGGCGCACGGACCCGCCTGGGGCCCCTACGTCGGCCGTCGTCGCGGCCGGACCTCTTATGCGCTGGGCACGACGCTCGCCGCGCAGAGGGCGTCGCGTACCGGAAACTTCGGCACCTACCTGCGCGCGCTCCCGAAGGCGGAGCGCAACGAACTGGCGCTCCACGGACTGGCGCTGCGCCTGACGGGTCAGGAAGCTCCCGGAACCCGGGTTCTGAGGGCTCCCTTTGCCATCGAGCACACACCGAATCGCGACAGCCGCCTCGAGCTCGACCAGGACTCCCGCGATGCGCTCGGCATGCCGCGCGTGAAGCTCGCTTGGAAACACGCTGCTTTCGACTTCGAGAGCTTCGAGCGCGGCGTTCGTCAGCTGGCTCGAGAGCTGGGTCTACAAGACGTCGCACGACTGCGCTGGAGCAGACTCGGACAACAGGTCGATCGCTTCCTGCAGATCGGCGCCCGGCATCACATGGGCACGACGCGGATGGCCGCCGATTCCAAGCAGGGTGTCGTGGACGCACAGGGCAGGGTGCACGGCGTTGGCAATCTCTATATCGGCGGCAGCAGCATCTTCCCGACGAGCGGGCTCGCCAACCCGACCCTGACGATCTTCGCGATCACCCTCCGCCTCGGCGATCACCTGGACAGCAGGATCAGGAGAGCCGCATGACTCTCGACCGCCGCGCTCTCCTGCGGCTCCTCGGAGCCGCGGCGATCACCTGGAGCGCCTCTCCCTCCTGGGCAGGTCAGCAGACCGCAGGCGCCGAAGCCCTGCCTGGAGTACCCGGAGCCGAAGACAAGGCCTTGGAGGATCTCGCCAAAGCGTATGAGCGGCTGGGCGAAGACCCGGAGCTGCCGCACATGATCGAGCGCCTCCGCGCGCGCACGCTGGAGCACGACACGCTCGCCGAAGAGCTGCGCCGCGAGATGAAGGCCGACTTCGCCGAAGACCGAATCGTCGCACTGCACGGCTGGTACGTTTCGCGCACCGAGGGTCGCCTCCTAGCGGCGGCCCACCATCTGCTGAAGTCCTGAGACGAGCGTCGGGACGACATCTCCGGGAGCGACGCTCTCCTCGAGGAGGCTGTGAAAAGCTCTCGAGATGTCGAGTCCTCGGTCCGCTCTCGAGACGACCCACCTCCAAGCTCGAAGAAGACGGCCATGCCGAGGAAGGGCGGCGTGCGTGCTTCTGGTCCTCACTTTCGTGGCTTCGGTGCTCTCGAGTCAGAGCGAGTCCGCGGCGATCGGGTGGATCAAGGTCTACGTCGAAGAGGCTGGCGCCTACGTCCTCGATCTATCCGAGGTTCGCGAACTCCTGGAGCCGTCCGGCGCTCTCGAAGCGAGGGGGCTCCGAATCTCCCACCGCGGCCGTTCTCTTCCTCAGTGGCTCGACGAGTCTGGCGGAAGGCTCATCTTCACGGTGCCCCGAAGCGTGTTTGCAGCCGAGGTGCATCACGAAGAGTCACGGCTCGCCGCGCTACGCCTCGACGTCGACGTCGAAGGGACGCCGCTCCCCTGGAGCGACCAACCCAAAGAGACCGTGGCTCGCGGCAGCGCTACGCGCCGGGTACGCCTCGAAGAAAACCAGCTGCTGGCGCCCCTGACGGCTTCCCCCACCTGGGAGTCGCCGACTCTCTGGCACTGGGCGCTGCTGAGCCAGCGCAGCTCCTCCGAGCTGCGCATCGCGGCTCCGATTCCTCGCCGTGCGCTGCGCGACGGTGCGGTCGACCTCCGCGTTCGTCTACTCGGCTGGTCGCGGCCGCAAGACCTCGAGGAAGCCGATCACACCGTCAGTATCTCGGTCGAAGGAGTCGTGGTCGGCAGCGGAAGTTGGAACGGTCGCGCTCCCTTCGAGCTGAGCGTCCAGAATCTCGTCGTTGCCTCGAACCGCCTCGGCGACGAGGGAACGCCCGAGGACGACGCGGATGAGGTGACGCTGCGGCTGAAGGTTCCTCCCCGCACGAATGCTGCAGGCCGGGAGATCGTCGATCTCTCCTACGTCGACTGGATCGAAATCGAGTATCCCTTGGGCGAGTACCGGTCCCGCTCACAGCAGGCGCTGCGTCTCGCGTCGGCGCCCGGGCAGGCGCGCCGCTGGACCTCCTCGAGCCCCCCGGCCCTCGAAGGGCAGCAAGGACAGCGCCTTTACGTCGCGACGTTCGGACCCGACGATGACGGAGTCACGGAGGTCTTCGCAGCGACGGCAGAGCAGCTGTTGCGCCCCACGGACCTCGCGGTCGTCAGCCCCGCTTCGCTCGACGAAGACGCCGCACCGCAGGCCGAGTACCTGATCGTCGCCCCGCCCCAGTTCCTTCAGCAGGCTGGCCGCCTCGCCGCGCTGCACGAAGCCCGCGGTCTGGAGGCGCTCGTTGTCGACGCGCACCAGATCTTCGACGAGCTCGGCGACGGGCTCCGTCGACCTCAACCCCTGCGCGACTATCTGCTGAGGCGTCACCGGCGCCACGGCGCGCTGCGCTGGGTGCTGTTGCTCGGCGACGCCGACTGGTACGCGCCCGACGAGGTGCCACTCGAAGAAGTCAGCGGCCATCGCAACCTTCTGCCGTCCTGGACCTACCTGTCCCGCTTCGGACCGGCGGTCAGCGACCACTACTACGCCGTCGAGTCCGAAGACGAATCGACGCCGCGGTTCGCACTGGGTCGCCTCCCGGTCGCGACGGAGCAGGAGTTGAAACACGCCGTCGACAAGATCGAGCGCTTCCTGAGCGCGGCGCCCGCGACGACCCGCTCGGCGCTCCTGCTCGGCAGCCTCGACTCACCCTCTCAGGGGCGTCTCCGGCGGCTGCGCCGCCGCTGGCAGTCGCAGGCGATCCGTGAGGGATACGCGCTCCGCGCGCTCGAGCGCAGTCCCGCGACGACGCTCGAAGCCGAGCTGCTGTCGGCCTGGAACGAAGACCCGACCGTCGTCTACTTCAGCGGGCACGGCAGCCGCCATCTCTGGCGCCTCGGTGAGCTCAGCGATCCGAGCCCGTCCGCTCAGTGGAATCAGGAGGTGGCCGCGACGACCGATCCATCGCCGAGGCCGCCCGTCGTCCTCAGCATCTCTTGTGCGACCGCACCGTTCGACCACCCCAACAACAGCTCGCTCGGCGAAGCGCTCGTTCTCGACCCCGACGGCGGCGCGATCGGCTTCTTCGGCGCGTCGGCGACGCTCTACACGCTGCCCCGGTTCGGCGAGCGGCTCCTCTCGGAGGTCACCGCCGGCACGAGCCTGGGAGAGTCGCTCGCGCGCGCCAAGGCCCATGCGTCCGACGGCGCACTGTCTCACCTCTACAACCTGCTGGGGGACCCAGCGCTGTCGCTGCCCTGAGGGAGCTTGCAGCGCAGCCGCTGCTCTCGGAACGGAACTCGAGGCTAGAAGCGCAGGAAGCGGACGCCGACGCCCGCGATCAGCAGACCGAAGAGGATCAGGCCCCAGGTTCCCGCCGTCGGGATTCCGACGCCGATGGTGCTCGTGCTGGTCGAGGAGTCATTGGACGCCACCGGATCGCTCGTCGCAGAGCTGGACGTGAAGGAACTCGAGATGCTGCCGCCGGCGGCCGGGGCCGTGGTCACGAGAGTCACCATTGCAGTGCCTCCTGCGGCGACCGTGCCGACCGTGCACGTGGGCGAACCGTTGGGATCTTCCAAGCAGCCGCTCGACGAGACGAAGGTCAGCGAGGCATCGAGGAGGCTCGCGATCTCCACACTGCTCGCGTCCGAGGGTCCGTCGTTCGCGACCACCAGTTGGTACGTCAGCGAGCCGCCGGGAGTCACCGAGGAGTCGGAGCTCGACGAGAGCTCGACGTCCGAACTCGGCGCAAGCACCGTGTCGGCGTCGGTCGCGTCGTTGTTCCCCGGTACGGAGTCTGTCGACGCCGAGGTGATGCTAGCCGTGTTCGACAACGTGCCGGTTGCGCCCGGATCGATCATGCAGGCGGCCACGAACGTGGCGGAGCCGCCGTTCAGCAGGTCGACGCTCTCACTGATGGAGCCGGAGCCCGCCGCCGTGCAGGACGATCCCGCCGACGCGGAGCAGGTCCAGGTACAGGTGAGGCCCGTCGGGAACGTATCGGTCACCGTGGCGCCAGTGACGTCGTCCGGACCGTTGTTCGTGGCCGTGATCGTGTAGGTGACGGAGTCGCCCGGGACGGCCGAGGTCACGCCGTCGGTCTTGGTGATCGACAGGTCGGAGCTGGTGGAGACGGTCGTCGACTCGGAAGCCGAATCGTTACCGGAGACCGGGTCGTCGGCGGCCGACGAGACCGTCGCCGTGTTCGTCACCACACCGCTCGCGACCGGCGCCGTGACGTTGACCGTGAACGAGTCGGAGCCGCCGGCCGCGATCGTGCCGAGCGTGCAGGTGGGCGTACCGTTCGGATCCTCGGCACAGCCGGTCGTGCTCACGAGCGTGACGCCGGCCGGCAACGTGTCGGTGACGGTCACGCCCGTCGCATCCGAAGGCCCGGCGTTGTCCACCTGAATCGTGTAGCTGAAGGCAGCGCCGGGCAGCACCGGATCCGTCGAGTCGGTCTTGGTGATCGAGAGATCGGCCGAAGGCTCGAGCACGGTGTCGTTGTCGGTGGCGATGTTGTTGGCGGCGTTCGAGTCCCCAGCGAGGGTGACGGTCGCCGTGTTCGAGAGGGTCCCGGTCGCGGAGGCATCGATGGCACAGACGGCCGTGTACGTCGCCGTACCGCCGTCGAGCAGATTGATCGTGTCGGCGATGTTGCCGGCTCCGGCGACGGTGCACGAGGAGCCCGCCGAAGCGGAGCAGGTCCAGGTGCAGGTGAGCGAGGCGGAGAACATGTCCTCGACGCTGATGCCGGTCGCGTCACAGCCGGTGTTCGTGACGACCATGGTGTAGGTGACGTTGCCACCCGGAACTGCGGAGGTGACTCCGTCCGTCTTGGTGATCGACAGGTCTGTGGCGGCGCTCGCCAGAAGGGGGCCTGCGAGGAGGAAGCTCGCAACCAAGGCGACAAACGTTCTGCTGACCATGTGTTCCCTCACACCGAAAAAAGCTGAAAAGAAAAGACGAGAGCCGAGGCGCCCTGGAGGACTCCACCCTAATTCATCACCGCATTTGCAAGCAACTATTGCGCCCAAACAACCGCACGATCCCGCTAAGGGCGGCCGCTCGCGGAGGCGCCGCCAGAGATCAGCCCCCGCTGCCGGACTCAGTTCTGAAAGAGCGTCGGAGGGGTCAGGCGCCGCGTCTTTCCCGAGTTGGAGACGAGTTCGACGAAGTAGTAGTAGCTCTCGCCGGCCTCCGCCGACGCGTCCTCGAAGGAATAGTGCCTCGGTTCGCTGGACGTACCGGCGCCCGGGATCGACTCCTCGGTCAGACGCGCGAAGGGCCCCTCGACCGTCGGCCCTCGATAGATGTGGAATCCGAAGTTCTCGAATTCGGAAGCGGTCGACCAGCGCAGCAGGACCGGTTCCCGAGGCGGACCGGGTTCCTCCACGATTTCCCCTCGAAGCACGGGCTCTTCTGGAAACTCGGCCTCTTCGCTCGTCTCGTCGATCGGCGCGGAAGTCGGCGGCGCCGCCCCCGAACACCCCAACGTCACCAACAGAGCGCAGAGCCACACGGCGCGGACCGGACGCGCCGGAACGAGTCCACGGTATCGACGTATCCTCTGACTCAAGCGATGGTCTCCCCCGTCATTCGAGCTCCGAGTCGAACCTCAAGATGCTACCCAAGCTGCGCCTCCTGACGATCGTCGGGTGCGCGCTCCTTCTCTCCGCGGGCTGCGCTCCTCGAGCGACGGATTCCGCTCGTTCACCCGAGCCTACCGACGAGACGCTGCGCATGGTCGCCCGTCTCCAGCGCTTCTCCACGCCGGACGAGCGGGCACGCAGTCCCTTCGAGAACGACGCGCGCCTGCAGGCGCTGAACCGTCTTCCGAGGCCCGACAGCGCCGGCGGCAGGATCGAACGCGATCTCCGCTACGGCCTCGAGCTCCTGCGCTCCGGCCAGCCCGAGGCGGCGGCGAAGCAGTTCCGTCTCGTCGGCGAGAACATCGACCTGCTGGAGGACGCCGGCCTGCTCGACCCGACGACGGCGCCCGAGGCGAGCCCGCGGCGCATGTCTTCCACCGAGAAACAACGCAACATCCAACACCTCCATGCGATCTCCCTGCTGCGCTGGGCCGAGCAGGTGAACTGTTTGGAGCGGCACACCGCCACGGCCTGCCTGCTGCCGATCGAGGAGTCGGGCCGTCACGAGATCACCGAACCCGCAGAGCGCGCCTTCGAGGCGTACGAGAAGCTGCTGAGGGACGACCCCGCAGACCAGGCCGCTCGCTGGCTCTACAACCTCAGCGCGATGACCCTGGGTCGCTACCCCGACGACGTCGCCCCCGCCTGGCTCATCCCGGAACAGCGCTTCCAGTCGACCGGAAGCCTTCGGCGCTTCACCGACACGGCCATGGTCTCCGGCAGCGACGTCACGGGTCTCGCCGGGGGCGTCGTGGCCGACGACCTCGACGGCGACGGGCACCTCGATCTCCTCGTCTCTTCCTGGGGCGTGCAGAACCCGCTTCACGTTCTGCTGAATCGCGGCGACGGCTCGTTCGTGGAGAAGACCGATACCGGCCTCGACGGACTGACCGGGGGCCTCAACCTGACGCACGCCGACTACGACAACGACGGTGATGTCGACGTGCTCGTGCTGAGAGGTGCCTGGATGGGCCCGCTCGGCCGCCAGCCGAACTCACTCCTGCGCAACCGCGGCGACGGCTCGTTCGACGACGTCACCGAGTCCGCAGGGCTGCTGAGCTTTCAGCCCACGCAGACGGCCGCCTGGGCCGACGTCGATCGTGACGGGCACCTCGACCTCTTCGTCGGCAACGAATCGACGGCGCAGAGACCGCACTCGTCAGAGCTCTACCGCAGCAACGGCGACGGCACCTTCAGGGAGATCGACAGGAGCTCCGGTGTGAGCGTCGACGGCTTCGTCAAGGGAGCGAGCTGGGGTGACGTCGACGGCGACGGCTTCCCGGACCTCTACGTCTCGGTGATGGGCGGCGACAATCGCCTCTTCCTCAACCTCGGCCAGGAAAACGCCGAAGCCGGCTGGAGCTTCGAAGACGTCACCGAAAACGCCGGAGTCGGTCAGCCCTTCAACGGGTTTCCGGCGTGGTTCTTCGACTTCGACAACGACGGTCGCGACGATCTGTTCGCGGCCTCCTACGCCTCGAGCTTCCTGGCGCCGATCACCGAGCAGCTGGTCGCCGACTACCTCGAGCTCGAGGTCGGGTCGACGCCGCGCCTCTATCGCAATCAAGGCGACGGCACCTTTGCCGACGTGACGGCACAGGCGGGCCTCGACAAGGTCCTGATGGCGATGGGCAGCAACTTCGGCGACCTCGACAACGACGGCTACCTCGACGTTTACGTCGGCACCGGCGCACCGAACTTCATGGCCCTCGCTCCCAACCGCATGTTTCGCAACCGGGAGGGACAGGTCTTCGAAGACGTCACGACCGTCGGAGGCTTCGGGCACCTCCAGAAGGGGCACGGAGTCGCGTTCGCCGACTTCGACGGCGACGGCGACCAGGACGTCTACGCCGTCATGGGAGGTGCGTACTCGGGCGACGTCTACCGCAACGCTCTGTTCGAGAACCCCGGCAGCGACGGAGCGTGGATCACGCTGAAGCTCGAGGGCACGACGGCGAACCGCTCGGCGATCGGTGCTCGAATTCGCGTCACAACCGATACTCCAGACGGCCCCCGCACATTCCGTGCGACGGTCTCGACCGGCGGCAGCTTCGGCTCCGCCAGCCTGCAGCAGGAGATGGGACTCGGACGGAGCCTCACCATCGAGTCCATCGAAGTCGATTGGCCTTCGCCGACGCGTACTCAGCGCTACGAAGGCGTCGACACGGGCACCGCATACGTCCTTATCGAGGGGGAGTCCGCACTCCGGCGCGTCCCGCGGTGAGGCGCTCTCCCGCGACCCAGTATCGGTCAGGCACCTCGCCGCGCTCGTAGGATGCGAGCCGACGCTCCATCGTCGTGCGGTGGAGCTGCTCACCCCGACGATCGAGAGCCGTTCGCTGCAGCCGTGTCGCGGCAGCAAAGCCCTCCCGCGCCGCTTCGAACATCGCGAGCGACTCGAGTTCGAAGACCGTCACCGGCTCGCCGGGAGGGGAGAACTCGTTCGGCATCTCGGAGCGTGTCCGCAGCGCCAGCCACCGGAGAGGCGTCGAGCCAGGGGCCTGCTCGAGCCCCGCGCGCGCAGAACGAGCGGCGCCTCGTACATCGCCCCGATACAGCTCGCAGCGGACGAGCCCCGCATGCGACGCGGCGCTTCGGGCGTCGATGTCGAGCGCTCTTCGATAGACCCGAGCAGCCTGGGCAACCTCCCCCTGGCTGAGCAGAAAGTCGGCCCACTCCCGCTGCGTCAGCTCGGATTCGGGTCGAAGCTCGACGGCGCGTGCAAAGGAACGGCGCGCCGCCACGGCCAGGCCAGCGCGAGCGAGCAGGCGTCCTTTCAAGCGGTGAGCCATCTCCGCGTCGGGGAAGTCGGCCAGCGTCTTCTCGACCTGCGCCCTTGCCTCTTCGTCGAGGCCTGCCTGAGCGTAGGCGGCCGCCAGATTGAATCGGATCTCTCGCTGATCCGGGTCGATCTCCTCGGCCTGGCGGAAGAGCTGAATTGCGGTTCGAGGAGCGCCCGCGAGCAGGGCCTGGCGACCACGCTTCTCCAGAGCCTTGGAGCTGACCGGTAGCTCCTGCAGGCTCTCCAGCCAGGGATCCCGGCTGCGCAAGGTCACACGCTGCAGCGCATCGGAAGAAACGACACGCCGATGGTGCTCCGCCTCCCCGGAACGCCCGAGCTTCGTCAGGGCCTGCGCCATGGCGTGATGCAGCTGAAACGCCTCCGGCTGACGATCGAGGAGCCGGCGCAGGGACTCCACCGCGTCGGCGGCGTGCCCCTCCGCCAGATCGACGATCGCCAGACCGTAGCCGGCGAGGGCCAGGTCCGAGTTTCTTTCGAGAGCCCGGTCGTACCAGAGCCTCGCCTCTTGGAGATTGCCCTCCTTGCGCTCGAGGTCGCCGAGCGCGGTCAGGACGACCGGTTCCTCGGGCTTCAGCTCGTACGCGCGCAACAGCAGGTCGCGAGTGTCGTCCGCTCCGCCCACCAGCAGCTGCAGCTGACCGGCGAGATATGCCCATTCGAAGGTCGTCGGATCCAGCTCGATCGCCGCCCGGTAGAAGCGATCGGCCGCCTCCGTGAAGCGGTAGGCCTGATAGAGCCGACCCAACTGCCCCAGAGCCCATGCGGCGTCTTCAGGATCGATTTCGTCGCGGTTCAACGCGCGATCGAGGAGCGCGTGCTTCTCCGAAAACTGCGCGCGCACACCGGGCTCCATCGTCTCGATAGGAGCCCTCGGTGGAAGCGAGTCGACGACCTCCAGCACGGCGCCGTCGTCGACCGGCGGTTCGCAGGAGAGGGCGAGAAGGAGTGCAGCGAGGAGACCCCGAGCGCGGGTACGCCGAAGCCCTCGCCTGCTTTCGCTCGGACGCTGCAAAGAGGCGCTCACCGGGTCTCCTGGTCGATGCGGTGATAGCGACCCGGCTCCAGATTCTCGACCGTCTGACGCTCGCCGTCGGGCCATGTGATCTCGACCTCGACCGGCGCCGACGCCTCCAACCCCAGCACGACGCGCGGATCGCGCGACGACAGATAACTGCCCTCGGAGCGAACGCGACGCAGCAGCTGGGCACCCTGATCGTCCTCGGCACGGATCGTCGCGCCCAGAGCCGGTCGACCGTCTGCAGTCCGCAGGTCGAGGCCGATCCAGCCGTCCGCCGGCGACCGGTTCCAATGAAGCTGAAGGGGCCCGCCCAGATTGAAGACCAACCAGTCGAGATCGCCGTCGTTGTCGAGGTCGCCGGTGGCGAGGCCGCGGCTGACTTCGATGGGAGTCTCCGCCGAAAGGACCCGGCTCGACGTCAGGTCACCGCCGTCGTTCTGCAGGAAGACCAGGTTGGGCTCGCGGTAGGGGAACGGGTCGCCCGCAGCGCGCTGATCGAGGTTCGCCCGCACGGCACCGTTGGCGACGAGCAGATCGATTCGACCGTCGAGATCGAGATCGACGAAGGCACAGCCGAAGCCCGTCCAGGGCAGGCTGCCTCTGCCCGAAGCGAAACGGAGACTGCTGTCGGTGAAGAAGCCAGCGCCGTCGTTGAGATAGAGCGTGTTCGTCTCGCCGATGAGATGCGTCATCAGCAGGTCTTCGTCGCCGTCGCTGTCGACGTCCGCGGCGTCGACGCCCATCGAAGCCTCGACCTTGCCGTCCTGATCGACGGCAGCCCCACGCATCGGCGCCTGTTCGACGAACCGCACGAAGCCCTGCTCCTCGTCGAGGCCCTCGTTCGACCAGAGATGATTCGCCGCCTGATCGTTGGCGACGTAGACGTCGGTCCAACCGTCCGCATCGAAGTCGCCCGTGATCACACCGAGCCCCGGGCCCGACAGGTCGATGCCCACCGCGGCGGTGACGTCGGCGAACCGACCGCCCCCGAGATTGCGATACACCACGTCGCGCTCGGGTGCGTAGCTCTGCGGCCCGCAGTACTCGCGCAACCCGACCAGATCGATGCACTCGCGGTCCTTCTCCCGCGAGTACACGAGGTAGTTGACGACGTAGAGATCGAGAAGCCCGTCACGGTCGAGGTCGACGAAGGCGGCGCTCGTCGACAGCGTCTCGGCTCCAGCAACTCCGGCCTTCTCGGTGACGTCGACGAGCTCTCGTCCCTCGACGTTGCGCAGCAGCACGTTCCGACCGAGCTGGGTCACGTAGAGATCGACCCAGCCGTCGCCGTCGAAGTCGCCGGCCGCCACGCCCATGCCGTAGCCTTCGAGCGAGGCACGGATCACGTCCGAAGTGTCCGCGAATCGCGGCCTCCCCTCGGCGTCGTTCCCCTGGTTCAGGAAGAGGCGATCCCGGCGCTCGAGATCGCCGTCGAGATCGACGCCCTGAGTAGCGTAGACGTCGAGATCCCCGTCACCGTCGAAGTCGAAGACGCCGCCGCCGGCCGACATGATCTCGACGTAGTAATGCGCCCCTCGCGCGCCGCTCTCGTGCACGAAGTCGAGGCCCAGATCGGCACCGTGGACCTCGACGCGAAGGTCACCGCTCTCGACGGAGAGTCCGTCCGGAGCTCCTTCGCTGCAGCCGAGGATCGTCAAAGCGGCCACGACGGCCGCTCCTGCCCGCCGTTTCGACCGGCGAAGGGCAGAACGCCAACCGGCGCCGTCGGGCTTCTTCCGGGAGTTTCTCTTCATCCTCTTGGGCGATCTCGAAGGGACGGTCCCAGGGCCCTGGAGCGTCGTCGGCGTATGCTAGATTGTTGCCGCAAATGGCGCCATCTTTGGTCCCTGCTGCCCTTCTTTTCGTCTCCTCTGTCAATCCGTGGGAACGCTCCTATGACTCGCTATGCTCTCTCCTTTCTTGCACTTCTGACCGCGTTCTCCGGTGCCTCTGCGCAGGAGATGCCGCTCAAGGAGCGGTACCGCCAGCAGCTCGAGGCCGACCGCGCCGAGCTCTTCGCCATGACGAGGAGCGAGCGCCAGCAGTACCTCTCGAAGTACTTCGGCCACGCGGACCGCGAGCATCGTCGTGCTTTCAAGGAGGCTCTGGGCGTCGTGCGCCAGGAGTGGAATTTCGTCGAGCGGCGTGACCGCGTCGACGTCACCGCTGCGAAGCCGGAACCGACCGAAGCACCATCCGATCTGCAGGTCATCTCAGCGGCCGGCGTCGCGGCTCCGGCCGTCGGCAACATCACCTACGACTCCGGCACCGTGACCGGCACCGCTGGCACCCCCAGCCAGATGCTCGGCAACCGCTTCGATCAGGCGCTCTCGACCGGCGGCAACATCGTGTCGGTGCCGGCGAGCGGCTCGGTCACCGCGATCACCTTCGACATGGTGAACACGTTCTTCGGCTCGGTCGTCTGGAGCCTCTACACCAACATCATGGGCACGACGGCCAATCAGGTCACGTCGATGGCGCGCCCCGGCATCATGACCGGGCTCAACACACTCGCCATCATGTCGCCGACGACTGCCAACGCCTACATGAACGGCACCTTCCTCGCCGGCATCTGGCAGTTCAACCCGACGATGACCGCGGTGGCGGTCGACACGGGCACCACCGCCGGCCTCGGCTTCCACGCGATCAGCCTGAACGACGGCGGCATGGGTACCGGACTCACGACGGTCACCAGCGGCGGCAACGGCCTGAACGTCATCTTCCGTGTCAGCGGTACCGTGACGACTCCGGTGGAGTTGATGGATTTTTCCATCGAGAAGTCCCCGACCGACAACGAGTAGGACCACAGCCGCCGACGCGGCTGAACACGCCTCGACCTCTGGCGAAGCGGCACGATCGAGCGCTCCGTCCATCGAACGTCGATGACGCTCTTTCGCCTTTCTCTCCTCGCAGTCTTCCTGGCCCTCGTCGCCGGATGCGACCCGTCCCGTCGGCCGCCGAACGTTCTCCTGGTGACGTTCGACACGACGCGGGCCGACCATCTGAGTGCCTACGGCGGGCCCGCGGCCACGCCGAACCTCGAGGCGCTCGCTCGCGACGGCATCCTCTTCGAGCAGGCCTTCTCACCCGTCCCGATCACTCTGCCGGCGCACAGTAGTCTGCTGACCGGCAAGGTGCCGTTCACCCACGGGGTCCGGGATAACGGTCTCTTTCGTTTGAGCGACGAGCAGCAGACGCTGGCCGACGTGCTCGGCGACAGCGGCTACGCGACGGGCGCGGCGGTCGGAGCGTTTCCGCTGATCGCCAAATTCGGCACGGCCCAGGGCTTCGGCTTCTTCGACGACGAGCTCACGGAGTCGCTCGAGGACTTCTGGGGGGAGCGCATCCTGCCGCGCAAGAAGCTCTTCTTCGACGAGCGTCCGGCGGGCCTCGTCAACGACGCCCTCATCCCATGGATCGAGGACAACGTCGACCGGCCCTTCTTCGCCTGGGCGCACTACTTCGATCCCCACCTTCCTCACACTCCCCCCGCTCCGTTCGACGAACGGTACGCGCACGATCTCTACGCCGGTGAGATCGCCTACGCGGACGAAAGCCTGGGAGCACTCGTGCGGACTCTCCAGGAAGCCGGCGTCTACGACGACACGATCATCGTGGTGACCGCGGACCACGGCGAGAGCCGGGGCGAGCACAACGAAGCGACACACTCGCTGCTGGCGTACAACTCCACGCTGCGCGTTCCCCTGATCATCAAGCCCGCGGCGGGGTTCGGAACGGGCGGCGCGCGTCTCGAAGAGCGCGTCGGCCTGGTCGACGTCCTGCCGACGCTTCTCGACTGGATCGGTATCGACACCCCCGAGGGAGTCCAGGGGCGATCGCTGGCGCGCGCCGTCGAGGGAAGCGAGTCTCCACAGCGCGCGCTCTACGCCGAGACGCTGTCGCCACGGCTCAGCCACGGATGGGGCGAGCTTCGCGCTCTCTTCCTCGGCGATCTCAAGTACATCCACGGACCGCGTCCCGAGCTTTACGACCTGAGCCGGGATCCCAGGGAGCTCGCCGACCTGTCGGCAGATCGACCGGAGGAAGCCGCGGAGATGCGCTCCAACCTGGCGGCGTACCTCGAAAGGGAAGCCGTCGCCGGCATCGACGCGTCGGTGGCGCTCGATCCGGACACCGCACGCAGGCTGGCGTCCCTCGGCTACGTCGTCGGTGCGGGGCTGCGAGCGGCACCGATCGACGAGGTTCTGCGCGACGACGGCGACGCACCTCAAGACCGGGCGATCACGATCGGCACCTACAGCAGCGCCAAGCAGTTCATGTTCGAGGCACGCTGGCTCGAGGCGCGCGAGCAGCTCGAGCGCCTGCTGCGGCTCGACCCGGACAACGGTCACTACATCGACCTCCTGGCCACCGTCGAAAGTCGACTCGGCCGCTCGGATCGCGCCCTGGAGCTGCTCACGTCTCTACCGCACGACGCCGTGCTGCCGCCTCGTCAGACGGTCCTCGAGTCCATCGCCCGTCTGCTTCTCGGCCGGGGCGACCGGCGCGGTGCCGCCGAGGCGCTTCGCGACGCACAGACGATCGAGCGCACGGCCCAGGGACAGTACAGCCTCGCTCGCATCTACGAGGATCTGGGCGAGACGGACCTGCAGCGCCGCTTCCTCGAACGCAGCCTCGAGCTCGACCCCGACTTCGTTCCGACCCTCCTGGCGTCGGCGATTCGTGACGCTCTGGACGACGACCGCCGCAGCGCACGGCGGCGCTTCGAGCGCGCCCTCGAGCTGCACCCCTTCTTCGCCCGCAGTCACTTCAACTTCGGCGTCTTTCTCCTCGGCGACATGGACCTGGAGGGAGCGATCCAACGCTTCAGCCGCGCCGTGGAACTCGATCCCAACTACCACCAGGCGCGCGGTGCCCTGGTCGCGAGCCTGATCGAAGGAGATCAGGAAGACGATGCGCTCGAGCAGTACCTCGAGCTCGCACGGCGTGCACCGGCCCATCCTCAGACGCAGCTCGCCGCGCAGCTCTTGGAGATCGACCTTTGACCGAACAACGGCCCACCCACGTCCCGTTGGCGGTCGGCAAGCTCGTCCGCGGGCTCTCTTTTCTCGGCGCGCTCTTCTGCCTCTCGTGCGCCACCGAAGGCAGCGACGAAGCGGAGGTCGTTCTCGCAACCTACCGGGACGGCAGCGTCACCCTCGAGGAGCTCGATCGTCAGCTGCGACGAACGGGTCTCTCGCCCGAGAGCCCGGAGGTCGCGACGGACACGGCAGCGCTCGAGGAGAGCGTAAGGCGCGCAGCGATCGACGAGATCGCGCTGAGCGTCGCCCGGAGCGACGGAACGGCCGACTCGCCAGAGTTTGCAGCGCGCCGACGCGACCTCCTTCGCCGGAGCGCAGCGGAGCGGGCGCTGCTCGACGAGCCAGGAATCACATCGATCACCCGCGCAGAGCTGGCTGCCTACTTCGAGCAGCGCCGCGACGATCTGGAGCAACCCGAGCGACGCCGCGTGCAGCACATCTTCAAGCGCACCGGTCCGGGCCGGCCGAAGGCGACGGTCCGAGAGGAGCTCGAGGCCCTGCGCAGCCGCGCTCTCGGCGGAGAGAGCTTCGGCCTGCTGGCGGCGGAGTCTTCGGACTCGGAGACCCGCCACCAGGAGGGGAGTCTCGGGCTGGTGGTGCCCGGCCAGTTCTCGCCCGACTTCGACAGCGTCGTCTTTGCTCTCGAAGAGGGTGAGCCGAGCGAGCCCGTCTTCACGGCCGACGGCGGCCACGTCTTCTGGGTCGCCGACGTTCTCCCCGAGCGCCGCGTCGAGCTCGCCGAGGTCGCCGTCGATCTGCAGCGTGAGCTGCTGCTGCAGCGCCGTGACGAGGCGCTGGCGCGCCTGGCGGAGGCGGCGCTCGAAGCGCAGCCGGAGACGTACCTGCCGGAAGAGTTCTTCGCCGATCAGCTCCGTCTGACGCGCGCGCCGCAGGTGCTCTTCCGCGTGGGCTCCTTCGAGTACCGGCTTGCCGACTTCCAGCGCGCCGGCGCGGAGATGGACGCCGCCGAGAGCAGGTCCGGCACCCCCGCCGAACTGCTGCGGAGGATCTACCACGAAGAGGTCCTGATGCAGTACGGACCGGCAGCGGACGAAGACGGTTCGCCCGAGGAAGACGCGGCCCTGGTCGAGGTCTTCCTCAGCCGCGAGCTCCGCCGCGCCGTCGAGGTGGACCTCGAGGCGCTGCGTGCGCACTACCAGCGCAACGCGGCCCGCTTCGCGTCTCCGCTACGCGTCAGCTATAGCCGACTCAGCGTGCCGAAGAATCCCGGAGGAGCGCAACGAATGGCCGCGCTCGAGGAGTCCCTCGCGGAGCTCGATGAAGGGAGAGAGTCCCTCGAGACGCTGGCCGAACGACTTCGAGGCCGCGTCGAACGCGTCGAGCGCCGGACCGTGGCCGCACTCCGGGCGACCGATCCAGCAGCGCTTCGCTTCGTCCTCAGCCTGCCCCCCGGCCGCCACGCTCCCCCCTACTCCAACGACGAGCGCATCTTTCTCCTGCGACTCGACGAGCGAATCGACGCCGAGACGCTGCCCTTCGAGGCCGCGCGCGAGAGCATCGTCGCCGACATCGTTGCAACGCGGCTCCCCGAGCTTTACAACGAATACGGTGCACGCCTCCTCTCGGAGAACGGCTTCCGTCTCGACCGACGCCAGCTGCAACGGGGCGCCCGCCTCCTGGCGCGTCTCCCCTGACCGACGAACACCTCGCTCAGGGGTCGTCGATCCGCCGGACCTCGAGGTCCGCCAGAATCTTCGCGACCTCGTCAGCCTGAAGCTCCGACCGCCGATCCCGGGTCCACTCGCGCCGCACCGCCGAGCGTGCTTCGTCCCAGGTCGCAACGCGCTCCGGCTCGACGCGGTCGAGGCGAACGATCCACAGAGCTTCTCCACTCGAGATCAGCTCGCTGATCTCCCCGGGAGACAGCGTGCGCACGGCCCGCGTCAGATCGATCCCCAGCTGTGCAGAGACGCGCTGCCTGGCGATGCCGCGCAGCTGCCCCCCTCGCGAGCTGGAAGGGTGGTCGGACGCCGCGCGAGCCGCCGTGGCGAAGTCGCGACCCGTGCGGATCTCGGAGAGGAGCTGCGCCGCACGCTGGGTGTCTTCGAGCAGCTGCTCGCTTCGACGCGGCAGGCGAATCACGGAGAGGTGCAGCCTCTCCGGCCATGGGAAGCGCTCCGGGGCGCGACGGTAGCTCAGCTCGAGGTCCGACTCCTCGGGGTCGACCCAACGCCGGTCGACGCGACGCCCCAGAGCCGCCGAAGCGAGGACCTGGAGCTCCGACCAATCGAGGCTCTCGCGTCCCGCACCCTGGCGCTGCTTCTCGAGCCGTCGATAGGCGATCTGACCGCGGACGTAGTTCTCGATCGGTGCCTGCCAGCGCGGCGGCAGCTGTCGCACACCTTCGATCGCCTCGCCGACGACGGCGGCGAGCGTCGCTCCGGCGATCTCACCGTCAGCGTAGGCGACTCGGAGACCGTCTTCAGCCGCAATGCGTAGTTCGGCCGCTCGCAACAGTTCGACGCGCAGCGCCGCCCAACGTTCGTCGAAGCGCGCCTGTTCGAGCCGCTGGCGCGCCGCACGACGCAGCTGCGACGGCGAGGCGGCAACGGCGGGCAGGACCGCTTCGCAGTAGAGGAGCGTCAGTCCGTCCTCCGACGCGAGGACTTCACTGACTTGGCCCTCCTGGAGCGCCTGGGCGATCTCGTCGACGTCGGGCCGCAGAGTTCCCGCCGCGACGTTGCCGAGCAGTCCGCGTCGCCAGCGCGTCTCGGACTCCGAGACCTCGAGAGCGAGGTCGCCGAAGCTTTCGCCCTCGAGAACGCGCTCGCGGTAGCTCTCCATCGTCGCCGCGAGTGAGTCCCGATTCTGCGGAGTGAACCGCCGGAACAGGTTGCGCAAGCGCACGCGCCGAGGGCGAGGCGAACGAGGGTTCGTCTCGAGCTCGGCGTCGACTTCGACCTCGGTCACGGTGAGGCTCTCACCTACCTCCCGGCGCAGACTCTGAAGCGCCCAGCGACCGCGGAGACGCTCGAGTTCGACGGCGACGGCCGGCTGCTCCTGCAGGCCCATCTCGCGGGCCTCGCGAGCGAGTGCCTTGACCAGAGCCAGGCTCCGAACGGCAGTCTGGCCGCGCAAGAACGGTGCGCCCTCCCGGAACGCGGTCCAGCTCTCCAACTCGCTCTCACGGATCTCGACGAATCTCGGAGTCTGGGCGCCCACGGCAGTTGCCAGAATCGCGGCGCCGAGCACTGCGGTCAGAGGTCGGAGTCTTGAGTGCATCGAGGTCCGGTCAGGTGGAGCCCGCAAGCTCCCGCAGCTTGCGAAGAAGGCCCGAGCGACGCGCGGCGCGCGGATCGTCCTGCATTGTCGGCGGTTCCGCGACCTGCTGCAACAGGCGTCGCAGCTGCGCTCGTGCTCCGCCGCGGGGAGGATCGAGCCGCTCCATCTCGAAGAGCGACGCCCAGAGGGCGTCGGCGTCGTCTGCCCGCAGCGCGAGCTCGGCGCGCAGTAGGAGGGGCTGGAGGCCGGGAAGGCTCTGCAAATGAGGGTCGAGGAGAACGAGCGCCTCGCGCGCTGCATCGCGGTCGCGCTTTGCGTAGCGCCAACGCACCCTGAGTCGATGCGCGAGGGGAAAGATCGGGTGCTTCGGATCGATCTCCGCCAGCTCTTCATCCAACCGCTCCGCCACCTCGACGTCACCGTCCTCGAGTGCCTGCCACGCGGTCCAGGTTGCTCGGATCGCCGGCAGGCCTTCGAAGACTCCGTCGATCTCCACGGCCGAGGCCGCTCGGCGCGAACGGTCGTCGACCAGGGCCGCCGAAGCCTCGCGACGCTCTGCGGGCCCTCCTTCTTCGCGGGCATCCTCCAGCGTGAGAATCCCCTGGTCGCGGTTCCCTCGAGCCAGGTCCTGCAGCGAGCCGCCGATCCGAGCGAGCGATGGAGACGAGACGCCGGCGAGCGCCTCCTTGGCCCGTTCCCACTGCTGCAGAGCGAGCAGGCGACGCACGACGTAGAGGTCGTCGCGCCCCGCCTGGAGGTCGCGGACGGCGTCGAGACCCTCCACCGACTGCCTCAGCTCGAGCTGACGATCGGAGAGGTTCCAAGAGCTGCGGTAGGCGAGCAGATTGCGGGCGTCGGTCGAGACTTCGGCACCGTTGGCGAGCTCGCGGGCGACGGGCTCGGACAGCCAGCGGGCCAGCAGAACGTCTTCCGGGGTGTGCACACCGCTCGGCTTCCAGGTCTCCGCGTCGAGCGGCCAGGTTTCGGCCAGTGACGCCTGCAGATCGATCGGCTCCTGCGAGGCGAGCAGCAGCGCCGCGCCCGAGGGAGGCGGCCGGTAGACCTCCACGTGAGCGAAGGCGCTGCTCAAGGTCGCAATTTGGCTGCGCAGGAGATCGGCGTCGAGGAAGCGGAGACCGATCCACTGCAGGAGCACTCCGCCCGGACGCAGCCGCGAGCCGGCGAGCTCGTAAAAGTCCGCCGTGAAGAGGCTCGACGCGCCCGCGGTCCAGGGGTGGGACGGCTGCGAGACGATCAAGTCGTAGGAGCGGGACTGCGTCTCGAGCAGAGTCCGAGCGTCGACCGCGAGAGCGCGGATGCGAGGGTCCGCAAACGGGTCGTCCGCACGCAGGTTCGCCCACCGCCGATTCGCCACCAGAACTTCGGGCTCGATCTCGGCGACGTCGATCTCGCGAATGCGCGGCGGAAAGGCACGGGGCGTGATGCCGGCGCCGAAGCCGATGACCAGCGCATCCCTCGCTTCGGGACGAGCCGCGGCCGGCAGCTGGGCGAGCCATCGGGCGATGGCGTAGCGACCGGGTCGGCTTCCGCGCAGCAGGATCGCCGACTCGGGAAGACCGTCGCTCGTCAGTCGCAGGTCGCCATTCTCTTCCCGCAGCATCACCGTTGCGCTTCGACCCACGCCCAGGTACGCAACCTCTTCGATCCCGATCGACTTCCCGAGCACCGTGCGCGTCAGGAGCCGCCATGGAGTGTCCGGGCCGCGCAGCGTCACCGCGACGACGCCGAGGACCGCGACCACGGCGACCCAGCGGCCTCGGGCTCCGTCAGCACTCCAGGCGACGCCGGCTCCGACGAAGCTCAGACTCACCAACAGGGCGGCGGTGCCGTCGAAGCCGAAGCGCGGCAGCGCCCAGAAGCCGCACCCGATGGCACCGACGATCGTGCCGGCCGTGTTGAAAGCATAGAGACGCCCGCTCTGCACCGCACCTTCCTCAGCCGTCGACGACGCCGCGAGCACCGCCAGCGGGAAGGCAACTCCGAGCAGAACTGCACCCGGACCGAGAGCGAGAACCACGAGGGCCAGCGAGCGCGGAGAGAGTGGATCGGCCTGAAGCAGCTTCGAGATCCACGAGGCGTCCAGAGCCGTCAGAGCGACCCAGAAGGCCAGACCGATCCCGGCCTGTGTGGCGCCGTAGGCCCACTGCGCCCGCCGCCGGGTCGGGCGCCCCAGAGCCGCAGCGGTCGAGCCGATGGCAATGCCGAGAAGAAACGTCGCCAGCATCGCCGAGAACGCATAGAGGCTGCCCCCCAGAACATGCGTGAGAGCTCGCGACCAGTACACCTCGTAGGCCATGCCGACGAGCCCGGAGAGAGCCACCAGAAGAGGCCACCGGGCTTCTCGATTGCCGTTCGGCGTTGCGTCAGCCAACGGTCCGTCGCTGGCTTGATCGCGCTGGTCGCGGTGCGCGGCGGACCAGAAGAAGACACCCACCGCGACGAGCACGTTGAGCGCCATCGCCACGCGCAGCGTGCTCCAGAGACCCAGCGTGGGCAAGAGCACGAAGCCCGCCGCCGCGACACCACACGCCGCGCCGAGCGTGTTCGCCATGTAGAGGCCAGCAACACCGCGCCCGATCTCCTCGGGACGGCGCACCCAGAAGCGCACCAGAAGGGGCAGCGTCGCTCCCATGAGCGCCGTCGGCAAGCCGAGAACCACGAACGAGGCGACGACGTAGAAGGCCGCATTGGTGACGCCGTCGAGCGCCGCTGCCTCGAAGAGGCCGCGCTGCACCCAGCGCACCCCCTCCAGCAGGGGACCCACGAGCAGCGCCGCAAGGGCGATCCCGAGCTCGAGTGCCGCATATGCGAGCAGCGGCCGACCGACCCGCCGGACGAACCGGGAGGCGATCCAGGCGCCCACTCCAAGACCGAACATGTAGGCGGCCAGCACCGCCGCATTCGCCGTCGCCGACGAGCCGAAGACCAGAGCGAGCTGCTGCGTCCACACCAGCTCGTAGATCAGCGCGCTGAAGCCTGACAGGACGAAGAGTAGGCCGACGATGCCTCTTTCGATCTTGATTCCGAACGTCTCCGCGACTGCGATCCAGGGCGGGAAGCGCCCCTTCGGCAGACTACCCCGCGTCCGCTACCGTGTCGCGCCTTCGAGGCCGGAGACTCAGCGTTTGGTGCCGCTTCCCCTCGGCTTCAGCATCGCCCGCTTGATGACGCCGTCGAGTCCGGTCTGCTTGTGAGTGAAGAGCTTGCCCGCCACCCAGGACATCGCCGCCGCTCGAGTCTCGAGGTACCACTGTCGCAAGCCGCTGCGTCGCGTCACGACGCCTCCTGCAGCGCGTCGAACACCGCGGGCTTTTCGGTGCGCACGAGTCGACCGGGGTAGCCCTTGAAATGCGGGATGCCCTGCTCGTGGTCGAGGAACTCGTCGTCGTCGGCGCACAGTACGGCATCACTCGAGAGAAACGCTCCGCCGAGCTCAACTTTGCCGCGGAGCTCGGGGTACCACCAGCCGTGCGGCACGCGCAGATGACCCGGCTTCATGCTCTTCTGCACAGCCAGCTGCGCCGTGACGTCGCCGTAGGCCGTTTCGAGCCGCACCCACTCACCGTCGTCGAGGCTCTCTCGCTCAGCGTCCACAGGGTGGATGAAGATGCTCGGCAGCGGGCAGCGCTTGCGCAGCTCGGGGATGTTGCGTTGCCCGGTCTGGAAGAAGGGATCTTCGCGCACGCCCGAGAAGACGGAGTACGGGTACTCCTCGGTCGGCCTCGGCGCCTCGCGGTATTAGGGCACCGGGTCGAAGCCGAGCTCCTCGAGCACCGACGACGCCAGCTCGACCTTGCCCGACGGCGTCGCGAAGCCGGTCCTGCGGTACTTGCGAAACTTCGGCGGGGGCATCTCCATGAAGCCCGTCGCTTCGAACTCCGCAAAGGTGCGGCCCGAGCGCGACAGACGGTGGTCCAGGACGTCTTCGACGGTCTTCCAGGGGAAGCGATCGCCAAAGCCGAAACGATGCGCCAAGTCCCGCCAGAACTGAAAGGTCCCGGAGGCGCCTTCGGGCGGCTCGACGACCTTCTGCGACAGAGTGAGCCTCGTCATCCAACCCCAGCTGTCGGCGACGTGGTTGCGCTCGCTGAAGACATCGCCGGGCAGCACGTAGTCGGCCAGCATGGCGGTCGGCGTCATGAAGATCTCGTGCGCCACGATGAGCTCCTGATTCATCATGCCCTTGAGAATCTGGTGCTGATTCGGGTAGCTCATCAGCGCGTTGTTACCCAGCACGAAGAAGGCCTTGATCGGATAGGGGTCCTCGGTGGCCATGGCGCGGAAGATCTCCGACGGGTTCGCCATGTGGCAGCCCATGATGAGATCCGCGTACGGATAGCCCCACACCTTCTCGGTCGGCTCCTTCAGCATCTCGGCCGTGCGATAGGTGTACGCCGGGTGGTTGTCAAAGCCGAGCTGCTTGGACTTCTGCTCGAGCGGCAGCTCGTCGTGCAGACCCAGCTCCGACTCGGGCATGTAAGACTCGCTGAAGCCGCCGAGCATCTCACCGCCAACGACGTCGAGATTGCCGGTGACGGCGCGCAGGATCGAGTGCAGACGAATCGCCGAGGTGCTCGAGATCTGCATGTCGGTGATCGGCGTCCAGGGGATGATGGCGCCGTCCGCGTTGGCGTACAGACGCGCCGCTTCGGCGATGAGCTCGCGGTCGACGCCGGTGATCTCCTCGACGCGCTCCAGCGGGTACTCGTCGACGCGTGCCTTGAGCTCGTCGAAGCCGGCGCACCAGTCGCGCACGAACTCCTTGTCGTAGAGCTCCTCGTCGAAGATCACCTTGAGCCAGCCGAGGCACATCGCCGCGTCGGTCCCGGCGCGCAGGCGCAGATGCAGGTCGGAGACCTCCGCCTGATCGGAGACGCGCGGGTCGAGCACGATGAGCTTCGCACCGCGCGCTTGAGCGTCCTTGATCATGTTGTAGATCGGCGTCCATGAGTGCTTGCGCGGGTTGTGGCCGAAGAGGACGATGCAGTTGGCCTCGGCGAAGTCGCCCATTGGAAACCAGCCGTAGGTCAGCTTGTTCACCGCGGCGGTGTTGCCGGCGCAGAGCGAAACGCCGCTCGTCCAGTTGGGAGAGCCCAGCAGATTCATGAAGCGCCGGTCCATGGAATGCGTCGTCTGTGTGTTCCAGCCCGAGGTCGAGACCGCAAAGGACTCCGGCCCGTGCTGAGCAACGACCTTCTGAAGACGCTCGGCGATCTCGTCCATCGCCTGCTCGTAGGAAATCTCCTCCCACTGGTCGGCGCCGCGCTCGCCAACGCGCTTGAGGGGTGTGCGCAGGCGGTCGGGGTGATTGTGAATCCTGGGAGCGGCGACGCCCTTGAAGCAGATGTTTCCTGCCAGCAGCGGGTTGTCGTGCGCCAGAACGCGCTTGACCTTGCCGTCTTCGGCCTCGGTGCGCAGCTGGCAACCGATGTCGCAGATGGTGCAGACGGAGTACTTGGTCTTGGTGCTCATTGGGAAGTCACCTCGAAGGTTTTGTAAGAAAACCACACGAGTATGCCTCAAAGCCGGGTCGGGACCCAAACACCGGCTCGGAGCTTGTCCGGCGCAAGGGCTTGTTGCTCAGACCGGCTCGAAGTCGATGACGACCGAACCATCTTCGGCGGCAAACGCGGCGAGCTCGGCCTTCGTGGGATTGCCCTCGATCTTCAACCCGAAGGCACGCGCACCCTTCCGCGTGCCCAGCTCGTCGAGGACGGAGCGCATGCGTTCAGCGACCGCATCCGGAGACTCCACCGCAGTGGCTACGAACTTTCTGCGCTCACCGTCCAGGACGAGCTCCGCCGGTCCGCCGCCGATGAAGTTGTGCTTGTAGCCGGCTCTCGTCTTGGTGAAGAGCCGACCGTCGTGCTCGAGCCGACTCACCGGCGTCGAGAAGGCCCTGCCGCTCTTCCGCCCGGTCCAGTGCAGCACCATGAGCTGCTTGGCGACGGGAGGGCAGCCGCGGTTGACGATGAACTTCACCATGGGGTTGACGAGTCCCATGACTCGAGGGCTGGGAACGGAACGAGCGATCGTGGCCATAACGGCGACTCCTTGTTGGTTGGCATTGTCGAAACGTCGAAACGGGACCGCTAGGGGCGTCGGGGCACCGGCGGCAGCACGCTCAGGAGCAGCTCGGTCCAGGCCCTTCGGATCTGGGCCGGCGATCGTCCGTACACCTCGGTGATCATGTCGCCCGCGTCGACCGAAGTCGCCGCATCGAGAGTCGACACGAGATCGGCTCTGCGCGCGGGCGTCAGCGAGCGAAGCTCCGGAGCGAAGTAGCGTTCGACCTGCTGGCTGACCTGCCGCCGCACCCGGTCGAAGAGTGGCTGCAGGTCCGGGCGCTCCTTGGTTTGAGTCTTGGCCAAGGGCAGCACCGGCCCCAGCAGAGCGAGGGCCGAGAGGCGGAGCTCGACATAGTCAGCGGTGCGGCGGTGGAGTGGATGACCCGCCTCGGGCGCAGATTCGAGCAGGTCCGCATGCTGGTCGTAGAACCGATCGGCAGCCTGCCGATAGATGTCGTCGAGTCCGTCGAAATAGCGAAACAGCGAGGCGGTCGAGACCCCAGCCTCACGCGCGAGCTCTTCGGCGGTGGGCAGACGGGTTTGATCGAGCAGGCGCAGGACGGCAGAGAGCACGGCCTCTCTGCCGCGCGCGCGCCGGGCCTTGCGTCCGTCGACCTTCGTCTCGAGAGTCATCGAACTCCTTTCCAGCAAGTTTTGAGACAGCAAGTCTCACAATATCATGTTTTGAGACTAACAGTCGCAAAACATCGCGATGGATCCAGTCCGCGAAGGCGCTTCAGAGGATGCGGCCCTCGCCCGTTGTGTAGCTCGCGTCGGGCTGAGCAGGAGGTTCACCACGTGCTGCTGCGTCATACTCACCAGTGGGCAGGTCCGAGACTCCTTGGAGAGCGAATTGAAAGGAACAGGTTGGGTAGCGGCGGGTCTGTCCCTGGCTCTTGCCCTGACGAACGCCCTTCCGGTGACGGCGCAAGGTGGGACCCGCCTGCCGCAGGCGATCCCGTCTCAACGGTCGCCCGTCGCTGTCGAGAACCTGCGTCTGCGCGTCGGTCTCGGTGACTTCGTCATCCGGCGGGGAGTCCTGGCCCCCGGCTCCGAGATCGGTGGACGGGTGGCCGAGTTCGCCTTCGTCGGAGAGGCGACACTCGAGATCGACCCCCCCGACCGCATCGAGGAGCATCAACTCCGCCTCTTCACCGGTAAGGATCGCGTACGGGAGAACGTCACGGAGGGCGTGCTCGTCGTCGCGCTCGACGCCGCGGCGGAGGCGATCTTGAGCCGGCCTGCGGCAAGTCTGGACGGTGGGCAGCAGCAGCGCACGGCCGAGATCCTCGATCGTTGGCAGTCGAGCTCCGAGCGTCGTCTCCTCGACATCGACAGCGCCCTCGTGGCCGACGCCGCCGAGGATCCGGTCGCCGAGGGCTTCTTCGCCGGCTGGCTCCTGGGAGAAAGCTACGGTCGCTTTCTCTACCTCGTCTCCCCCCGAGACCGAGAGCAGGTGACGCTGGGGCGCTTCGAGCGCATCGAGGCCACCGAGAGGGAGAGGCGAAAGGCCCAACGCCAGATCCACAAACAGCAGCGTAGAGGGCGTCTCGTCGGACTCGAAGTCGACGACCTGGGTCAGTTCGATACCTGGCTGTCGGCGTCGCTGCGGAGTAACGGCCGGACCACACCAGGCGACCCGGGCTTCGAGCCCGAGCACTACGCCCTCGACGTGACGCTCACCGGACGGCGGCTCGATCTCTCGGCGTCCGCAACGATCGATCTGGTCGCCAACGCCGGCGCGGGGCGCGTCGTGCCTCTCTCTCTCCCGAGCGAGCTGCGCGTGAGCTCGGCGGCCGTGGGCACTGCGGCCGGCCCCCTCGAAGAGGCAGCTTTTCATCAGGGCTTCTCCGAGGTCCTTCTGGTCCTCCCCGAGGTCGCGAAGCCTGGCCAGCAGCTGAGGGTCCGGCTGAACTACGAGGGTGTCGCGGTGTCGGCCGAGGGGCGCTCGTTCTCGCTCATCGACACCCTGGGCTGGTACCCGCACGTCGGACTCCTCGACTTGGCGACTTACGAAGCCCGTTTCACCTGGCCGCGTCGACTCGAGCTTCTCGCTCCGGGCGCCGTCGTGGAAGCGGGCGTCGAAGGCTCCAACTCCTGGCAGGAGCGTCGGCTGGAGACGCCGAGCAAGGGGTACACGTTCGAGATCGGTGATTTCGAGCGGGCACAGGCGCGCTTCGGAGACACCCTTGTGGAACTCGCGATCGATCGCGAGGCACGTCAGCTGGTGAACGAGCCGAAAGCCCTCCTCCAGCACTTCGGTGACGCCCTCCTCTACCTGGAGGCCCAGTACGGCCCTCTCGGCCTGGACACGATCCAGGTCGTGACGACGCCGCGCCCCTTTTCCCAAGCGATGCTCGGCTTCGTCACGATGTCGACCATCATGGTCATCGATGATGCGATCCTCGCCCAGCTCGGCTGGGAGGACCCGCGCACGGTCATCGCTCATGAGCTCGCACATCAGTGGTGGGGGCACCGCATCAGCTGGGCGAGCAGCCGCGATCAATGGCTCAGCGAGGCGTTGGCCAACTGGAGTGCGCGTCTGTATCGCGAGGAGCGACTCGGCGGAGAACTGAGCTTCTGGGCCGGACCGACCGACGGCTGGGCGGGTCGCCTGGCCGCCAAGGACGCTTCGGGGCATCCCGTGGGCCTGCGCGGCCCCGTGGTTCTCGGAGGAAGACTCAGCTCCTCGGTCTCGAGCGATGCTTACCAGACGATCGTCTACCGGAAGGGTGCCGTCGTTCTCCAGACGCTCGCTCGCATGATGGGAGAGGACGCCTTCCGCCAGATCCTGCGTTGGCAGCAGGACAACCTGGCCGGCCAGACCCTCTCGACGGAACAGTTCATCACCTACCTCGAGCAGGGCTCTGGGCTCGACCTGGGCGCTGCCGCGCGGCAGCTGGTCTACGGCACGGGGCAGACCCGAATCGACTTTCGCACGCAGACCGAGCGCAGCGACGACGGCGTCGCGCTCCGCCAGTCGATGACGAAACAGCCCGCAAGCTACTACCAGTACGAGCTCTTGCGCACCGAGCGCGGCTCGTACGACGTGCGCCGCCGCGTGCACACCGACGAGCCCGCAGACTATCCAGCCGTGGCGCCGCTCGTCATCTCGTCGTCGGCCGGGCCGAGACCCGGGAGGCGGCGGGCGGGCGACCCCCTGCCGCTCCTCAAGCGCCGAGGCTTCATCCGCCTCGAGGGCGGCGAGCCCGTGGCGCTGACTCTGCCGGCGGCTCCAGAACTCGTGGAGCTCGATCCGAACCAGGAGATCTTCGCGCGCTTCTACGACCGGACTCGGCGCGACAAACCGACACTCTTCCTCGAGGCACTGCAAAGGCGCGACCGCGGGGACGACGAAGGCGCGAGCGCTCTTCTCGCGGCACTGCGCGAGGCGCCGTCGCGGCCGGGGGATCCGCGCAGCGACGCCGCCTACGCCGTGCTCGCGCTGATCGAGCAGGCCCGCCTCGAAATGGACGCGGGGGGCAACGCCGAGGAGACGATCGCCCGAGCGCGCAAAGAGGTCAAGCGCACGGATTCGTGGGAGCGCGACGCGTACCGCGGCGAAATCGACATCGCCGAGGCACGCCACCATCTGATCGCGGGCCGCGCGAGCGAAAGCCTCGGGCTGCTGCGCAAGAGCTACCGCCAGGGGTTCTTGGAGGAAGACGCCGAAGCCCTGCTCCTGCTGGCTGCCGCTGCGAACCTCAACGGCGACGAAGAGCTCGGAGCAGAGCTCGCCTCGAAGATCGAGCGCCGGATCGGCGACGCCCTCGGACACGAGCTACTCGAGGGCGGCGGCTGAGCTCGAAGTTCGACCGCGGAGCTTCGCCCTCGATCAGCGAAACCTAGGGGCTTGATGAAAAACTCCCGTAGCGCTCAGTTTGCGCGCCGCAGGTCGAGATTTGGTGCGCCGCGCGCGAAGGCGATGCGGTGTCCATCGTTGAGCGTGCGCCGTGCCGAAGATCGGCCTGCGCCGCGCAAACCCA
>JBCCLJ010000066.1:0-30160 GCA_039026915.1 Acidobacteriota bacterium
ACTGCAGTCGGGCTAAACGGTGGCCCTCATCGGATCGTCAGGAGCGGGAAAGTCGACTCTGATCAATGCTCTCGCACGGGAGGACTTCATGAAGACGGGCACGATCCGCGACGGAGACGATCGCTGGCGACATACTACGACCCATCGTGAGCTCCTGCGGCTTCCCGGAGGTGGCCTGATCGTCGACAACCCGGGAGTCCGTGAGGTTCAGCTCTGGATCGGTGAGGAGACCGTGGAGGAAGCCTTCCTCGATCTCTCCGAGGTCGAAGGGGAGTGTCGATTCCGTAACTGTCGTCACCAGAACGAGCCGGGTTGCGCCGTCCTCGCGGCGGTGGAGCGGGGCGATCTCGATCCGGCGCGTCTCGCCAACTTTCACGCGCTGCAGCGAGAGCAGCGTTTCGAGCGCCTCAAGCAGGACGAAGCGGCGCGCCGCCAGCGCGAGCGCCAGTTCGGTCAGATCATTCGCGAGGTGAGCCGCGAGCGGAAGCGCCGGGGCAAGCCCTGAACCGAACCGCGCCGCGATCTGCGCCTCGATGGTTGCTTCGGGGCGAAGCTCGCGGTCTCCTGTTGCGTTGCTTGTTCCATGAGCGCAGAATCCAGACTCGACGCACGACACGGCTGCAGGCGGCCGATGGTTCACTGAGATCATCCAGCGGAGGACTCGTGGTGTACGAGAGAGTGGCCGATCCTGAGGGTTTCTACCCACTGCTCGTGAGCCTTTCGATTCACGCCGCAGTTTCCGTGATGCAGCTCGTCGTCGCTGCGTACCTCGCGGTGAGCGGCCTTTACCGGCTCTTCTACCCCGAGAAGCTGCAGGCGGCTTCCTGGACGCCGACGGCGCGCAAGACCGCAGCGCTCGTCCGACTCCTGGCGGGAGTGCTGCTGGTGTCGCCTCTACTACTGGGCGCCCCCTGGCCTCTGTCGCTCGGTGCCCTTTTCGGCGCTCTCGCGGTGATCGCTCTCGTCGAGCGGCCTACCCTCGAGGTCCTGGGCCGGTTCGGTCAGTGGAACCGGCGGTTGGTTCTGGCGCTCGGTGGCCTCGTCGGCGCTTTCGGGCTGTTCGAGTTCGCCGATCCGGCGGCGCAGACCCGCTTCATCTTCGCCAACATGAGCGAGTGGGGCGGGCACGAAGGCAGATGGCAGCGAGAGAACGACGTGCGCTCGCCCAAGGTCGGCGACCTCGCTCCAGACTTTGCACTGCAAGACGCTTCGGGCACACAAACCGTGAAGCTCTCGTCCTTTCGAGGCGAGCGTCCTGTCGCCCTCGTCTTCGGCAGCTACACGTGACCGCCCTACAGCGCTGGGACCGTGCGTCTCAAAGAGCTTTACGAGCAGTACAAGGATCAGGTGGAGTTCGTGCTGGTCTACGTCAAAGAGGCTCACCCGACCGACAAGTGGTGGTTGGGCCACTCGCGCACTCAACGTCTCGTGCACCACGCCTCCGGCAACCCGGCACGTCTGGACATCGACGAGCCGGTGACGCTGGAACAGCGGCGCAAGGTCGCGGCCAGCTGTCAGGCGGAGCTCTTCGACGACGTGGTGCCGATGTACGTCGACGAGATGGACGATGCGGTGAGCCGGGCCTACACCGCCAAGCCGACGCGCATCTACTTCCTGGACATCGAGGGGCGCGTCGCTTACAACCCGGGCCTCGGACCCTTCGGCTACAACCCGAATCACCTCGGCCAGGTCATCGAGGAGTACCTCGATTCCGGCCGGGTCCTGTCGTTCCAACCCGGCGCTTGATCGACTCGGTTCCGGCGCAGCTCTTCGACTCTGGCGGGCTCAGGCGGCGGTTACCGAGCGGCGTAAGTGCGCTGCAGGTAGTCGACGATGTCCGCCGACTCGAACATCTCGGCCCCGGTGTTGGCGTCGACGAGGAAGGGCACCTGCATCTTGCCGGAGAGCGCGACGAACGCCTCACGCTTCGAGCTGCCTTTGGCGACGTTTCGCAGCACGTAGGGGATCTCGAGGGTCGTGAGCATCTCGCGCACGAGGCGGCAGAACGGGGACGCTTCGAAGGAGTAGAGCTCCAGCTCGCGGTGAGGCGGGTTGGCCTCGCGATAGAAGCGACCGAGCGAAGTGGGCCGAGCGAGCGCCGCCATGGAGGTGGTGAAATCGTTGTGCGGTCCACGACGCAGCATGAGCGGCACCTGGCCGTCGCCGTACGTTTCGAAGAGGTAGCGCACGATGGCGTCGGACTCGTACATCTCGACCCCGGTATTGGGGTCGACGAGGTAGGGGAACTGGGCTTTGCCGCCGCGCTCGATGAGCTCGGGACGATAGCGAGGGCCGTTCTTCGGGCAGGGCCAGATCCGAGCGTCGAGGTCCAGAATGGACAGGGCCTCTCGCACCTTGCGGCAGAAGGGGCAGTTCTCGAACTCGTAGACCTCGAGGAGCTGGTCGGGGCGCTTGCCGGGGTTGCCGACCGAAAGTCCGAGGGCGAAGCGGCTGAGGGTGGCACCGAGTGAGCTGGCGAGTTGGAGTGCGCGCATGGTTCTCTCCGGGACATCAGGAGGTCATGAGCGATGATACGCGTCGAGACAGGAGGGCGTGCAGATGGCGACGATGCGAATTCAGATCGACGGTGAGCGGCGCAAGGACCTGCTGCGTGAAATCGAGGGCTACTTCTCGGACGCGTTCGACGAGAACATCAGCGCCTTCCAGGCGGAGGGGCTTCTCGACTTCTTCGTCGAGAAGCTGGGACCGCCCGTCTACAACCAGGCGATTCGCGATGCGCACGCCTTCTTGCAGAACAAGCTGGCGGATCTCGAAGGCGACTTCTACGAACCCGAGTCCTGAATTCGAGGCCGCCCGGGCGTTTGCGGTAGCATGCGTTCACGCCGCTCCGCGGCAACCCTACAGCTCGTTGGAGCGCGGTCGCCCCAAGGACCGCGTGCAACACCCGAGGAGGACTCTCATGCGTCTCGTCCGCACGGCCTCGATCGTCTGTCTACTGCTACTGCTGCCCGCTGTCGCCCTGGCTTCGTCCACAGCCGACAAGGAGGGCGCGCCGACCTTCTACGGCGACGTTCTCAGCGTGCTGCAGGAGAACTGCCAAGTCTGCCATCGCGAAGGCGGCTCCAATCTCGGCGGCATGGTCGCGCCCATGGCTTTCGTGGACTACAAGAGCACGCGCCCCTGGGCCAAGTCGATCGCGCGTCAGGTCGAGGCCAAGCTGATGCCGCCCTGGCACGCCTCCGAGGATCAGCACGGCATCTTCGCCAACGAGCGCACGCTGAAGCAGGAAGACATGGACCTCCTCATCTCCTGGGCCAAGGCCGGTGCGCCGGAGGGCAACCCCGCGGACGCTCCGCCGACCAAGGAATGGCCGCAGACCGCAGGTTGGTCGATCGGTGAGCCCGACATCGTCCTCGACATGGGCACCAAGTACTTCATCGAAGACAATGTCGACGATCAGTACATCACCTTCGAGACGGAGATCACCGAAGACATCCTCAGCGAGCCGCGCTGGGTGCAGGCCGTCGAGTTCCGTCCCGGCAGCTCCGTGGTCCACCACATCATCGCCGCGCCGCTCGGCGGCATCGCGCCCGGCAACGATCCGACCTACTACAACGACGGCTACGGCACGCTGCTCGAGCCGGGCACAAAGATCCGCTGGCAGATGCACTACCACAAGGAGCCCGGCCCAGACACCGGCGTCTGGGACAAGTCGTATGCGGCGCTCAAGTTCTACCCGAAGGGCTACACGCCTGAGCACGTCGTCGTGAACAACCCGCTGGTGCGCGCCGACTGGGTCATTCCCGCGGGCGCCGAGAACCATCAGGAGGTCGTGACGACGAAGTTCGAGCGCGAGACTCTGCTGCTCGGCTACACGCCGCACATGCACCTGCGCGGCAAGTCGGCTCGCTACGTCGCCAAGTACCCCGACGGCAGCGAGGAGGTTCTGCTCGAGGTTCCGAAATACGACTTCAATTGGCAGACCCACTACGAGTACCCCGCTCCCGGCAAGCGCGTTCCGGCGGGCACGGAGATCGAGCTGACGATGGCGTGGGACAACTCGGCCAACAACCCGAACAACCCGGACCCGACCGTCGATGTCCGTCACGGTCAGCCGACGACCGCCGAAATGATGTTCGGCTTCGTCAACTACACGGACGCGGAGCCGGGCTACATGCCCAAGGCGGGTGAGGGTTTCTTCGGTAGCCGCGAGGCTCGGATGAAGCGGATGCTGAAGGACCGCTTCGGCCTCGATTGGGACACGATGAGCGACGAAGAGCGCAAGGCGGCGATCGAGAAGCTCCGCGCGCTGCGCCGCAGCCGCGACGCCGCAGGCGACTGAGTCGACCGCACCCCCGGACGGACGAAGGGCACCCTTTCGAGGGTGCCCTTTTCATTTGGGTCAGCCGCGCCAGACGAGAGCTGGCTTGCCCGTCATCATTTCGGCGAGCTTGGACACCTCGACGCGCCAAGGGGCGAGCTCCAGCAGCCCGCAGTCCGGCGACTCGGGGCCTTCCCAGAAGGCCACCGGATCGTAGCCGTAGGGCTCGGGACTGCTCAGCAGGAGATCCCAGATGCGCTTCTTTTCGGCGACATCGTCGTTCCATGCCGCATGGCAGTCGATGTACGCCTGCTCGTGCTGGGGATCCCAGTAGCTCAGGGTGATGTAGGGGTTCACAGCGATGTGCTTCGATTTGAGGCTGTTTCGGCCGGTCATGATCCAACCCTTCGGCGCCTCCGACGTCGTCTCCCAAATCGGGTGGAGCAGCCTCGAGCGCAGGCGGCCTTTGCGATCCGTCGTGGCGACCGTGCACCAGACGATGCGCTCGACCAGCTGATTGAACTCGCCCTCGATCTCTCCGAAGCTCGCTACGTCCATCTCGCGCCTCCTCTCGGCTCAGCGCAGGACCCGCCCGGCGCTCGAGTGCCGAAGACGGAGCATAGCGGCTTCGACGGCGGGGCACCGTCACGTGTGCTCTGCGTCAGGCGCTCGTTTCGTCGGCGATCTCGAGCCCGGGGCGAATGAGCCGCAGCGGTCCGGAGCGTTCGTAGCGATGTGCCGGGGTGTTGTTCGGTGCGGTCAGGGGAGCCGCGTCGAAGGAGCGCTCGACCTGAGCGGCGGGCGGCGTTCCGTAAGGGGTGGACCGCTGCTGCGGCGTACGGTCGAGGGAGCGGATCAGGTCTTCCATCTCTGGAGGCGGCAGCTCCTGGCCGTGCTGCGTGCCTGCGGCGCGCGTGATCGACTCATTCATCAGCGTGCCGCCGAGGTCGTTGACTCCGGCGTTCAAGCAGGCGGCGACGCCTTCGCGGCCCATCTTCACCCACGACGTCTGAATGTTCGGAATCACCGGGTGGAGCGCGAGCCGAGCGACTGCGTGCATGAGCACAGCTTCGCGGAACGTCGGTCCGCGGCGCGCGTTGCCCTTGAGATAGATCGGCGCTTCCATGTGGACGAAAGGCAGCGGAACGAACTCGGTGAAGCCGCCCGTGCGCTCCTGAAGATCGCGCAGACGCAGCAAGTGCGTGGCCCAGTTTTCGGGGCCGTCGACATGGCCGTACATGATCGTCGACGTCGTCTTGAGGCCGAGGCCGTGGGCCGTTTCCATGACCTCGAGCCACTGGTCGCTGCGAATCTTGTCGGCGCAGAGAATCTCCCGTACCTCGTCGTCGAGGACTTCGGCTGCCGTGCCCGGGAGAGTTCCGAGGCCGTGGTCTCGCAGGGCGGAAAGGAAGTCGCGCAGTGGCATGTCGAGGGTCGCGGCGCCCTGCCAGACCTCGAGCGGCGAGAAGGCGTGCACGTGGATCCCCGGCACCGCGCCCTTCACCGCGTCGAGGATGTCCAGGTAGTTCTGCCCGGTGTAGGCGGGGTGGATTCCCCCCTGCATGCAGACCTCCGTCGCTCCACGCTCCCAGGCCTCGCTCGTCCGGCGGGCGATCTCGTCGAGGCTCAGATCGTAGGGCTTGCCGCGCAGGTTCTCACTCAGCTTCCCCTTGGAGAAGGCGCAGAACTGGCACTTGAAGTAGCAGATGTTCGTGTAGTTGATGTTGCGATTCACGACATAGGTCACGGTGTCGCCGTTCGTCGCGATCCGGAGATCGTTGGCTGCTCGGCAGATGCGGGTGAAGTCCTCCCCGCGCGCGCGAAAGAGGGTCGCGATCGCGGCTTTCTCGAGGCGCTGCCCGCCGCGAGCGCGCTCGAGAATGCTGTCGACCCGATGGGGGTCTGAGCTCGGCCGGGCGGTGATGCGCCGAACGACGTCGGTCGGAGGCGGATCCGCTTCACCTGGACTCCAGCTCTCCGAGCGGGCGAGGCCGTCCGAGTCGATGCGCTGCAGGACGGGCGTCACCATCCTTTCGTCCAACCAGCGTTCCGGCTCCATGGCGTACTCCGGGTAGATCGTCAGGCGTTCGTGCAGCGTCTTGCCGCAGTCCGACGTCAGCTCGCCGAGTCGATCGAGATGGGGCCACGGTGCCTCGGGGTTGACGAAGTCGGGCGTGACCGGCGAGACGCCGCCCCAGTCGTTGATGCCGGCCGCCACGAGCGTCGACAGCGACTCCGGCTCGCTGAGGTTCGGCGGAACCTGGATGTTGCCCGCGGGGCCAAAGATCACGCGCGCCATGGCGATGGTCCAAGCGAGGTCGTCGAGATCGGGCTCGGGCGCGTCCTGCATGCGCGTTCGTGTTTTGGCCCGGAAGTTCTGCACGATGATCTCTTGGATGTGGCCGTACTCGTCGTTCAGGGCGCGCAGCGCCAGCAGGGCGTCGAGTCGTTCGGCTCGCGTCTCGCCAATGCCGATGAGAATGCCGGAGGTGAAAGGCACCTGCGCCTCACCCGCGAGTCGCAGCGTCTCCAGACGCGCCGCGGGCTCCTTGTCCGGGCAGCCATAGTGCGCCTCGCCCTTTTCGAGGAGTCTTTCCGAAACGCTCTCCAGCATGATGCCCATCGACGGCGCCCAGGGTCTGAGTGCGGCGAAGTCGTCGGCGTCGAGCAGGCCGGGATTCAGGTGTGGCAAGAGCCCCGTTTCCTCGAAGACGACCTGGGCCGCCTCCGCAAGGTAGGTGAGGGTGCTCTCCTGGCCCAGCGCCTCGAGACCGTTGCGCGCGACCCTCCAGCGCAGCTCGGGCTTGTCACCGAGAGTGAAGAGCGCCTCTTTGCAGCCGGCCTCTGCACCCTTCCTGGCAACGTCGAGGACGGCGTCGAGGCTCATGTAGGCGGCTTCTCCCCGCCGAGGCGGCTGCGCGAAGACGCAGTAGTGACAGATGTCGCGGCAGAGGTGCGTCAGAGGAATGAAGACCTTGCGCGAGTAGGTCACGAGGTCCCCGTGGCCCCGGTCCCGCAGCTCCGAAGCGACCGCCAAGAGGTCGCCGAGAATCGCCGATTCGCCCACGCGATGGGCCTCTTCGCGGGTCGGCCGGCGCGTCAGCAGTTCCTGGAGCAAGGGCTTCGTCATGTCAGTCTCCTGGGCTCGCGGAGGGTGCCGAGAGGGGCAGCGAGCGAGGTTCGAGGACCGGCTCCGAGCGTCCGGTCTCGTTGCTCGAAGTAGCGTCGAGGCGGGGCAGAAGAGTCTCGAGAGAGTTCTCGAGAGCGCCGCCATCGCGGAGCGCTTCGAGATCGGCTGGGGTGTCGAGATCGAGCTCGACGTCGGGGTGGCTCAGCGCGACGGTCTTCGCTCCGGCGTTCCGACCCCGTCGGGCGTGACGCTCGCAACTGCCCGGGCCGAACGCGAAGCTCAGCACGCCCGGCGGCCTGCAAAAGAGGGCGTTGGTGCCGTCGCAATGGCGATCGCTGAAGACAGCGACGGAGCGCTCGTCCGTTGGCAGTTTCGCGACGACCTCGTCGAGCGCCCGGGCGTCGAGACGCGGGAGGTCGCTGGGAAGGACCAGAACGGCCGGTGCCCCCTCGGCCAGAGCCACTTCCGCGGCGCGATCGAGCGCTGCGTTGAGCAGTCCCTCGGGCTCCGTTCGATCGGACGCCGGTTCCGACAGCGTTCGAGCTCCGGCGCCCTGCGCCAGGACTGCCACCTCCGGATCTCTCGTCACGACCAGAGCCCGGTCGATCGAGGTGCAGCCTTCCACAGCTTTCAGCGTGCGCAGCAAGAGCTCGCGCTGCAGATGCTCGCGGGCGAGCGCGTCGAGAACGGGAGACAGGCGGCTCTTGGCCGATGTCAGCGATCTGACGGGGACGATGGCCCACATGGAACGGACTCCAGACGGCGACGCGCGGTGCGTCAGAGGAGCCCTTCGGACGGGGCGGTTTGTCTCCGCGAAAGGAGTCCCTACGGACGGGGATGGTGAATGCTAGCACGGAGGCGGCCGCCCGCAGGGCGTAGGCCTCGGTTATGATCCCGAAGTTGAAGTACCCCGGGTCTCTCGGGTCTCCAGGCTTCAAGTCGAGGGGGAGCAGACGACGTCTGCTTCGAGGTCACGTACGATGCAGCTCTCAGGGCGGCGATTTCGGAGGATTGGGCTTGGCTCAGAAGCCCGAACTGCGACTTCTTCGCGTTCGATCCGTAGGTTCGTCTCTGATTCTCCTGTCACAGAGGCAGGAGAACGGACCCTCGCTGCAAGGGTGTCGAGTTGACCGAATCCGTCATCAGCGAGACGCGTCGGGCGCCGGCTTCGGAGGTCTCGGTCGCCGTGGTGATTCCCGTCAAGAACGGCGGTGCCTACCTGCGCCGGGTCATTCCTCCTCTGCTGTCGGGGGGCGAGTGCCGCATCGTCGTCGTCGACGGCGGTTCGAACGATGACACGGGCGAGGTCGCGCGATCTCTGGGCGCCGAAGTGATCCGCAACGAGACCAGCATGGGGCCTGCTGGAGCCAGGAACCTCGGAGTGGAGAGAATCGAGAGCGACGTCGTTCTCTTCGTCGACGCCGACTGCGTCCCTCACCCCGGGTTGGTCGATCGCGTGCGCGAGACCTTCGAAGAGGACTCCGAGCTGGTCAGCGTGACCGGCTCCTACGACTCGCTGCCCTGGGCGCAGGGCTTCTTCTCCCAGTACATGAATCTGCGACACCACGTCGTTCATCAACAAGCCAAGCAGGAGGGAGCGACCTTCTGGACCGGCTGCGGTGCCGTGCGTCGCGACGCCTTCCTCGAGGCCGGAGGCTTCGACGTCGTTCGCTTTCCGACGCCGCAAATCGAAGACCTCGAGCTCGGAATGCGGTTGCGCAAGATGGGCAAGACCAAGCTCGATCCGAAGATGCAGGTCACCCATCTCAAGAACTGGACGCTTCGTTCGGTCGTGCAGACTGACATCCGTGATCGCGGGCTGCCTTGGACGAAGCTGATCCTCGACAGCGGTGAGATGCCCAACGATCTCAACCTGAAGGCATCTCAGCGCTTCGCCGCGGCGCTGAGTCCGATGGTGCTGGTCGGACTGATGGCGCTGCCCTGGATCCTTTGGACCCAGACCTGGTGGGCGCTCGGCGTCGTTGCCGTCGTGGTCACCGCAGCGACCTGGATCAACTTCAGCCTGCTGAGGGACTTTGCAAGGATTCGCGGCTTGGCCTTCGCCACCGGAGCCGGGCTCTTCCATCAGGTGGTGCTTTCCTACAGTGCGACGACCTTTGCCCTGGGCACGTTGAGCTTCCTGCTGGACCGGAAGGCCGCGTCGGAACTGGACGGTGACCGCCTCGACCGCGCGATGCAGCTGGCCTTCGCCAAGTACGACCCCGTCGCTCTGGGCGGCGCCGTCGGCACTGTCCTGTCCTCCGGGCTCTTCCTCGCGACTGCCTTTCTTCTGGTCCGAGACGGTGCAGGAGCCGGACCGAATCTCTCGCTCCTGGGCCACTACCTGATCGGCTTCGAGACGAGTTGGCCCGGCGCCCTGATCGGTGCCGCCGAGGCGCTCGCTCTCGGGTTTGCCTTCGGATGGGCCCTGGCCCAGGCGATCAACGCCGTCATCGGCCTCCACGAGCTGAGCTTCAGAAGACAGGTCATGGCGCTGCAGCAGAAGGAGGCACCGTGAGCTCGCCCGAATCGGAGAAGCTGCTTTTGCGGACCGTGGCGAGACTGCGTGCGACCGTGATGTCCGTCGTCTTCGCGATGGTCTGCGGGGGAGGACTCTTCCTCGCGACGGTCTGGCTCCTCATCCGGGGCGGCCCGGACGTCGGACAGCATCTCGGATTGCTCGGCCAGTACTTCCCGGGCTACATCGTCAGCTGGCCCGGCGCGTTTCTTGGGCTGCTCTACGGCGGCGCGGTCGGTGCGGTCATCGGCTGGACCACGGCTTGGGTCTACAACACGCTGGCGAACCTTCGCAGTTGAGTTCCAGGTGGAGCCGACGAAGAGCGACGCGAACGAGCCGGACCGTGGTTCCTCAGCCGCGCGACTGCCGCTGTGGGCCTGTGTGCTGCTGGTCCTGGCTCTCAGTGCAACGCGTCTGATCCATCTCGGTGCCGACACGCCCGCCGACTTCGTTCGGGCGAGTTACGGCATCTATGTCGACGAGGGCTACAAGACCACGGCCGCCCGCAATCGCGTGCTCTTCGGTAGCTCGCGCTGGAACCCCGCCGACGACAGTCAGGACTGGAGCGAGATCAGCCCACTGACCACCGTGCTCTTCGAGGCAGCTTTCCGCCGGCTCGGCGTGGAGATCCGCAGTGTGCGTGCGGTGACCGTCGTGTGGTTTGGCGCCCTGCTGCTGGCGGCGGCTCTGGCTCTGCGCGATCGCTACGGCGGTCCTCTCCTCTGCGCTCTCCTGTGCGCGATGACTTTCGAGGCACAGATGGTGGCGTTCTCGAGGACCGCCCTGCTCGTCGTGCCGCTCATGCTCTTCGCGACGCTGCCGCAGCTCGTCCTCGCGCGAAAGCGCTTCCGAGGTCTCCTTTCCTTCGGCGCCGTCGCCGCCACGTGCCTGGTGGTCGCGACGATCGGAGTGAAGATCCAGGCGCCAGCCTACGCCGTCGGAGCACTCGTGGCCTTCGGACTCTGGTGGTGGTTCAAAGACCGACGCGACCGGCGCCTCGGGCTGGCGCTCGTGGCGCTCGGCGTCGCGGGCGGCGCGATCGTCGCCTACAGTGCCCGGGAGCTCATCTCGTACCGGATCATCTCCAGTCCTTGGGATCTGCGGCTCGCGACGCTCAACTCCATGCATCTGCCGTCCGCCTTTGCGCTCGCAGCCACCTTTCTCGCGGCTGGACATCTCGTGCTGACCGATCGCACGATCTTTCGCGATGCCTACGTCTGTGCCTTGCTGGGTACGATCGTGATCGGGCCCTTTGCCATCGGGTTGTTCTCTTACGACCCGGTTCGCTACTACGCGCCCCTCTTTCCCACCTTCCTCCTGCTCCTGGCGGAGTGGACGTCGCGCGAGCCTTGGAAGAAGGAGCTCTCGGTGCCGCACTGGAGCCTTGGCTTCGGCGCAGCTCTGCTCTTGGCTCAGGGTGTTCTGAGTCTGCTTCAGGGGCTGAACCTGCAGCTTCTGGAGCGCCTGCCTCTGAACCTCGGGCGAGATCCTGGTCTGTCAGACGAATCGGCTCTGCTGGCTTTCGGCACTGCCGCTCTTCTCGTCGGCTTTCTGGCCCTTCGGCGACTCACCTGGACCGGAGCCTGGCTGCCGCGCCTCGTGGTTGCGTCGCTCGTCGGAACGCTGCTCGTCTCGGCTTACTTCGCCAGCCGCGTGTTCCTTTTCCCGAGCTACGCCTCGACGGAGCTTGCCCAGCGTCTCGAAGAGCTCGTCGAGCCCGAGGCGACGGTGGGCGGCGACTGGGCTCCCTTTCTCTTCCTTGGAACCGACCGCAGGGCCCTGCACATGTCCGACTATCTCAACGAGCTGGAGCGGCTCGGCGAGCTCGATCTGGACTACTACCTGCACTCGGACACCGAGCTTGTTGGCCAGCCGCTCTGGGAGCGGCTGCAGACGGAAGACCTGGGCGTGGAGCTCAGCGAGCCGCTTCTTGTCGGCAGCTACGTCGGTCGAGAGGTTCGCCTGCACCGCTTGGAGTACGTCGACTGATTCCGTATTCTGCGGACCTCAAGAACCATCGGAGGTCCGCGATGAAGGCCAACTCACTGACCGAGCTCGCCTCGCTGCTTCAGGCGGGAGAAGTGTCGGCGATCGACGTCATGCAGGAGACGCTGAGGCGGGTCGATGCGACACACGAGTCGCTGAACGCCGTGACCCACCGTGCCGAAGACGAACCGTTGCTGGAGGCTGCAGCGCAGGCCGACGAGCGCCTGGCCGCAGGGAAGGCCGGACCCCTCGAGGGCCTGCCGCTCGGTGTCAAGGATCTCGAAGACGTCGCCGGCATGCCGACCTCGAAGGGCTCCCGCTTCTTCGAGGGGCAGATCGCCGAGCGCGACTCGACGCAGGTGGCGAGGCTGCGGGCCGCCGGCGCCATCCCGGTCGTCAAGACGAACACGCCCGAGTTCGGCTTTACCGCGATCAGCAAGAACCTGCCTTTCGGCACGACGCGTTCGCCCTGGAACCTCGAGCGGACGCCCGGAGGCTCGAGCGGCGGCTCGGCTGCGCTTCTGTCGGCCGGCGTGCTGCCGCTGGTCACCTCGAGTGACGGCGGCGGATCGATCCGCATCCCGGCCAGCTTCGTCGGTGCCGTTGGACTCAAGACCTCTTTCGGCCGCGTCCCGATGGGGCCGAGTACGGTTTGGAACTACGGCGACACTTCGGTCTACGGGCCGCTGACGAAGACCGTGGCTGACGCCGCTCTCTTCCTCGACGTCGTCGCGGGTCCCTCGCCCTACGACCCGAACTCGCTGCCGGCACCGTCCGTGTCGTACCGCGAGGTCGTCCAGCGAGAGCCTGGGCCGCTGCGCATCGGCTACTCGCGAGATCTCGGCTATGCGGTGGTGCAGCCTGACGTCGCGAACCGGGTCGACGAAGCCGTGGAGGCGCTGGCCGGAGCCGGCCACGAGATCGTCGAGCTCGACGGCGGCCCGCCCAACCTCGGCTCGTTCTGGGGGGCGCTCGGCAACTTCGAGCTTGCGGGCCAACTCCACGAACAACTGAGAGAGAGCGAGGCGGACTTCACTCGTGCCTTCGCGCGCGGTCTGCGGGGAGCCTGGGAGATGACGCCAGAGCTCTGGGGAGACTCGGCGCGCAAGCGCATGGCGCTCAACAACTGGTGCGCGGAGCTCTTCGAGACCGTCGATCTGCTGGTGACGCCCACCGTGCCCTACGACCCGCCGCCGGCCGGCGGCCCGTTTCCGGAGGAGATCGGGGGACGCGCTCAGCCTCCGGCCGGCGTGGCCTCGTTCACCATTCCCTTCAACCTCTCAGGTCATCCCGCGCTGACGCTGCGGGCGGGACTCTCGGATCGGGGCCTTCCTGTGGGAGTGCAGCTCGTTGCACCGCGCCATCGCGACGATTTGGCGCTGCAGGTGGGCTCGGCCCTCGAGGGCGCGCTTCCCGTCTGCGACTGGCCTGAGATCTGACGGAGCCGAGCTTGAAAGCCACCGTACTCAAGAACGGCTCGCTCGAGTTCCAAGAGGAAGCTGACGCACCGCAGCCGGAGGCGGGGGAGGTGCTCGTCCGCAGCCTGGCGTGCGGTATCTGCGGCTCGGATCTTCACTTCGTCCAGCACTTCGAGGGCTTCGCCGAGACCCTGGTGAGCGGCGACGGCGGTGCCGGGATCACCACGGACGTCGAGGCTTCGGTGGTTCTCGGACACGAGTTCGCCGCCGAGATCGTCGCCTACGGTCCGCAGTGCCGTGAAGAGCTGCCCCTCGGCGCCCGCGTCACCGCGGTGCCGATCGCTTCCCGGGCCGACGCGGTCGAGACGATCGGGTTCTCGCCGCGCTTCCCCGGAGCCTATGGTGAGTTCTTTCTGCTGAAGGAGGAGGCGCTCCTCGAGATTCCGGAGGGATTGGGAGTCGATGTCGCGTCGTTGACGGAGCCGATGGCCGTCGGACGTCATGCGGTGGAAGAGGCGCATCTCGAAGAGGGTGCCGTGCCCTGGGTCGTCGGCTGCGGCCCCATCGGCCTCGCCGTCATCGCCGATCTGGCGGCGCGGAGCGCATCGCTCGGGATTCCCGCCATCGTGGCGAGTGATCCTTCGCCGGCTCGGCGGAGTCTGGCGGAGGCGATGGGAGCGACGCATGTCTTCGATCCGAACGAAGAGAGCGGGCAGACGCAGTGGGTTCCGCATCTCGTGCGGCCCGAGGTCGCGGAGCCGCTCTTCGACTTTCTGCCGCCGACGCCCGCGCTGCGCCAGGCCGTGATCTTCGAGTGCGTCGGTGTTCCCGGGGTACTCGATGCTCTGATGGAGGCGGCGCCGCCCAAGACTCGACTGATCGTCGTCGGCGTCTGCATGGAGCCCGACTCGATTCGGCCGGCCCTCGGCGTCACCAAGCAGCTCGACCTGCGCTTCGTCCTCGGCTACTCACCCGAGGAGTTTCGCAGCACCCTCGAGGACCTCGCGGTGGGCCGACTCGATCCGCGGCCGATGCTCACCGGACAGGTTGGCGTCGACGGGATCGGCGAGGCCTTCGACGTCCTGGCTCGCCCGGACGAGCACGCCAAGATCGTCGTGCACCCGTGGCGTCGCGGCGGCGTCGAGCCCTGGAGTGACCCAAAAGGAGGAGAGCCATGAGCTACGAGCAGATTCTCACCGAAACGCGGGGTCCGGTTCGCTGGCTGACGCTCCATCGACCGGAGAAGCTCAACGCCTGGACCCGGCAGATGGCCAACGAGCTGGCCTCGGCGATCGACGAAGCCAACGAGGACCCTGCGATCGGCACCATCGTCGTCACCGGTTCGGGGCGCGCGTTCTGCGCGGGCGCCGACATCGAGCAGGCCTTCGGCTCTCGTCTGGAAGGACAGTCCGAAGATCCCGGCAGGACGCGGAACTGGGTCGCTCAGGTCCGCTCCTCGAAGCCCCTGATCGCTGCCATCAACGGTGTGGCCGTCGGCGTCGGCATCACTCAGGTGCTGCCATTCGATCTGCTCGTTGCAGCGGAGGAAGCGAAGGTGGGTATGTTCTTCGTCCGCATGGGACTCGTTCCCGAGCTCGGCAGCTCGCACTATCTCGTGCAGCGCGTCGGCTTCTCCCTCGCCAGTGAGATGTGTCTGTCGGGGCATCTCTACAAAGCAACGGAGTTGGTGGGCACGGGCTTCTTCAACGCCGTCGTGCCGGCCGAACAGCTCGAAGAGGAAACGCAGCGTCGAGCGGAGGAGATCGCCAACAACCCCGAACCGGCTCTGCGTATGGTCAAAGAGCTGCTGTCGGTCAACGGTGTGGAGACCGATCTCGCCGAGGTCCAGCGTCGAGAGCTCGAGATGCTCCACAGAGCCTACGAGACCACAGAACATCGGGAGGCCGTTGCGGCATTTCGGGAGCGCCGAGCCCCCGACTTTCGCAAGGCGCGCGCCTGAGCTCCGCGAAACGACGTCAGCGCAGCGTCGAAGCGAACTCGAGGCAGTCCTGGGCGAGCGACCGCCTGACGGCGGCGTCGCTCATCACTGTGTCGGCGACCAGGACCTGCGGGACCACCGCCTCGACCTCGGAGCGATCGTCGGCGTCGACGCGGTCGAGGACGAAGCCGTCGAGCAGGCCGCCGCCCTGGCGTGCGCCGTAGTACTCGGCCACCGAGAGCGCGCTCGTCGGCAGACCGAGTTCCTCCATCATCTTCGCTGCCGGGCCCTTGAGGGCCTGACCGCCGACGATCGGGGAGACGGCGATCACGGGCGCGACCGCCGACCTCAGCGCCTCGCGCACGCCGGGGACCGCCAGGATCGGGTCGACGCTGACAAAGGGGTTCGATGGGCAGACCACGATTGCTTCGAGAGCTTCGTCGTCGAGTGCTCTTCGGAAGCCCGTGCTGCAGGAAGCGGCGGCGGCGCCGTCGAAGCGAAAACCGCGGACGGGAGGCGCACAGCGGTCGCGGACGAAGTAGTGCTGGAAGGCGAGATCGCCGCTGTCCTTGGTCTCGATGATGGTCCGGACCGGGTCGTCGCTCATCGGCAGGAGCTGAGAGCGGATGCCGAGTGCGGTCCGCAACTCGTCGGTCACCTGACTGAGCGTCGCACCGTCTCGCAGCCGCAGCGTGCGCTGCACGTGGGTTGCCAGGTCGCGGTCGCCGAGGTTGAACCAGTCTTCGCCGCCGAGCTGGCCGATCGCCTCCATGAAACGCCAGCCTTCATCCGCGCGTCCCCAGCCCCGGTCGGTGTCGTTGAGTCCCGCCAGCGCATAGAGCACGCTGTCGAGATCGGGGGAGACGTGCAGGCCGAGATGCTCGAAGTCGTCTGCCGTGTTGCAGACGATCGTCAGCTCGCCAGCTGGGAGCACGGCGTCGAGGCCGGCTGCCAGTTTGGCTCCGCCGACCCCGCCAGAGAGTGCGAGGATCTTGCGACTCATGGGTTCAACGGAACATATCCAGTTCGCGAGGGCGGACGAGGTCGCGGGCCTTGCCGGGGGGCGCGGGGCAGTGGTTACCGCGCACCAGAGCCGCTGGAATGCCCTCTGCTGCCTGGCCGATGACGATCGACGTGGCGGCTGCCAGTTCGTCGGCGTGCCCTACCTCGGAGACGCGTAGCTCCTCGCCGAAGAGGTCGTGCTCGCCGCGCAGGTCCCAGAGCGCCGCGATGCCCGCGACGCCGATGGCGACGCCGGTCGTTCCGAGACGGAAGGGGCGCCCGAGACTGTCGGAGATGACGACGGCCGGCGCGCAGCCGAAGCGCTCGGCGAGTCCCGCGCGCAGCCGCTCCGCGCTCTCGTCCGGATCGACCGGTAGCAGCAGGATCTCTCCGTCCGGATCTTCCTGACGTACGTTGGAGTGGTCGACGCCGGCGTTGGCGAGCACCACGCCGATCTTGTGAGCGACGACCAGGACCCCGGGCTTGGCCCGCACGACCTCGTCGCTCTCCGAGAGGATGACCTCGACGAGACGAGGGTCCTTGTCGACCTGTACGGCGAGCTCCCGGGCTCGCGCGGAAGGTTCGACTTCTTGGAGCCTGACGAGGCGGCCCTCGCTCTTCGAGACGATTTTCTGTGCGACGACGACCACGTCGCCGTCCTGCAGGCCGTCGGTCACGCGCAGGACAGCGTCGCCGAGAGCGGCGACGAGGTCGTCGCTCTCGGCAATCAACGGAATGCCCGGCAGCGCCAGGATCTCGAGACGCGTCGGCGCAGAAGCGGTCACTGTGCTCCGTCTACTCCTTGGGCTCGCCGGTGATGCGAAGGCCGGAGCCCGGGATCTTGTAGCGCTTGTTGATGCCGATGAGCACCGACGTCATCGCTTCGGCCGCGGCCGAGTTCACCAGCGGACCGGCGTGCCAGCCCGTCATGCCCGCGTCTTCGACGAGGTCGACGACGACCTCGCGGGCCGCGACCTTGTCGCCGAAGACGAGGACGTCACAGCCGACGTCGTGGTCCGAGCGCAGGTGCGAGGCGCCGACGTTGTGAAAGGCGGACGTGACATCGACTCCTTCGCCGACGGCGTCGCGTGCCATGACCGCCGCGCTTCCGGCTTCGGGCATCTGCACGCGTGCGACTTTGGGCGGCACCAGAGGCACCGTGCAGTCGACGAGCACCTTGCCCTGCACAGCGTCACGGATGGCTTCGAGGTTCGGTGCCTGGGAGGAGAAGGGCACCGTCAGTACGACGACGTCCGCCGCGGCAGCGGCGGCAGCGTTCTCGAGACCAGTGATGTCGGCGTCAGGGAAGTCGCTCTTGATCTCCGCGGCGGCGGCCTCGGCTTTCTCCTGGCCGCGCGAGCCGACGATGACCTTGCGGCCGGCCTTGGCCCAGCGCCAGGCGAGACCTCCGCCGAGTGCGCCGGTACCGCCGACGACGGCAATGGAGGGTTTGCTATCAGACATGGGTTCTCCTCGTGGTCTTTGCCGCGCTGCGCTTCAGAGCGCGCGTCGGCCAGTCTTCCCGGCCTCGTCTCCGGGGCCGTGTTCCTTGGGATCTTGCAGGTCTTCGGCGGCCGATCAGGAGTAGATCTCACTGCCCTTTTCGCGGAACTCCTCGCTCTTCTTGTCGAGTCCATCGGATTTCGCGTCGAGGGTGGTCAGACCCCGCTCCGCGGCGTACTCGCGGATCTGCTGCGTGATCTCCATCGAGCAGAACTTCGGTCCGCACATCGAGCAGAAGTGGGCGACTTTGGCGCTCTCCTTGGGCAACGTCTCGTCGTGGTACTCCCGAGCCGTGTCGGGGTCGAGCGAGAGGTTGAACTGGTCCTCCCAGCGGAACTCGAAACGCGCCTTGGAGAGCGCGTTGTCTCGTTCCTGAGCCCCCGGATGACCCTTGGCGAGGTCAGCCGCGTGCGCTGCGATCTTGTAGGCTATGACGCCCTCCTTGACGTCGTCGCGGTTCGGCAGGCCGAGGTGTTCCTTCGGCGTGACGTAGCAGAGCATGGCGGTGCCGAACCAACCGATCATGGCGGCACCGATCGCCGAAGTGATGTGGTCGTAGCCGGGAGCGATGTCGGTGATGAGCGGCCCGAGGGTGTAAAAGGGCGCCTCGTGGCACCACTCGAGCTGCTTGTCCATGTTCTCCTGGATCATGTGCATCGGAACGTGGCCGGGACCCTCGTTCATCACCTGCACGTCGTGCTCCCAAGCCCTCTTGGTGAGTTCGCCCTGCGTCTTGAGCTCGGCGAACTGGGCCTCGTCGTTGGCGTCCTCGATCGAGCCGGGGCGCAGGCCGTCGCCGATGGAGAAGGAGACGTCGTAAGCGGCCATGATCTCGCAGATCTCGTCCCAGTGGGTGTAGAGGAAGCTCTCCTGGTGGTGAGCGAGGCACCACTTGGCCATGATCGAGCCGCCACGGCTGACGATGCCGGTGCGCCGCTTGGCCGTCATCGGTACGTAGCGCAGAAGCACACCGGCGTGGATCGTGAAGTAGTCGACGCCCTGCTCCGCCTGCTCGATCAGCGTGTCGCGGAACATCTCCCAGGTGAGCTCTTCGGGAGCGCCGTCGACCTTCTCGAGAGCCTGGTAGATCGGCACCGTGCCGATGGGCACGGGAGAGTTGCGCAGGATCCACTCGCGGGTCTCGTGGATGTTCTTTCCGGTCGACAGGTCCATCACCGTGTCGCCACCCCAGCGGATCGCCCACACCATCTTCTCGACCTCTTCCTCGATCGAAGAAGTGACCGCCGAGTTGCCGATGTTGGCGTTGATCTTGACGAGGAAGTTCCTGCCGATGGCCATCGGTTCGAGCTCTGGATGGTTGATGTTCGCCGGAATGATGGCGCGGCCTCGGGCGACCTCGTCGCGGACGAACTCGGGGGTGATTTCAGGGGGAATGGCGGCGCCGTGGCTGTTGCCCGGATGTTGCTGTTGCAGGTCGGCCTCGGCGCGCTTGAGGTTCTCGCGCAGAGCCACGTACTCCATCTCAGGTGTCACGATGCCCTTCTTGGCGTAGTGCATCTGCGTCACTCGGCGGCCCGGTAGTGCCTGCCTCGCGGGCCTCAGGCGTGGGAAGCGCAGCGAGTCCAGGCGCTCGTCGGAAGCACGCTCCGCAGCGTAGGTCGAAGAGTGCCCCTCGACCGCCTCGGTGTCCCCTCGGCCTTCGATCCACGCTTGGCGCTGCGGCGCGAGTCCTGCGATCACGTCGATCGCCGCTTCGGGGTCGGTGTACGCCCCTGAGGTGTCGTAGACGAGGAAGGCCGCATTGGGCTCCGGGTCACCGCTTCCCGTCGTCGTGGGGGAGAGCTCGATCTCCCGCATGGGAACGCGGATCGACGGATCCGATCCCTCGATGTAGATCTTGCGCGAGCGCGGAAGCGGCTCGCGGGTCAGCTTGGAGCTGGAATTCGGGATGCGATCGGCGACGGCCATCGCGACCTCCTTGAGGTGGAGAGCTGAGAGGCGGCGGGTGCCGAAGCTGTGCGAATCGCTGGGGGGGTCATGAGTCGCTTCCCTACGCCGGTGTCAGCCGGTGACGCCTCCCGCTCGGGAATCGAGCGCGAGGCCAGGTTCGAGGGCTTCGGCGTACACCCCACGCGTGACTCCATGGAGATCCCTCGTGCGGAACGTCGTCTCAGGCCGTGCTTTCGGCCACACCCAGCGGATGAACTGGAAGGATTATGGCACGTCGGGAAGCGCTCCGTGGCTTGACGGCCTGGGCGTCGGCAAGATAGCTTTGGCATGCTGCGGTGCAGCAAAACTGGCGCGAAAAAAGCGGCCGGCCGATGCCCGACAGACGTTCCACAGCCAGGGCCCCCGACTTGAGCGCAAACCGAGTTCTCCAGCACCCCGCCGCCCGTCCGCCCATCGAGTTGTCGCCGAGCGAGCTGAAGCTCCGGCCGCCCTCCGCTCTACTGGCCGCTCTCGAGGCACGAGCCGTTGCCGAGATCGGCTGGTTCTTCCAAGCCCTCCCTCTCCTGCGGCGTCTGCCTCGCGGGGACGGCCATCCCGTCCTGGTGCTGCCTGGTTTTCTGGCCAGCGATCGCTCGACGTTCTTGCTCCGGCGCTTTCTGCGCTCGAAGGGTTACGAGGCGCACGCCTGGCGACAGGGACGCAACCTCGGCCTGCGGCCGGGCCTCGAGCTGGGCATGATTCGGCGCCTGCGTTCGCTTCACTGGCGCTACGGCGCCAAGGTGTCGCTCGTCGGCTGGAGTCTGGGTGGGATCTACTCGCGCGAGCTGGCCCGTCAGCACCCTGAACACGTCCGCCAGGTGATCACTCTGGGCAGCCCCTTCAACCTGTCGTCGCGCGCGAACCACGCCTGGCGCATCTACGAGCTGCTCTCGAAAGAGGACCTCGAGGTTGCGGAAGAGATGCTGGAAGCGCTGCGCGCTCCGCTCGAGGTTCCCTCGACGGCCGTCTACTCGAAGACCGACGGTGTGGTGGCCTGGCAGACCTGCGTCGACCACGTCTCGCCGTCAGCCGAGAACGTCGAGGTCTACGGGAGTCACTGCGGGCTCGGTCACAACCCGATGGCGATCGCCGTCATCGCGGACCGGCTGAAGCAGCCCGAGGGGGTCTGGCGCCCCTTCGAGCGCCGAGGAGTGCGCCGGCTGCTCTTTCGTCGCCCGGTGCTCGGGCCGCACGAAGGCCTGGAGTCGCAACTCGGCGACGCCGCGCTCATCTGAACTCGCGTTCAGCTACCGATGCTTGCGTCGACGCCGTAGGCGGAGAGGGTTGCGTCGAACTCCGCGACGTTGTGTGCCATGACGATGAGGTCGTGTCGCTCGCCGTCGATGTCTTTGACGTGATCCTTGAGAAGGGCTTCGGGTGAAAAGCCCAAGCCTTCGAACGTTCGGATCGCCCCCGTCTGATCGGTCGTCATGCGCGCCATCATCTTCTCGACGCCGCGATCGAGCGCCAGCGCGAAGATCTCCTGTGTCAGGAGGCGACCCAGGCCGCGCTTGCGATTCTCGGGTGAGACGACGATGCGCAGCTCTGCGATGTGACGCTCCCAATGGAGTGCAGAGCGGTGCAGAGTGGCATAGCCCACCATCTTGCCGCCCTCGAGAGCCAGCAGCGTCGTGACGAGGCCGCGGCCGATGTCGGCGAGCAGTCCGTCAAGCTCCGATTCGCGGGTGAGGTCGCGACGGAGGAAGAGAAGGTCGTGGCGAGGCAGACTGCGAGCGAAGGTCAGCATGGTCTCGCGGTGGTCGGCCGTGAGCGGCAAGAGCTCGACCTTCACCGAATCGTTCTCGAGAGTGCGCGGGTACTGGCGTGATGTTTGGGTCAAGTGACTGCTCCTGCTTGAAAAGGCGTCATTCCGAGCGCTGGCTGAGCCATTCGTCGAGGGCGGGCCACATGCGCAGGACCGCGTTGGGCCCGGCGACGAGGCTGACGTGGCCCCCTTTGAGGACCATCTGCTCGCGCTCTTTGGAACCGACATTCGGAATGAGGGCTTTGGCGGCGTCGTAAGGCACGATGTGATCGTGCTGCGCCAGGACGTGGAGGATCGGCTGGCGTACGTTCTCGAGCAGGACGGGCTGCCCGTCGAGTTGAAACGTGCCTTTGAGCAGGCGGTTCTCTTGCTGCAGCTCTTTGGTCGTCTGCCGAAAGCACTCTCCGGGAAAGGGGATCTGGTCGGCCGCCCAGCGGTCGAAGCGCCGGTACGACTCGACGAACTCGTCGTTCCACATGTTGTCCCAGAGGCGGACGCGGCCGGCGATCTGCGACACCGGGCGGAGCAGGCTGAACGAGGCGTACATGATCGAGGGCGGCACGTTGCCGAGCGTGTCGACGATGCGGTCGACGTCGAAGTGCTCGGGAGCCGTCCACTTCTTGAAGAGCTCCATGCCGTCGTAGTCGATCGGCGTGGTGAAGCAGCCGAGGTTCCGGACCGGCGACTCTTCGTGCAGCGCGCAGTAGAGGACCGAGAGCAGGCCGCCCATGCAGTAGCCGACGAGAGACAGCTCGTCCTCGCCGGAGTGCTCGAGGATGCGGTCGATGCAGTCGGGGATGAAGTCGAGGACGTAGTCCTCCAGCTTCAGGCCACGGTCGGCTTCGCGCGGCACGCCCCAATCGATCATGTAGACGTCGTAGCCCTGTTTGACGAGGAACTCGACGAAGCTCTGGCCGGGCGCCAGGTCCAGGATGTACGGCTTGCTGACCAGCGACATGATCAGCAACACGGGGACGCGATACACCTCCTCCGTCTGCGCGTGGTAGTGATCGAGGCGCAGCGTGCCGCGCTCGTAGAGGGTCTCCTTGGGCGTCACGCCGACCGCAGGATCGCTCGTCGCGATGTAGCGCAGCCCCTTGACGCCGCGGAGGAGCGTGCGCTCGACCTCTTTGCGGACGCGTTTGGAAATCCGTTCTTCGCTGATCTCGGCCGTAGTCACGGGTGGGCTCCTGACTCGAGAGGTGCGGGCCGGCCTTCGGGCCGACCCGGGTCTTGTTGCCGGCCTCGACTACTTGGTCGATGCCTTCCTGGCGGCCTTGCGCTTCGTCACCTTCCGCTGGGTGACCTTCTTCTTCGCGGTGCGCTTCTTGGCGGCCGACTTCTTGGCGGTGGCGCTCGTCGCCTTCTTCTTGGCGACTTTCTTCTTGCTCGTCTTCTTCTTCGCCGCCTTCGCGGCAGGCTTCGCCACCGGCGGACGCGCTGCCTTCTTGGTGCGCTTCGGCTTCGCCGGCTCCGTCTGCAGCGTCGCTTCGTCCTGGGCTCGCAGCGCCGTCTCGATGCTGATGAGCCTGCGTTCGATCGCCTCGAGGCGTTCGGCCACCGAGATCAGGTCCTTGCGCGTCGGCAGGTTGAGCGTCGAGAAGTAACGCTGCGTCGCTTCGTTGAAGGTCGACTGCATCGACAGCACGGCCTCCACCATCTTGCCGCTCACCTGGTTGTAGGGTGCCGTCTGGCTGAGGTCGTTCAGGGTCGAGTTGAGCTGGCGCTCGGCCTTGTCGACCCACTCTCTCCAAGCGTCGAAGGGATCCTTTCCGCGACTCATGTCTGCCTCCTGAGGGCCTTGGGCCACTGGGTCGCGACCGGTGCGCTCAAAAGTCGCGACCGACCGCGCTCACACGGGCATCCGCGCAAGCTCTTGGTTGTGCAGGTGAGTCCGAGTGTATGGGACGTCTTGCTGCGAATCGAGCGATCCGCGGGCCGAAGGGGAACCTGCGCGGAAACGAACCGGCCACAAAGAAAAAGGGCCCACGCTGAGCGTGAGCCCTTTCAGATCGCTCGAGGAGCGCCTCAGGCGAGGGTGTCGACCCAGCTCTCAGCGAGGGAGAAGCTCTTGTCGACGGAGTTGCGGTAGGTGGAGCGCATGCTGCGGGAAGCGGCGGTCCACTCCTTCGACAACTCGGCGAGCTCGGACGGGACGAAGCGGGAGTCCTTCATCCACTCGTTGACGCGGTCCTCGTTGCGCTCGCGCACGGACTCGACGGCCTCGAACGTGCGGCTGAACGCCTTGTGCTGGGTCTCGAGGCTGCGCTTCTGCAGGTCGATGATGCGCTGCGGCACGCGGAACCGGCTCTCGGTCTTGGCTTCGGTCTTCTTGGCGGTGGTCTTCTTGGTAGCCATGGTGATTCTCCTCAGAGTCTGACTGAAAGGTTCGATGCGAAACGAAAAGGGAGCTGGAAGGCAATCGGATCTGCGGGGTGGAGAGACGGCCGCGAGGCCGGCTTTCCTGCGTTGCAGCACGTTCTTGCTGCGGCGCAGCATGATCGTACCGAACTTTTCCGACGTGTCAAGCCCTGACTTGATATCCTGCGCTTGCTGCGCCGCAGCTAGTTCGGCCTGCATGCCCGCCTGGTCGCCGTCCGGTGGCTTCAGCTCCGGCTCTCGTCCGCACCCTCGAAAGGTCCTCATGAGCGACGTCCGCATCATCAAAAAGTACGAGAACCGCCGGATGTACGACACCGAAGAGAGTCGGTACGTCAATCTCGAAGCGATCGCCAAGCTGATTCGGGAGGGCGCCGAAGTCCAGGTGGTCGACGCCAAGACCGACGAAGACCTGACGGGCCATGTACTGACCCAGATCATCGTCGATGAGGCGAAGAATCCAGGCTCCGGCGTGCCGACGAGCTTCCTCCGCGATCTCATTCGGGCGGGGGATCGCGCGAATCGCGACTTTCTCGAGTGGTACCTGGGAACGGCCGCCGACGTCTACCAGCGCGTGCAGGACGCCTGGACGCGGCGCGGCCGGAGTTCGAAAGAGCAGTGGGCTCAGCTCTGGGATCCACTCGGAGCGATGCGATGGATGCGGCGTCGCGTCGTTGCAGCCCAGGCCGCCGGCGAGGAGGACGCCGAGGAGCCCGAGGGCCAGAGCGCGGCGGACAGCGAGGAGCTGGCAGAACTTCGTCGACGCCTCGAGGATCTCGAGTCCCGGCTCGGCTGAGTGCTCAGCCGGCTTTGCGTTTCGGCCTGCTGCGGGTCGATTTCTTGGATGCAGACGCCTTCTTCGTCTTGGCGGACTTCTTGCGGACGACCTTCTTGCGTGCGGTCCCGGACTTCTTCCGAGCGCTCTTCCGCTTTGGTTCTTCGGCCGTTCTCCAACGCGCGACGCCGGCCAGAGTGATCGCTTCGATCGGCTCGACGCCCGCGCTGTCGCGCAGGAGTGCGAACTCCCGGTCGAGAGCGTCGCAAAGCAGCTCGGGATCGGGACAGGCTTTGGTGTCGCTGTTGAGCCCGACGTGCAGCGTCTGGTTGTACGAGAAGATGGCGCAGCCGACACCCATGTCGAAACCGACAGGGACGTGGGGGTAGTACTCCCTCAGTGGCACACCCATCGCGTAGAGCGGGATCTGCGGCCCGGGCACGTTGGTGCACACCGTGTTGAAGACGGGAACGGGTGAGCTGGCGAGGGCGCCGAACGCCGCCTGCAGCGGCACGGGGACCGCGCCCGCGAGCTCGGTCATCATGTGGATTCCCTCAGCGAGTCGTGAGCGCTTCAGCGACCGGGTCGATTCACGGATGCTGGCGAGACGAGCCGCGGGATCGGCGATGCCGAGAGGCAGGTCCGCGGGCAGCACCGAGACCTGATTTCCCAGATCTGCCGAAGCGCCCTCGGGGCGCACGTTGACCGGAACCATGACGCGCATGTGTCGACCCGTGACGTCGACATCGTGGGCCTCGCAGTAGCGGCGAACCGCTCCGGCGAGCGCGGTCAGCACGACGTCGTTGACGGTGCCGCCCAGGCGGGAGCGAATGGCACGAGCTTCGGCGAAGGAGAAGCGGGTCCACTGCAGGTTGCGCTCGGTGCCGCAGCTTCGATTGAAGGGGAGACGGCGCGGCGGACGCAGCAGGTTCGGCAGCTCGTCGCGCAAGCCGTCGAACATGTGCCTCAGGTTCCTGCGTCCCGAAGTGCCCCACGAAGTCGCGACTCTCTGAGCATTCGCGGCACCATCGATCGTCGCGTGCGCGTTGTCCCAGAGCGCCTCCATGATGCGTGTCCCGGTGCCCGCGGAGACCCACTCTTCCTCCTGCGCCTCACTCGGCTTGCGCGTCGGAGCTTTGGGCGAGAGGTCGAGAATGGTCGTCAGGATCTGATTGCCGCCGACGCCGTCGACCATGGCGTGATGCACCTTGGAGACGATGGCGGTCGTGCCGTCGGGGAGGCCGTCGATGACGTGTAGCTCCCAGAGCGGCTTGGTGCGGTCGAGACGTTCGGCGATCAGCTGGTTCACCAGCCTGCGGAACGCCTCCGCCGCTTTCTTCTTCGGCAACTGGTGAATGAGGACGTGCTCAGTGATGTCGAAGTCTAGGGCCGGCTCCCAGGTTGCGTGGCTGAGGAAAAAGGGAGTGTTGACGAGACGCTCGCGAAAGCGCGGCAGGCGCGCGAGTTTGGTGGCCACTGCGGCGCGGTACTGCTCAGGATCGAAGCGGCCGTCGAAGAGACAGACAGCACCGATGTGCATCGGCGCGCTGCGCCGCTCCAGATAGAGGAAGGAGGCATCGGTGGAGGTCAGGCGGCCGTTGTGGAAACTCGTCATGGGAAACGCCTCGAACGGGTCGTCGAAAGGTCTCCGGGCCTCGCGGTTTCGAGACGCGAGCCGGGGGCGCCGGTTCAGCGCCGAGAAAGCGGGAGTGAGTCGGAGTGGGGGCGCGCTGCGGCGCGGCGATGGCGGGGGAGCGCCTCGCTCAGGACGAGCGAAGGCTCCGTCAGGTAACTTGCCGAGGACCGAAAGATAGCACGCTCTCAATGCTCCGGGCGGCTGGCCAGAAACCGTGCGCCGGGAGGCTTGGCTGCTGTATATTCTCGTCGCCCCCGGGCCTTGGGCCCGCGTCAAGGAGTTCCAGATGCAGCCCGAGATCGCTTCCAGATATCCCTTCAATGTCGATGGACCGGATGGCGAGCTTCGCTTTCTGAGGCTCTCGGCGGAGAATCGCGACGCCCTGCATGCTCTCGCCTGCAGCCTCCCGCAGGAGGATCTTCTCTTTCTCCGCAGCGACGTGACCGATCCCAAGGTCGTCGACCGGATGGTCGACGACCAGAGCTCGGACCGCCGGGTCACGGTCCTCGTCGAGGCGGACGGCGATCTGGTCGGCTGGGGCAGCCTCGAACGACAGGACCTGTCCTGGCAGCGACACTGGGGCGAGATGCGTCTCGTGCTCGGACGCGGAGCCCGAGGACGAGGTCTGAGCCACCACCTGGCGCGCGAGATCTTCGAGGTCGCCGAGGAGCTCGGGCTGACCCGCGTCGTGGCACAGATGACGCGCGAGCAGGAGGCGGCTCGGCGGGTGTTCGACAAGCTCGGCTTCAACGCGGAAGCGCTGCTGACGGACTGGGTCATCGATCGTCAGGGCAAGACCCACGATCTGGTGATCATGGCCTACGACGTCACCGACTGACGCGCCCGCGCCGGGTGGACTCGATGGACGGTCTGGAGCGGCCGTGCACCCGCGATCCGTTCCGGGGCGCTGCACGTAACCGGTTCTGAACGCCGGACTTCACAGTAGGATCGCTGGGCAGACCACGGAGGCTGAGATGGACTTCGACCCTGGTTCCTTGGACCACAGTGCACATGTTCCTGATCCCGAGCAGTTGGGGACGGACAGCGACCCGCTCGAGACTCGTGAATGGCTCGAGGCTCTCGAGGCCGTCATCGAGAGGGAGGGCCCCGAGCGTGCTCACTTTCTTCTCGAAAGCCTGATCGACAAGGCGCGTCGCACGGGCGCGCACTTGCCATACACGGCGACGACGGCCTACCAGAACACGATCCCACCGGGTCAGGAACAACGCTCACCGGGCGACGCGGAGCTCGAGTGGCGGATCCGCAGCATCATTCGCTGGAACGCCATGGCGATGGTCGTCCGCGCCAATCGGGATGACTCGGGACTCGGCGGTCACATCGCCAGCTTCGCGTCTGCGGCCACGCTCTACGACGTCGGCTTCAACCACTTCTTCCACGCGCCGACCGAGAACCACGGCGGCGACATGGTGATGATTCAGGGGCACTCGTCTCCCGGGATCTATGCGCGTGCCTTTCTCGAGGGTCGCATCGGCGAGGAAGAGTTGAAGCGCTTTCGACGGGAGGTCCGCCCGGGTGGCCTCTCCTCCTATCCGCATCCCTGGCTGATGCCGGATTTTTGGCAGTTCCCGACGGTGTCGATGGGCCTGGGGCCGATGATGGCCATCTATCAGGCTCGCTTCATGAAGTACCTGCAGGACCGCGGTCTCGTCGACACCGAGAAGCGGCACGTCTGGGCCTTCATGGGCGACGGCGAGATGGACGAGCCTGAGTCCCTGGGCGCCATCTCGCTGGCCTCGCGAGAACGGCTCGACAACCTGATCTTCGTGATCAACTGCAACCTGCAGCGCCTCGACGGTCCGGTCCGCGGCAACGGCAAGATCATTCAGGAGCTCGAAGCGGTCTTCCGGGGCGCTGGTTGGAACGTGCTCAAGGTCGTCTGGGGCTCCTACTGGGATCCGCTGCTGGCACGGGACAGCAAGGGGCTGCTGCGCAAGCGCATGGAAGAGGCGGTCGACGGCGAGTACCAGGCCTACAAGGCGTCGCAGGACGGCGGCTTCGTGCGCGAGCACTTCTTCGGCAAGTACCCCGAACTCAAGGAGATGGTCGCGACCCTGACCGACGACGACATCTGGCGCCTCAACCGCGGCGGTCACGATCCGCACAAGATGTACGCCGCCTACGCTGCGGCGACCCAGCACGAAGGGCAGCCGACGGTCATCCTGGCGAAGACCGTGAAGGGCTATGGCATGGGCGAGGCCGGGGAAGGTCAGAATATGACCCATCAGCAGAAGAAGATGGGTGAGACGGCACTGCGCGGCTATCGGGATCGTTACAACATCCCGATCTCCGACGAGGATCTGGCGGACGTACCCTTCTACAAGCCGCCCGAGGACAGTCCCGAAATCCTCTACATGAAGGAGCGTCGAGCTGCTCTCGGTGGTGCGCTGCCCGCTCGTCAGGTCACAGCCGAATCCCTCGAAGCTCCGCCCCTCTCCGATATGGGGCGGTTGCTCGAGGACAGCGGAGAGCGCGAGATCTCGACGACGATGGCCTTCGTTCGGGCTCTGGGCCTGCTGACGCGCAACAAGCAGCTCAAGGATCGACTCGTTCCGATCGTCGCCGACGAGGCCCGCACGTTCGGCATGGAGGGCATGTTCCGTCAGCTCGGCATCTACGCGCCGAAGGGGCAGCTCTACCGTCCGGTCGATGCGGGGCAGATCGCGCCCTACAAGGAGGCCAAGGACGGTCAGATCCTTCAGGAGGGCATCAACGAAGCCGGAGCGCTGTGCTCGTGGCTTGCCGCCGCAACGTCCTACGCCAACCACGGATTGCAGATGATCCCGTTCTTCATCTTCTATTCGATGTTTGGGTTTCAACGGGTGGGCGACTTCATCTGGGCCGGCGGTGACATGCAGGCGCGCGGCTTTCTGATCGGGGGCACCTCGGGCCGAACGACGCTCAACGGTGAAGGGCTTCAGCATCAGGACGGCCACAGCCATCTGGCCGCGTCGACCGTGCCCAACTGCGTCGCTTACGACCCGACCTACGCCTACGAGCTGGCGGTCATCCTTCAAGACGGTCTGCGACGCATGCTGCAAGATCAGGAGAGCGTCTTCTACTACATCACGACGCTGAACGAGAACTACCACCATCCGCCGATGCCCGAAGGCGTCGAGGAGGGGATTCGCAAGGGCATCTACCGGCTCAAGAAGGGCGGCCGCAAGAAGACGCGCGTGCAGCTACTCGGCTGCGGCGCCATCCTGCGCGAGGTCGAGGCGGCGGCGGAGCTGCTGGAGAACGACTTCGGCGTTTCGGCCGACGTCTGGAGCGTCACCAGTTTCAACGAGTTGCGCAAGGAAGCGCTGCACGCTGACCGCTGGTCGCGCCTCAACCCGGATCAGGAAGCGAAGAAGTCCTTCGTGTCACAGCAGTTCGATGGTGTCGAAGGGCCCTTTGTCGCCGCGACCGACTACATGAAGACGTTCGCCGACCAGATTCGCGAGTGGATCCCCGGACGCTACGTCGTGCTCGGTACCGACGGGTTCGGTCGCTCCGACACCCGCGAGTCGCTGCGCGACTTCTTCGAGGTCGATCGGCGTCACGTCGCCTATGCCGCGCTCGGCGCTCTGGCCGACGAAGGCGCGGTTCCCCGCAAGAAGTTGCTCGAGGCCCGGAAGGCCTTGGAGATCGATCCCGAGGCGCCCGACCCGGCGCGTTCCTGAGGCGAGACTCTGAACGATGAGTGAGACGATTGAAATCCGTGTGCCGGACATCGGCGATTTCGACGTGGTCGACGTGGTCGAGGTGCTCGTCACCGAGGGCGATACGGTCAAGACCGACGATTCGCTGATCACGCTCGAGAGCGACAAGGCGTCGATGGAAGTGCCGTCGACGCACGACGGTGTCGTCAAGGCGG
>JBCCLJ010000067.1:0-30121 GCA_039026915.1 Acidobacteriota bacterium
GCCGATTCCGAGGGCACGAGCCGCAGTGACGTCGAGGCCCGCGAGCTGGCAGACGAGTACATCCGGCGCTTCCTGAAGATGCATCCGACCCGCGCGACCGCGGCGGGGTGGAGCGAGGCCGACCGGCTCTTCGAGGACTATTCGCCGGATGCCCTGAGCCAATGGTCGGCGTACAACGCCGAAGTGACCCGTCGCGCTGAGGAGTTACTGGCCGGTTCCCTGGACCTCGAGAACGCTGCGGACCTTCGCCTGCTGTCCCGTCAGGCGGCGAAGGTTGTGCTGGATCTGGAGGAGCGCCGACTCCCGGCGACGTTCCCTCTCTTCTGGACACGTGTTCTCGGCAACTCGGGTGTCTTCCTCCTGGTGAGGACGGATCGCGCGCTGACCGACCGGCTCGACCGGCTCGCGGAACGGGCGGAGAAGGTGCCGGCCTTCGTCGAACAGGCATTGCAGAGCTTCGAAGACAACGACCCGGCTCAGATGAGCGCCGAAATCGTGCGCATTGCGGCCCGCCAGGCTCGCGCCTCCGCAAGCTTTTACGCCGACGCGGTTCCGGCTGCCTCGCGCGAAGCGGGGGTCGAGCCGAGCGCTTCTTTCGTCCAGGCCTCCGAGGCGTGTGCCAGGTTGGCGGATCGCCTCGACTCGCTGGCCGAACGAGCACGAGGTTCGGTACGCATGGGGCGCAACTATCGCAAGGCGCTGACCCTGATGACCGGGGAAGATCGCGACCCGGCGGACGTCATGGCCGCCGGTCTCGAGGCTCTTGCAGCCAAGCGCGTCGAGGCGGCGGAGTTCGGCCGCTCGATCTGGTCGGACGTCATGGACGAGGATCCCCCAACCACCGACCAGGAGCTCGTGGAGCAACTCTTCGAGAGGATCGGCGAGGATCGCGCCGGATCCGTCGAGGAGTTCATCCTGGACTATCGAACCCTCGTCGATGAGATCATTCGTTTCGTGACCGATCGGGATCTGCTGACCCTTCCGCAGTTCAGCCTGATCACGGATCGATCCCCCGACTACTTCGTCGGTCAGAGCGTCGGCGGCGTCTATTCGCCCGGTCCCTTTGCTCCGGAGGGGGAGACCCTGTTCTATCTGCCGACTCCTCCTCCGAATGCGACCCCCGAGCAACAGGACGCTCTCTTTCGCGACTTCAATCACCACTTCAACGTGATGATCGTGCCGCACGAGATCGTCCCAGGGCACGACACGCACCTTCGTTGGGCTGCCCTCCACCCGAGCAAGGTTCGCTCGCTCTTCGCCGACGCCGTCACCACGGAGGGCTGGGGGACCTACTCGGAGAGGCTGTTGCTCGACCTCGGCTGGGGCGACGAGCTCGCGCGCGTGGCGCACCTCAAGAAGCAGATGGAGAACATCGCTCGCACCGTCGTCGACATCGGCGTTCACACCGAAGACTGGCCGCGAGACGAGGTACTGGACTTCGTGCAGAACGAGGCCCTGCAGGACGTCCAGTTCGCCGTCAACATGTGGAACCGCTCGCTGACGACCGCGCCGCAGCTGACTTCGTACTGGCTCGGCTACGAGCGCTTTCGCAGCCTGTATGAGGAGGCGCTAGAGGCGGAGGGCGAGTCGTTCGAGCTGAAGGCTTTTCTCGATCGCGTCATGCAGGTGGCGCCGGTCGGCGGAGAGGATCTGCGCGCACTGGTGCTCGCGAGCCCTTAGCGACGACGGCGCGGCGGAAGTTCTTCGCGGCCCGCCCGCGCCGGCTCAGGGAGCCGGGAAGAGAAGCCCTTCTTCCAGCTCGGTCCAGTCGTGAACGACCCCTTCAGCGCCTGCCTGCAGGAGTGCCTCGCTCTTCGCTCCCGGTGCGGCCCTGGCGACGAAGCGCCATCCCAACCGGCGAGCGACAGTAGCGTCCCAAAGACCGTCGCCGAGGAGCGTCACGTTCGTCCTCCCAGCCGCAGCGCTTGCGAAGATCTGGATGCGGATCGAGGTCTCACTGCTCGTCGCGCGCAGCCTCTTCGCGGGGAGCCGAGCCATGGCGAGCTTGAGCTCGGCGCTCGGTCGCCAGCCTCCCGTGGCCAGCGCGTAGTCGACCGCACGTTCGTCCAGTTCTTGCAGGAGTTCGGCGGCCCCGGGGATCTCGGCGAAGCGCTCGGGGCTCCGACGAGCTCGGTCGCCGAGACGCTCGAAGAAGTCCTGACGGAGCCGATACCCGAGAGCCATTCGCTCCCGGGCTGTTCGCTGGCTGAGGAGCTCGTCGGTGATGCCCTGGTCCGTGACCTGTTCGAACGACGACCACTCGTCTGTGAGGTCGAGACCCAGGATTTGACGCACGGACTCCTGAAAGCACTCGCCGTCGACGTCGACGGTTTCTGTGAGCGTGCCGTCGATGTCGAAGATCAGCACGTGGATCAGCCGATGGCGCCCCCCGCTGACCGAGGCGCTCCCAGCGGATCGATCAGGACGCCGGGATTGAGAAGACCCTTCGGATCGAGCTCGGCCTTGGCCGCCGCCAGGGCGCGCGCGAAGAGATCCGGCCGCTGCGCGTCGTAGCCGCTCTTGCGGTGATCGCGGCCCACGGCGTGGTGGTGCGTCACCGTGCCGCCCGAGGAGACGACGACCTCGTTGGCCGCAATCTTGATCTCGCGCCACTGATCGAGAACTCGGCTCCAGTCGCCGCAGGTCTGGAAGGTGAAGTAGGGTGCGGGGCCGTCGGGATAGCTGTGGGTGAACCGGCAGGTGATGCTGCCTTCGTTTCCAGTGATCGATCGCATCGCGGTGCGAAGGCGATCGATGACCGTTGCGTGAAACTCCTCGAAGCGGTCCCAGGTGATCGCCGTCTCGAAGGTGTCCGAGATGACACCGAGCGGAACGAGAACCTCACGGTAGTACGGCGCGTTGATGAAGGCCTGGCGCCAAGCCCCAACGGCCCCTTCGAGGTGACCGGCCTCGGTTGCCGGAGGCACGACGCGACCGCCATGGTCTGCGACGATCTCTTCCGCTCGCGCCATCCAGGCGTCGACCGGGTGGTCGGCCGACTCGAAGCCCAGAACCAAGAGCGAGTTCGAACCGTCTCCGGCCCCGCTGCCGTGGCTCTCGGCGGCGTCGATGAGTCGGCAGTTCGCGGGAAACAGGCCCGCCTGGGAGACAGCCCGCACGGCGTTTGACGCCTTGTAGAAGTCGTCGAAGTGGACCGCTGCAGAGGCACGAAAGGTGGGGCGATCCTGCAGTCGTAGCCACGCCTCGGTAATGATGCCGAGAATTCCCTCGGAGCCGATCATCATGCGGTCCGGAGAGGGGCCTGCGCCGGAGCCCGGGAGGCGGCGACTCTCGAGGATTCCCTGAGGTGTGACGCTGCGCGTCGACTCGACGAAGTCGTCGATGTGTGTGTACAGAGTGGCGAAGTGGCCGCCCGAACGTGTCGCGATCATGCCTCCGAGCGTCGCCATCTCGAAGGACTGCGGAAAGTGACGCAGCGTCAGTCCTTGCTCCTTGAGCTGACTCTCCAGTCCGGGGCCGGTTGCACCTGCTTGGATTCTCGCGGCCCGGGACGAACGATCGATCTCGAGTACGCGGTCCAGCCGGGCGAGATCGAGGCTGACGGTGCAGGCATAAGAGCCTGAAACGACGGGTTCGACACCGCCCACGACGCTCGTGCCACCGCCGAAGGGGATGACGGCAGCTCCGATCGTGTCGGCCCAGTCCAGAAGCTGCACGACGTCGCTTTCGCTCTTCGGATAGGCGACGATGTCCGGTGGCTCGGGCACATCGCGTCGGAAGATGCGAACGGAGTCGGGAAAGGACTTGCCGTAGCTGTGGACCAGACGCTCCCAGGGATCCGCAGTGCAGAGCTCGGCCAGACTGGAAGGGGGTGCGATGCGCGGCGCCCGAAGGTCGAAGTCTTCGACTCGGGGCGGCGTTGCGGCCGGCTGTGCGGAGATGCCGTAGCGTTCGGCGGTCCGCTGCCGCAGGTCCGCCTGTTGCGTCTCGTCGAGCCCGCTGCCTTCGTTGCCCCAGCCCCAGAACTTGCGGCGGGGAGTCGTCTGCACTTCGCTCATCGTCGGAACCTCCTGGCGCGCAGTCTACGCTGGAGGGCTTTCGAGGCCGCCTCGCGCCGGTCGAGGAGAGCAAAGAAAAAAGGCCCCCGGACGAATCCGGGAGCCTCTTTCAGGGTCGCTGCCGACTGGATCAGGCGGCAGCCCTCAAGCGTTGGCTGGGGCGCTCGCGGAAGCGGGCCTGCAGTCCGTCCCAATCGACGAACAGCTTGCCGCCGGTGAGCTCGTGCTGCTTCTCCCAGTTGGCGAGCAGCTCGAGGCAGGCGTGATCGATGTAGTCCAGTCCCTCGAGGTGCACGTGAACCTCGGTGTTGGCCGGAACGGCCTCGAGGTGACGAGCGAGGCGCGGCAGCCGCAGTACGGTGGCCGAGCCGTTGAGGAAGAGATCGAGGGTGCTGCCGTTTTCGCGCTCGCGGGTCTCGATGTCGAGGTGCGAGACGGTGTAGAGCAGCTTGGCGAGCGACAGCACGATGCCGAGCACGACGCCGCTGAGCAGGTCGACGGAGACGATCGTCGCGAGCGTTGCGACGTAGATGAAGACCTCGCCGCGACCGTAGGAGGCGAGCTGACGAATCGCTGCGATGTTGACCAGCTTGTAACCGGTGAAGACCAGGATCGCCGCGAGTGCGGCCACCGGAATCCGTTGCAGGATGAAAGGCAGGGCCGCGACGAAGACGAGCAGCCAGATGCCGTGCATGAAGGCCGAAGCGCGGGTCTTGCCACCCGCTTCGACGTTGGCGGAGCTACGCACGATGACGCCGGTCATCGGCAGCGCCCCGAGGAACCCGCAGGTGAGGTTGCCGAGGCCCTGGGCCGTCAGCTCCTTGTCGTACTTGGTGCGCGGACCGTCATGCATCTTGTCGACCGCGGTCGCGCAAAGCAGGGTCTCTGCGGAGGCGACGAACGCGAGGGCCAACCCGGCCGTGACGAGCGTCCAGTTCAGCGTCGAAAGCTGCTCGATCGTCGGCAGGCGAACGGCATCCGCGAGGTTTGCGGGAACTGCGACGCGTGCGATGTTCACGCCGCTGACGATGGCGGCGATCGTGCCGACGATGACGGCGACGAGCGGTGCTGGAACGACCTTGAGCTTGCCTGGAACGAGGGGCTTCCACAGGATGATCGTCGCCAGCGTGACGAGCCCGATCATTGCAGCCTGGAAGTGCACGGAATCCGAGCTTGGCGTGATGCCCTTGACGATCGCTTCCGGAATCGACAGCAGGTTCGCGAGACCCGATCCGCGCGGCTTGTCGTCGACCATGACGTGGAACTGCGAGGCGAAGATGAGGACGCCGATACCAGCAAGCATGCCGTGGATGACGGCGGGCGAGACGGCTCGGAACCACTGACCCATCTTGGCGAGGCCCGCGAGGAGCTGTGCGGCGCCGGCAATCATCACGATGACGCCGAGGGTCGCAATGCCGTGTTCTTGCACCAGCTCCCAGACGATGACGCTCAGGCCGGCGGCGGGGCCGGACACCTGGAGCGGCGCTCCGGCGAAGAGCGCGACGACGAGGCCACCGATGATGCCGGTGATCAGGCCAGCGGCCGGCGGCACGCCAGAGGCGATGGCGATGCCCATGCACAGCGGCAGAGCAACGAGAAAGACGACGATCGAGGCGAGGAAGTCTTGGCGAAAGTACTGACGCATCTGCGTCAGTTCGCTGGTCGATGTAGCTTGGCTCATAGTTTTCTCAATGGATGAAGTCGTTGTCAGGCTATGGGTCTTGAGACTGTCGGTGCCTAGAGCGCGGTTCGCGCGATCGGGGACAGGAGAGCGGTCGAGCAGGGGTTCTGGCCCGAGCTGTAGCGCCCGGAATCTCCCTTCGGCCCAAGGCTGTCACTGCAGCGAAGGCGCCCAGAGCCTTGGATGACTTTCATGGTGTTCCTCTCGAAGAGATGGCTCGAAGGCCGAGAGCTCCTCTCGTGCTTTCGACACGGAAGGTGTTTTGGACGGCTTGTTCTCCAGATGGGCAGCGAATCGGGTCTGCGGCTCTCGGTCCGAGCCGGTGGGATCCGGTGTCTCGCCCCCCTTAAAGAACGACACCGTTAGCGTGAATAACATCTCATGATCTGAAAAGCATGTCAATCATTTCATGAAATAAATCGGTAGATCCAGACGGCATATGTCGGATGGAGTCACCCTTGGCGCCGTCCACGGTCTTCGCGCGCTCAGAAGTCGCTCGATCCGCGACGCCGCACGGCACGTCGCTCCGACTTCGGTGGAAGGCTAGCCGTGGCGGTGCGCCAGGAGGCCTCGGTGCTGCAGGGCCTTCCTGCACTCGGCCGGCGACCGCGTCCGTTCTGCCTGGAGACCGGCGCGCCGAGCGGCGTTGACGTTCGTCTCACTGTCGTCGAAAAAGAGAATGGCTGAGGGGGCACACGCCATCGTCTCCGCGACGTGGAGGAAGCTCTCGGAGTCAGGCTTGAGGCGGCTGGTCTCGTAGGAGAGGAACACGCACTCGAAGTAGGGCGTCATCGTCTCTGCGTAGAGCGGCCAGTGGACCGAGTTGGTGTTGCTGAGCAGGGCCGTACGGCGATCCCCGAGCTCCGCGAGCAGCTCTTCGGCTCCGTCGAGAAGGTGCGGCACCCACTCCCGAAGGTCCTCGAGGATCGCCTCCGGCGCGAGCCCGAGTTCGAGCTCTTGGCCGAGGCGCTTCGCGAACGCTGCAGGCTCGAGCCGGCCCGTCTCGAAGGCGCGCACCGTCGGGGACGTGAGCCAGTGGTTCCACAGACGGTCGACATCGCCTTCTCCCGCCCACGCTGCGAGCGCTTCGATACCTCGAAAGCGCGCCAGAACGCCGCCGAAGTCGAAGAGGACGACCTCGACGGCATCGTTCATTGCGGGGCCTCGAGGGACGGATGCAGCTTTGTTCACGGTGTCACCTCGACGGCGTTTGCCGGGTTTCGCACGAGGTGCGCGAAAGGCCGTTTTGCTTCTTGGGTGAAGAAAGTGACATAGTGGCTTCACACAACCCACTACAAGTAGGAAAGTGCAGCGCTCCTCGCTGGGTGTTGCACGCGTCATCTCCCGGGCAGGGAGCATTGGCTCTTTGTTTCGGCGAGAGGGCGGCCTCTCATCGAAGGAGGAGAGTATGCATCGAGTCTGGCTTTGCCTTGCTCTCGCGGCATTCGTGTCTCTGCCTGTCCTCGCCGACGGCCCCGAAACGGGGATCGTCGAGGGCACGGTGTCCGATGGTTCCGGTGCGGCGCTTCCTGGCGTCCTCGTGACGCTTTCGGGCGACCGAGGAACCAAGACGTCCGTCACCGACGGCAACGGCAGCTACCGTTTCGCGCTGCTGGTCCCGGGCAACTACTCACTCAAGGCCGAGCTCGAGGGCTTCGACCCGGTCGGAGCCGACGTCACCGTCGTCGCCGGCAACAAGTCGGTCATCCCCCTGACCCTCCGACTCGGTACCTCTGAGGAGATCACGGTCACCTCCGAAGCGCCCATGGTCGACAAGTTCAACGTCACGGCGGGATCGACGATCCAGGCCGAGGTCGGCGAGCAGACCGCTGGAACGACGCGCACCTACTACGGCGTCATCAACGCACTCCCGGGCGTCACCGCCGACGCCGAGAACGACGACATCCAGCAGACACGACCCTCCGTCAACGGCACCCACTTCGCGGACCAGGCCGTCTACATCGACGGCGTCGACACGACCTTCGCCAAGTTCGGCGGCAGTCGCGTCTTCCTGCCGACCACCGCGGTCACCGAGGTTTCGATGGAGGCCGGCGGCTCGTCGGCCGAGTACGGCCGCGTGATCGGCTCTTCGACCAACGTCATCGTCAAGTCGGGCACGAATCGCTTCCACGCCGACTTCCTCTATCAGCGACAGGAAGTGGACTGGGGCGCAGAGTACAAAAACCAGCCGTCGCTCGCGAATCGTGAGATCACTCCCTTTCCCACGGACTGGTTCGTGCGTCGACCGGCAGAAGAAGAGGGCGGCAGCAACGGCTACGAGTTTTCCGCCGGCGGCCCGATCGCTCGCGACAAAGCCTGGTTCTTCCTCGGCTGGAGCGACTTCGACGACGCGTACCAGGAGCGCCTCCTCGGCGGCGACCCCTACGACACCTCGCTCAAGAACGAGGCGCAGATCCTCAAGCTGAACCTGCAGCCTTCCCAGGCTCATTCGCTGGCGGCGTCGTACATTGGCACCCCGGCCTTTCGGAACTATTTCAACCAGGAGTCCTTCGACTACTGGACGCCGACGCCGCATGACGTCGACGGCGAGCTGGCGACGGTCAACTGGAACTGGTCGATCAACAGCAACTTCTTCCTTGAAGCCAAGATCGCCAGCCAGACGAGCACCGAGGACAAGCTGCTCGCCTGCGGCAGCATCGTCATCGACGAGTGCCTGACGCTGAAGCAGCAGGATCGCGGTCCGGCGGCAGGCCACAGCGCCACCGACACGTCGGCACCGAGCGACCTCCCGCTGCGCTTTCCGGCGAACCCGGAAGCGGGCCAGTTCTGGCCGGGCAACAACTACTTCGTCTACCGGGACACGAACTTCCTGAGCGCGTGGCACAACGGCTGGATCCTCTCCGACGGGTTCGGCTTCAACGAGTTCCCTCGCGATCAGGCGAATGCCGCTCTGACGCAGTTCGTCGGTGCCAACCACGAGCTCAAGTGGGGCATTGACTATCAGGCGACGGAGTGGAGAGGTCAGAACGCACGCCCCGGCCTGCTGGACGGCTTCAACTACGACTCCTTCAACCAGTTCGGCTACGCAGGAGCCGGAACCCTGGCCGACGACACCTGTGGACTGGCGCGCGCCCTCGATCCTTCACTCTGGTCGACCTTCGGACGCGGCCGGATCTGCAACTGGGTCGACTACAACGCTCCGTTCCTCGACGACATCTTTTTCGGTGGCGACGCGGAGATGCGGGATACAGCACTCTACGTGCGCGACCGCTTCACGGTCGGCGATCACTGGACCTTCAACATCGGCGTGCGCGCCGCTCTGCAGGAAGGCTTCAACGACGTGCGTCGGCAGGTCGTCGATGATACCTACGTCGATCCGCGCCTCAACGTCACCTACGACGTCAAGGGCGACGGCAAGATGCTCTTCAACCTGAGCGCTGGCCACTACCACGCCATGCTGAACCAGGCCTGGATTGCGGGCGGCGGCGATACGGCTGCCGGCATGCATGACGGCTGGAACGGCTACAACGGCCGCGAGGTCTATCTGTTCTGTGATCCTCTCGACGTCGCAGCCGGTCTCTGCAACGACGTCGGCTACAACTTCTTCTTCAGCCGCATCGTGCCGGGTGAGATGTGGCAGTCCGTCGAGGCCGGGATCTGGGATCACGATCTCGACATCTACTACAAGGAAGAGATCATTCTCGGCTTCGAGTGGCAGTTCAGTCGCAATTGGGCTCTCGACGTCAAGTACATCGACTGGGATCTCGAGGACATGATGTTCTCCAACACCCAGTTGAACGAGAACGGCAACAACATCTTCATCACGGCGAACTACAAGAACCTGCCGAACATCCTCACGTCGCTGGCGGATGCGCGTGAAGCCAACGGCCTGCCGCGTGGCATCAATCAGGCGGACATCGACAGCTTTCAGCAGGCGCGCAACGGCTACCGTGGCCTGCAGCTGCAGGTCAACCGTCGCTTTGCCAACGGCTGGTCGCTCTACAACAACGTGTCCTGGTCCGAGACCGACACGACGGGCAGCGGCTCCTGGTGGAACAACACCCAGAGCGACTACGGTGAGAACCTCGAGGTCATCCTGAACGAAGGTCAGCTGGCCCAGTGTCAGGAAGAGCAGGCCGCCCGCACCGTGCCGGTCGACTGCTTCGCCTCGCTCGGCGAGTTCCTCGGACAGCCGGTCTCGACGATCAACCGTCGCGGCCCGAACGGCGTCTACGACCGGTCGATCATCTGGAACAGCTTCGGTTTCAAGACCTGGCAGATGGGTCCGACCGACTTCACCCTCGGTGGCCACTTCACGTACCAGACGGGCACGCCCTGGGCGCGCTCGGAGGGCGTCAACGCGATCAATCTCGACGGCTCGAACGGCAACAACACCGGGGTGGGTCTGGTGCTGCACGAGCGCGGTCGCCGAGGTCGAAGGACGACGAACGAATACACGGTGAATCTCTCGAGCGCTCTGGGCTTCAAGATGGGAGGTCAACTCCGAGGGGAGTTCCGCGTCGAGGTGATCAACGTCACCGATCAACAGCGACAACGGAACTTCGACGGCCGTGGCGAGGTCTTCCCGGTACGAAGATTCTTCCAGCGGCCAAGGCAGGCTCGCGCATCGTTCAAGATCGCGTGGTGATGCCTCTCTAGCCGTCGCAAGCCGCTTCGGCTTCGTCGGAGAAAGTACGACGAGGGAGGAGACTTCGGTCTCCTCCCTCTTCTTTTTTCCTCACTCGCCTTGGGTCCGCTTCTGAGCTGGGCTAGCGTGCTTCCATGAGTGACTCGATCGAGCGTCACGTTGTTGACGCAGTTTCGCCCGAACGACTGAAGGAGCTCCTTGCAGAGCTCGTGGCTTTCGAGACCGATCAGGGGCGTGAGGCGCCCGCTCAGCGGATGCTTGCCGATCGCTTCGAGTCGATGGGCCTGGAGGTCGATCTCTGGGAGATCGATGTCGAAGCTTTGCGCGATCACCCCGCCTTTGGCGTCGAGGTCGAGCACCTGGAACCGTTGGGGCTCGTGGGACGGTTGCCGGGGAGCGCCGACGGCGACTCCTCGCTGATCGTCAACGGCCACATCGACGTGGTGCCCGCGGGCGACGAATCGCAGTGGACCGTGCCGCCATTCGAGCTGTCAGAGCAAGACGGCTGGTGGCTCGGCCGCGGGGCGCTCGACATGAAGGGTGGCGTCTGTGCCGCGATCGAGGCGGCGCGAGCGGTGATCGACGCCGGCGTGCCACTGGCGAGCGATCTGCTGCTGCAGCCGGTGATCGGTGAGGAAGACGGCGGACTCGGAACGCTGGCAGCCGTCGAGCGCGGCTACCGGGCCTCGGCCGCCGTGATCCCGGAACCGACGGAGCTCGAGGTCGCGACGGTACAGGCGGGCTGCCTCGGCTTTCGGCTTCACGTCGCTGGCGTTGGTGCGCACGGCTGCCACCGTCACGAAGGAGTGAGCGCGCTGGAGAACTTCATCGAGGTCCACGAGCGGCTCCTCGAGCTCGAACGCTTCGTGGCGAGGGAGGGGAAGCATTCCCTTTTCGGCGCTCCCCTGCCGTACCCGTTGAGCATCGGCACCGTCGTGGCAGGAGAGTGGTCTTCGTCGGTGCCCGACTCGCTCGTCGCCACGGGTCGCTACGGCGTGCCTCCGGGATGGAGTCTCGATCGCGCTCGGCAGCTCTTCGAGTCGGCCGTGGACGAGGTCTGTCGCGCGAACGAGTTTCTCCGCCGAAACCCGGTGCGCGTCGAGTGGTGGGGGGGTGTCTTCGAGTCGGCTGAGGCCGACCCTCAGGGCCGGATGGTCGAGACTCTGCTCGACGTCGCCGAGGAGACTCTGGGCCGTCGTCCGGCCTGCGTCGGCGTCCCGTACGGCGCCGACATGAGACTGCTCGACCGCCACGCGGGCATCCCGACGGTGATGTTCGGCGCTGGTGACGTGCGCGACGCGCACGGTCCCGCCGAGAGGGTCCGAGCGGAGGATCTGGTGGCGCTCGCCCGGACTCTAGCGCGCTTCTACGTGCGCTACTGCGGGGTTGCCGAGAACTGATTCGGCTCTCTTTCGTCCGAGCTCAGTTCCCTTCGGACCACGGCGGGACCGTGCCGACGGAGCGAGCGTAAGCGATCATCTGGCCGAGATGCTCGTGACTGTGAGAGACGGCGGCGTGAAGCGCCCCGGCGAGGGTCGTTTGCCGACCCGGCATGTTCACCATCTCGTCGAGCTCGCGGTCGGCGCTCGCGGTGACCATCTTCTTGAGCTGTTCGAAAGAGTCTTTCAGCGTGCGTACGACCTCGTCCTTGGTGGTGATCTGCTCCAGCTCTCGCGGGTTGATCCCTTCCGGAATCGGGACGCCGACGAGTGAAGGGAAGAAGAAGTTGGCTGACGCGGTGTGCATCAGCGCCTGGCTGACGGAGCGCACGCCCTTCTGCGGACTCCAGGAGTACTTGTCCTCCGGAATCGCCTCGGCGAGAGCGACGAGCTTCTTCTCGAGGCCCTCGATATCGACCGTGATGTCGGCGCGGTAGTTCTGCGCCAAGGTCCCTTGGGACAGGAAGAGAGCGAGTGCTGCGAGCTGCAGCGGACGGCGAAAGACGTGCATGCCCAGTCCTCCGATGGGTGGTTTCGAGACGAACGCTAGCACGGCTCGCGGGCGTCCCAGCGGGAGGACGGCACAGTGTGTCGAGCAGGACGAAGAACGTCGCTGAACTTCGAGAAGTCCCTTGTTTCCAGGCTTTCCGAGCCGTTGGCACGGCACTTGAAGTGTCGAACGGCGTGTCTGTCCCGGTTGGGTTCGCAACCTTGCCGCGCGAGCAGAGACGTCACGAGAGAGGAGGCACACCATGACCTCGATCATTCGCTCTATGGAATCCAGCACCCAGGAGGCGCAGCCACGTGAGATCTCGCGGCGAAGGCTCGGCAGCTGGTTCGCAGGCGTCCTGGGTGCGGTCGGACTCGCCGGAGCGGCGAGTCCCGCGGCCGCGAGCGGGTGGGGTTGGGGGACCTCGTTCCGCATCGGAGGGGTGTACTTCCGCATCGGACACCCGGCCCAGTATGCCGGGCATCACGATCACTACTACTACCGGGTCGACGTGCCGATCCGCTCTCGTCACCGCTGCACCGATCGCTGCTTCGTTCAGCGCTCGGCGCACTACCACCACCGAAGCTGCCCCGTCGTTCGTGGCTTCTTCCAAAGCCACGGCTTCGAGCAGTATCGGATCTTCGATCGGTATGCGCCGTTGCGCTACGAGCGCGGACCCTATTCCTATCGCAGCTACGACGGCTACACGCCCTACTGGAAGCGGCAGCGGGCTCGTGAGGTCGAGCGACAGCGTCGGCGGTGGGAGCGGCAGCGGCGCTACGAGCGGCGCCGGCGTGGCTCTCGCGACGACCGTTGGCGGCGGCGTCGACCCTACGGCTACGACGACTGAACCGCGATCGCTCTATGCTGGAAACGAAGAAGGGGCCTGCCGGCTGGCAGGCCCCTTTTGCATGGTTTGCGTCGTTCGAGGTCGCCCGTCGTCGAGAGGCTTCGGGAAGGAAAACCTTCGATCGGTCCCGACGCCCGAGCTCAGTTGTCGAACCGGATGGACGCGATCTGGTCCCAGGGCACGAGGGTGCCGTCCTTCTCATTTCCGTCGAGAACGAGCACGCCGTCGTTGTCTTCGTTCGTGTCGTGACTTCCTTCGAGCGTGAGCTTCTCGCCGCTGCGAAGCGTCACGCGAGCGGCGTCGTCGCCGTCCGGCTCGACCTCGGTGACCAGAGCGAACGGGATGATGTAGGCGATGTCGCCGTCATTGCCATCGAGCATCTCCCAGCGGTACGCCTCGTCGAGATCGTAGACCAGCCGACCGGAGAGCGTCTCGCCGTCGCGCGTGACGACCCGGCCGCGCAGAGGACCTTCGTCATCCAGTTCGTCGTAGGCGCGTCCGCTCGAGCCCTGGTCATCGAAAACGACCTCTTCGAAGTCGTCCCAGCCGATCTCGACGCGTCCGTAGCGGCTGTCCTCGATCAGGATGCCGCGGATGTCTTCGTCGACGTCGTTGGTGCCCTCGAGGCGCAGCTTGCGACCGTCCTTGAGCTCGACCTCGGAGCGCTTGGAGCTGAGGCGACGGATCGCCCGGATCTTGCCCATCTCGATCGAGTGGTCGGCGTCGCGGCTCTCGCCGTCGAGCTTGTCGGTGGACAGGCACTCCTCCGAGTCCCACTGCACGAAGCCACGGTAGCTTCCGCGCCTCGTCTTCACCTCGCCGCTCAGACGGTAGCCTCCGACCTCCGCACCGCTCGGCGTATTGGAGAACTCGATCTTTTCGATGCGCTTCCAGTCGAGCTGGACGGATCCGAGCGTCGTGTCGCGCACGGTGATGCGGGTGCCGATGTCGTTCGAGCCGCCGTCGCCGATGATCTCCTCACCGCCGCGAAACACGAGGCGCACCTCATCGGAGCCGAGGTTCTCGATCGACTTGAGGCTGCCGAAGCGGGTGACGAGCTGGCGTCCCGTGCCGAAGTTGCCCCAGTTGATCTTTACCTTGCGGCCGAGCACGTTGAGGGTCTTGCCCCCCTTGGCCTCGCCGTACTCCTCGAGCCATGGCAGCTCTTCCTTGTTGGAGTTGAAGAGGTCGTCCCAGAAGGCCTCTTCCTTGCCCCAGCGCAGGGTTCCGGTGTACTTCTCACCGCTTTCGGTCGTCACGGTGCCGTGGATGAAACCGTCGCGCTGCTGCGCGCCGATCGTCCCCGGAAGAAGGAGACTTGCCGCGCTGATCGCGAGGAGTGCGACGGGCGTCCAAGAGGACTTCGTGGCGAAGATGTCGTGGATGGGTCTCATAGTGTGTCTCCCGCTGTCGGGTTGTTGTCGAAAAAGCAAGCTGAGAAGTTCGCTGTCGGTGCGGCTACGGAGGCGCTACCAGAGCTGGACGCTGACGTCGGTCCCCGAGCGCTCGGACTCGAGCGGATCGAACTCGTCGCCCAAAGGAAAGGATCCTTCTCCGGCGCGTCGGGATTCGCTGGTTGAACGCTCGGCATAGCGCTCGGACTCGAGCTGTCGCATGAGCGAGCGCATCTCGTCCAGGTAGCGCTCGTCGGCCTGAAGCAGTTCGGAGGCGATGGCGACGAACCGATCGTCGGTCATCGGCGCACCGCTTCCCGAGAGAGCCTGGATTTCCGTCGAGAGGTCGTTCGAACCGGTGAAGAGCTCGGTGTTGACCAGAAACCAGGTGCAAAAGACCAACACGGCTGCGGCGGCCAGCAGACCGACGACTCTCGGGCTGAACCAGGCGCTGGGCCGCACGACCTTGGAGCGCTCGGGTTCTTTGCCGGCCTCCTCCGTGATTCGATTCCAGAGCTCGGCGGGCGGCTCGAGTCCTTCGACCCGCCCGGCGACCGTCAGCAGACCCTGCAGGCGCCGCGCCTCCGCGTAGTAGCGGGCGCAGCACTCGCAGTGCAGGATGCGGTCGACCGCCTCGGGGACGAGGTGCGCTTCCAGCTCACCGTCGAGAAGCGCCGAGAGGTCGGCCATGTCGAAGGAGCAGCGAGCATCCGTCGACAAGCGCGCGTTGGGGGACGAGGCGTCTTGGCTTGGCATGGGATTCACCTGTTGGAGGCCGCGGTGGGCCGGTAGTCGGCGAGGTGCTTGATGGCTTTCTTGCGGGCACGGTGCACGTTGACCTTGACGAGGCTGCGGCTCCAGCCGGTCTGGGCTGCGATTTCGTCGTAGGTCACCTGCTGGAGGACGGCCAGCTCGAACGCCAGTCGGTGATCTTCGCTCATGTCTTCGAGCGCCTTCTCGAGCCGCTCAGAGAGCTCCGTCAGCTGAACGCGAGCGTCGGTCGTGCCGTCGGCCTCGCGCTCCAGCTCGACTCTCTCTTGATCGACGCCGAGATCGGCGAAGGGCAGGGGAGAGTGCTTCCGCGCCTGGGAGACAAGGAGATTGTGGGCAGTGCTCAACAGGTAGGAACGAACCTTCGAAGGATCCGCCAGCGAGCTCGCCCGGATGGCCCGAACGAAGGTCTCTTGGAGCAGATCTTCGGCACGATCCCGTCCGACGCGGCTGACGAGATAGGCAAAGACGGTGCGTCCGTGGGAGTCGTAGGCTGCTTGCCAGGTGGACATGTCAGAGTCGCTCATGGGTCGAGATCGTACGCGCGGAGCGCCCGTCAGGGGCGAAATCGGCGGTTCGGGCCAGTGGGCTTGGAAGTAAGACGCACGAGCCTCGAACCGGTTACAGCGCCTTTTCGACTCCTTCGACTCGGGAGCCCGTGGTAGCTTGCTTCCTGTTCAACCACCTCTTTCGGAGCGGAGACCGTGTCCAAACTGCGCATCTACGGAGTCGCCCAGTCGCGCGCGTTCCGCACCTACTGGATGGCGGAAGAGCTCGGCCTCGAGTACGAATCGGTGCCGCTGCGGGCTCGAGGCCCGGAGCTTCGTGATGCGGACTACCTGGAGGTGAACCCGAACGCCAGGATCCCGGCGATTTCGGACGGCGGCTTCGTGCTCTGGGAGTCGATGGCCATCAATACGTATCTCGCCTCGAAGTACGGCGCCGACGAGGGACTGTGGCCTTCTACTCTGGAAGACCAGGCGCTCGTCCACCAGTGGTCCTACTGGGCGATGACCGAGATCGAGCCGAGTCTGTTGGTGGCGCTGCGGCACCGTGTCCTGCTCGAAGAGGAGCTCAGAGACGAAGCAGCCGCTCATTCGGCCCAGGAGGCCCTCTCGGGGCCTTTGGGAGTGCTCGACGCAGCTTTGAGCGAAGGGCATCTTCTCGGCCCGCTGTTCACGGCCGCGGATCTGAATGTCGCGTCGGTGCTCTCTTGGAGCCGCTTCGCCAGAATCGATCTTTCGGCTTACGAGTTCGCCGCTTCCTGGCTGGCCCAGTGTCTATCGCGCCCCGCCGCGGCGCGCGCACTCGCGGCAGGAACGTCGCAGAGTTGATGCGGAGGCAAGCGTGAGTTGGAAGCCTGAAGTCGACGAGATCAGCGAGCGCAAGAGGCTCGCCCGGGAGATGGGCGGCGAAGAGTCCGTCGCGCGGCAGCACTCGTACGGAAAGTTCACCATTCGCGAGCGGATCGAGGCCGTGCTCGACGCTGGATCCTTCAAGGAGCACGGTCCCCAGGCCGGCTTCGGCGAGCGCGATGACGAAGGCAAGCTGACCGGCTTCGTGCCGGGAAACTACGTCCTGGGCGTCGGCACGATCGCCGGGCGACGCTGCGTCGTCGGCGGGGAGGACTTCACGCTGCGTGGCGGCTCGCCCTCGCCCGCTGGCTTGCGCAAGAGCGTCTGGTCCGAAGAGCTGGCCGTCCGCTATCGCCTGCCGCTGCTTCGTTTTCTCGAAGGCGGCGGCGGTAGCGTTGCCGGCTCGAGCGGCGGCTCCGGCAAGCCGGCGGCGCCGCGACCCGCCGGCGATCCGGTCTATTCGCCGCAGCGCTTCGCCGTCATTGCCAACGCCCTTCAGGAAGTTCCGGTCGTGTCCGGTGCCATGGGAGCCGTTGCAGGCTTTCCGGCTGCTCGTCTCGTTGCCTCCCATTTGTCGCTGATGACCCGGACGACGTCTCAGGTGCTGATCGGGGGGCCGGCGCTGGTCGAGCGTGCACTCGGCGAGAAGAAGACCAAGGCGGAGCTCGGGGGCCCCGACGTACACCTCCGCAACGGCGTCGTCGACAACCTCGCCGAAGACGAAGAAGACCTCTTCGAGCAGATGAAGCGCTTTCTCGACTATCTACCGTCGAGCGCTCGCGAGCTGCCACCGGAGAGACAGCCGGCCGGCGGCGACCGTCGCGACCGGCGAGAAGACGAGCTGCTCGACATCGTGCCGAGAGATCGCCGGCGCCTGTACGACATGCGTCGCGTTCTCGAGCTGGTTCTCGACCGCGGCAGCTTCTTCGAGAAAGGAGCGCTCTACGGACGGTCGCAGATCGTCGGGCTGGCCCGTCTCGACGGCCTCCCGATCGGGGTCTGGGCCAACGACCCGCGACACAACGGAGGAGCGATGGGGGCGGACGGTGCTCAGAAGGTTCGACGCTTTCTCGAGTTCTGCGAGACCTTCCACCTGCCGGTGGTCTGCTTCGTCGACGAGCCGGGCTTCATGATCGGATCGGCCTCCGAGCAGGCCGGCACGATTCGCTACGGCATGGAGGCCATCGCGGCCAATGTGCGCACGACCGTGCCCTGGGCGTCAGTGCAGGTGCGCAAGTCCTACGGCGTCGCCGCCGCTGCGCACTATGGCCCGAACGCACACGTGCTCGCCTGGCCCTCCGCGGAGAGCGGTGCGCTCCCGCTCGAAGGAGGAGTCGCGGTGGCCTTTCGGCGCGAGATTGCTGCTGCGCCCGACCCGGAGAAGCGGCGTCGCGAGCTCGAACAAGAGCTGTCCAAAGGGCGCACGCCCTTTCCGCGCGCTGAGTGGTTCTCGGTGCACGACCTGATCGATCCGCGGGATACGCGCCCCGAACTGTGTGCTTGGCTCGACCTCTGTCGCCCGCTGCTGCGGACGCGCGTCTGAGCGCGCCGGGACTTCAGAGATAGCCAAGGCTCTCGAGCAAGCGCTGGGTCTCAGGGTCCGAGACGCCGCGGCCGCGCGCTTCGAGCTGCTTCTGGACCAGTTCGCGCAAGCGAGGGAGCGCCTCGACGAGGCGCTCGGCCTCTTCCGTGTTCAGGCGCTCCACCTCGCCGGGATCGCTCTCGAGGTCGTAGGCCCTCGCCTTGCGATGCGCGATCCAGAGCGCCTTCTGGGGCCAGCGATAGATCGCGGCCGCGCGTACGCGGTCGACGCCGTGCTCGAGACCGTAGGCGGACCACTCGCGGCGGCCTTCGCACTCGCCGTCGAGGCAGTCGGCCCGGGAGACTCCATCGATCGTGCGCGGGAACGCCTCGAGCTGGACCAGCTCGAGCAGTGTCGGTCCGACATCGACGTTCAAGACCGGAGCCTGGACGCGCAGTGACGGGATCTCCGGGCCATGAATCAGCCAGCCGAGTTTGAGCTGGTCCTCCCAGGTGCCGTCCGAGTGCCCAAGCATGCCGTGGCGAAAGAGCCCTTCGCCATGATCCGTGACGATCATCCAGAGGGGGTCGTTCCGTCCGGATGCGTGCAGTCGGTCGCGCAGTCGCGAGAGCTCCCGGTCGAGGAGTCGGACCTCCTCGGAGTAGTTGGTCCGCGCCTGGCTCTTGGGTGGTAGGCGTAGCTCCCCGGCGATCTCGACGGTGACCGCAGCGGGACCGTCGAGGTCGTTGTCGAGTCGCACGGAGAGCGGCCCCCGCAGCCGATGTGAGAGCTCGGGAGCCTCGAGTCGCGCCCCCGTCGCCGATTCGGCGAGGCTCAGGTGATGAACCATGAGACGAGTGCGCGGCCAGTCGTCTCTTCGCGCCTCGCGGATCGGCTCGATCTGCAGATCCGTTCCGCCAGGCGGTACCTCGACAGACACCTGAAAGGTCTTGCGGCTCGCGAGCTCGAGCTCGGCGACCGTGACCTCTCCGAGCCGGAGAGCGACGTCGGGCTCGGGCTCGACGGGGTGATACGGCTCGTGGGGGTCCGACAGGTGAATCCAGAGAAAAGCGGGCTCGTCGGTCAGTGCGGCCATCCATTCGAGTGCGTCGCCGACGACGTCGGGAGCTCGGCGAAAGGCGCGGCGAAAGGGGTCGTCTCGCCAGAGGGCGACGTGGTCGAAGCCTTGCGTCAGTTGAAACTGAGGCTGGAGCACGCCGAGCGCCGGAAAGGCCGCCGTCTTGTAGCCCGCGTCGCGAAAGCGCTCGGCCAGTGTGACGAGCTCCTCTGGAACCAGGTCGCCGTTGGCCATGACGCCGTTCGAGAAGGGCGACGTCCCGGTGAACATCGCCGTGTGCGCAGGCAGGGTCAACGGCACCTGGGTGTAGGCGTGCTCGAAGACGGTTCCCGCGTCTCCGAGCTCCTTGAGGAAGGGGGTGAGGCCGGCGTCCGGATTGTAGAGATCGATGTAGTGCGTCTTCAGGGTGTCGAGCGTCACGAGCACGACCGTCCGCGGCCGTTGCGGTCCACAGCTCAGCAGGGCGAGGGTGAGGCTCAGGCAGGCGGCGAGTCGTAGGAGCTGCGCAGACGCCGGCCGGGTTCGACGAGAAGGAGCCATTTATGCGAGACCGTATCCGTTGAGTCGGTTGGCGTAGTACTCGAGGAGCTCGGGGCTTTCGGTGTGCACCGTGGCGGCTTCGACCGCGACGGCGCGGCGGTGATGGTAGCTGGCAAAGGCGGTGTCCGCAGCCAGCAGGAGTCCGTGGGCGTCGTCAGGAGCCTCGGGGATTCGGAGTGCGCCGCGTCGCTCGAGGTCGCGAAGGCGGTAGAGGAGGCCTTCGAGCCGGTGCTCGAGCGCATCTCGGGCCGCCGCGCGCTCACCGTCGGCGAGCTCGCTGCGCAGAGCGAATGCGACGATGTTTGTGGGCTGCACATAGTTGTAGCGCTGATATGCGTTCACGAGCGCCGTGCCGAGCGACGCCGTCGCCTTGCGCGGCGCCTCGCTGAGGAGGCGAACGAGATCGTCGGCCGGAAGCTGTCCGGGAACCGAGCCGTCCACGTCGATCGGCTCGCCGAAGACCACGTGGATCTGGGAGTCCAGGGCCAGCAGTCGTTGTGCGAACTCGGCGAAGCGGCTGCTGTTCTCCGCTTCCGTACCGACGAGGCTCTCCGCCTCCGGGACCAGTTCGTAGGAGAGGATGACGGGCACGACCAGAACCCTCCGGGCAGACTCTTCCGCCAACAGGTTGAGCCGGGCACGAGCCGACGAGCCGAGCAGCCCGAGCTTGAGCTGGCTCTCGAGCTCGCCGCTGCGGCTGCGCGTGCCGCCGGGGAAGAAGAGGTGGTGATAGCCCTGCTCCAGGGTGACGACGACGTACTCTTTGAGGACGTCTCGATAGAGCGGATCGGTCTTTCGGCGATCGACCGTGTATGCCCCGAAGTTGTGCATGAAGAGGCTCATCACCGGGTTGCCCAGGAGGTTGATGCCCGCTCCGTAGATCAAAGGTGGGACGCCGAGTCGGTTGAGTGCCAGGCCGAGCACGATCGAATCGAGGTTGCTGTGGTGGGTCGGTGCGAAGACGAGGGTGTTCGCTTCGTGCAGCCGCTGCACTTCCTGCGTATGGCCGTCGAGCACGATGCGATCGTGACGGTCCTGGAGGAGCTTGTCGGGAAGTTCGGAGATCTGCGACGAGCTGAGCAGCACCCGGAGGGCGGGTGGCAGCAGTCGGAGCGCGACTTCGTAGGCCACCGGATCGAAGTCGCCGCAGACTTCCTCCGCGTAATTCGAGACGATCGCCCAGAGCGCGTCCCTTGCCGCGGCTTCGCCGCCCCAGCGCAGCCGTAGCTGAAGGCCGAACCAGAAGCCTCGGTCGCTCAGGGAGCGCAACGACAGCGGCTCCTTGTCGAGGCGCTTGCTCTCGGCGTCGATCGATCGCTGGACGATGCCCGAGACGTCGTCGCTCGTCGCCGCAACGTCGACGACACGCTTTCGTACCTCGGAGAGGACGCGGCTTTGGTCTTCCTTACGCATGGGCGCTCCGGCGGGTCGTCGCAGAGTCTATGTCGGTCTGCGTCGGACCCGGTCCCGAGGGTGTTGCTGAATTTTTAGCAGTGTGCTAAAAATTCAGCACTTGGAGATGACATGAAGAAAACCAACGAAAAACTGAGCCGCCGAGAGCGCGAGATCATGGACGTCGTGTACCGCCTTGGTGAGGCGACGGCGAGCGAAGTGCAGGAGGGCCTCGTCTCACCGCCCTCGTACTCTGCGGTGCGAGCGACGCTCCGTATCCTGGTGGAGAAGGGCCACCTCGTGCACCGCGAGGACGGTCCGCGCTACGTCTTCCGGCCGACGGTGCCGGCCGCGGAGGCGAGTCGTTCAGCGCTGGCTCACCTGGTCAAGACCTTCTTCGGTGGTTCGCCCACCCGCGCTGCCGCCGCCCTGCTCGACAACGACGAGCCACTGAGCGAGGAAGAGGCCCAGCGCCTCCGAGAGCTCTTGCATCGCCGCGCCGAGGAGCTCGACTCATGAGCCCTGAAGTCCTGGGCTTCTTCGCCGTCTGCGCCCTCAAGGCCCTGGGTCTCTCGGTCCTCTGCGGCGGCTTGTTCCTCACGCTCCGGCACCAAGCGCCGCGGTCGCGGGCGAGCTTTCTGGCGCTGGTCACCGTCACCTTCCTGACGCTGCCACTCTTGGTGGGCTTTCTGCCGAAGTGGGGTGCCCCTTCCTTCGTCTCCGTCGCCGTGAGTCTGGTAGACCTCCCGCGGGAACCGTCCGCCTCTCAGGATCCGTCCTCTCAGGGCACGGCCCGGCCGGCGGGTCCCGTTGTCTCGCTGCCAAAGCCCGCAGGGGTCTCGGAGACTGGCGGAGAGCTGTCGGGCCTCACGATCGGTCCGGCCTGGCAGCGCGCTGCCGCCGAGCTTCGCGCTTTGCCGTGGGGACTGCTCGCCTTCACGCTGTGGCTCGTTGGCGCCGTCGCCGTTCTCACGCACACGCTCTGGGCTCTGGCTCAGCTGGAGCTGCTGCGCCGCCGCGCCGTTCCAGTTTCGGCTTCGGCCGGGGACGTTCCGGTCGTCGAGGCGCCGCTGCGCAGCGCGGTCACCTTCGGCGTCCTGCGGCCCGTGATCGTTCTGCCGCGGCAGTGGCGTCGCTGGACCCGCGAGAGACTCGACGTCGTTCTCGCCCATGAGCTGGAGCACGTGCGGCGGTTCGACTGGACCTGGCGGCTCGTCGGTGAGCTGACGGCGAGCCTCTACTGGCCGCTGCCGCTCGCCTGGGCGGCGCTGCGCCGGCTGCGGCTCGAGCAGGAGCTGAGCTGTGATCGCGCGGTGGTCTCCAGTGGCCTCGTCGGGGCCACGCAGTACGGAGATCATCTGATCGATCTGGCGACGACGCGCGGTCCCTCTGCGGCGCTGGCCGCCACGATCGTTCACAAGACAACCCTCGAGGAGAGACTCATGAAGCTTCAGGAATCGTCCGAACCGCGTCGGCGCTGGGCCGCCGTGCCCTGCGTGCTCGTCCTGTTGATCGCAGCACCGCTGTTAGCGGCTCTCGGCGCCGAGGAACCTGTGACGCCGGAGCTCAAGGAGGTCCTGCAGCAGCTCGATGACCTGCACGCGGAGCTCGAGCCTCTCGAGGCGAGACTGCATGAGCAGGAGCAGGTTCTGCACCCGCACATGAATCGTCTCGAGGAGAAGAGCCGTGAGATGGAGCGAGAGTTCGCGAGATTCGAATCCGAGCGCGCGCGAGAGATGGAGAAGGCCATGGAAGAGCGCGCCCGTCGCCTCGAGGAGCTGCACCGAGCGGCCGAAGTGGCGCAGCGCTCCGATCAGGACGAACTCGTCGCGGCGGAGCGCCAGCTTCACGAGCTCGGCGGCGAGCTTCATGATCTCGCGATCGAGCTCGAGAAAGCGGAGCGAGAGGCTGCTCTCGGACGGGGCGACGACGAAGCGCGCCGCAGTGCCCGTGCCCGGGTCGCTCGCAAGCAGGAGGAGATCACGCGGATCAACGAGCAGGTGGCTGCCAGGCACCGGGAGATGCGTCACGATCCCGAGACGATGGCGGCGATGGAGCGTCTACAGGCCGAGCTCGCCGAATTGAGCGAGGCGCACGCGCGAGAGGTGGAGAAGCGACACGCCGATCTCGAGCCTCTGCAGCGCGAGATGGAGAAGATCCAAGAGGAGATGACGAAGGCTCACAAGGGGTTCGAATCGGTTCACGAGGAGCTGGCCCGGGTTCACGAGCGCATCGAGCCGGTCCTCGAGCGCCTGCAGGTCGCGCAGCGCAAGGAGCTGTCCCGGAGGTTCGAGACCGTCTTCGGACGGGCTCCGAGCGCCGGCACGCTCGACCGACTCGACCGTGACGTCGATTGGCAGATCCGAGACGGCGCGCTGCGGCTGAGGGGCTCCGCCGCAACGCTGCGAGAGCTGCTGGTCGACGAGTATCCCGACGCGGCGGCCGCGACGATCGAGGGCTTCGTTCTCGATCTCCTGTCTCTCGACGTCGAGATCTGAGAGTCAGGGCCAGCTGCGCAGCCCGTGCCCGAGCGGCACGGGCCTTCGGCCCCGCCTCTTCATCCTCACGGATGGCCCTGAAGAGGCGACCTAGTTGGCCAGCTCTTCCGAGGCGCCTTCGATACCGAGCTCGAGCGACGTCTCTGCGTTCGACGGGTCGGGCGACGACACGCGTACGACCCCGCCGTTCTTGAGCTCGCCGAAGAGGATGGCGTCGGCCAGCGGCCGCTTGATCTCCCTCTCGATGAGCCTGCGCATCGGGCGAGCGCCGAAATCCGGCTCGTAGCCGTGCTCGGCGAGCCACTCCCTGGCGGAGTCCTCGAGTTCGATCGACACCTCCTTTTCGCCGAGCTGATCGGCGGTCTCGCCGACGAGCTTGTCGACGATGCGCAGCACGACGTCGCGCCCCAGCGGCTCGAAGACGACCCAGGCGTCGAGACGGTTTCGGAACTCCGGGCTGAAGAGGCGTTCGATCGCGGGGCGCGATTTCGCCTCCGTCGACGTGCCGCTGTCGCTCGGTGTGAAGCCGAGCGACTTCGTCGTCAGTTCACGACCGCCGGCGTTCGTCGTCATCAGCAGAATGACGTGGCGGAAGTCGGCCTTGCGCCCGTTGTTGTCGGTGAGTGTGGCGTGATCCATCACCTGGAGGAGGATGTTGTAGACGTCAGGGTGCGCCTTCTCGATCTCGTCGAGGAGCAGGACGGCGTGTGGCGTGCGACGGATCGCATCCGTCAGAAGCCCGCCCTGATCGAAACCGACGTAGCCCGGAGGAGCGCCGATGAGCCGTGAAACCGTGTGCTTCTCCATGTACTCGCTCATGTCGAAGCGCAGAAACTCGATGTTGAGACACTCGGCGAGCTGTCGCGCAAGCTCCGTCTTGCCGACGCCGGTGGGGCCCGAGAAGAGGAAGGAGCCGATGGGGCGCTCCTCGGGGCCGAGACCGGCGCGCGAGAGCTTAATGGACGCCGACAGAGACTCGATTGCCGAGTCCTGGCCGAAGATCACCTTCTTGAGGTCGCCTTCGAGGTGAGCCAAGGCCGCCTCGTCGCTCTCGGAAACCGACTGTTGCGGGATCTTGGCGATCGCGGAGACGACTTCTTCCATCTGCGGCGTGCCGAGAGTCTCGAGCCGCTCTTCGCCTTCTCGCAGCTGGTTGGCGGCGCCAGCCTGATCGATCACGTCGATAGCCTTGTCCGGCATGCGTCGATCGTTGATGTACTTGCTCGCCAGCTCGGCGGCTCTCTCGAGAGCGTCATCCTCGTAGCGCACCGAGTGGTGCTCCTCGTATCGCTCGCGCAGCCCTTGGAGGATGCCGATCGAGTCTTCGAGCGAAGGCTCTTCGATGTCGAGACGTTGAAAGCGTCGTGCGAGAGCCCGGTCGCGGTCGAAGGCGGCCTTGTACTCAGGGTGGGTGGTGGAGCCGATGCAGCGCAGCTCGCCCGAAGCGAGCGACGGCTTGAGGATGTTCGATGCATCGAGGGAACCGCTGGAGACCGCTCCCGCTCCGACGATCGTGTGGATTTCGTCGATGAACAGCACGTGGGAGGGATCTTCCGTCACCTCGCGGATGACCGCCTTGAGACGCTGCTCGAACTCGCCGCGGTACTTGGTGCCGGCGAGCAGGGCGCCCATGTCGAGGGCGTAGATCGTCGCGTCCTGCAGCATCGCTGGGACCTTCTCCTCGTGAATCGCCAGCGCCAGCCCCTCGACGATCGCCGTCTTGCCGACGCCGGGGTCGCCGACGAGGATCGGGTTGTTCTTGCGCCGACGCGCCAGCGTCTCCATGACCAGCCTCAACTCCGGCTCGCGACCGACGAGCGGGTCGATCAGCCCTTTCTCGGCCTTCTCGTTGAGGTCGGTCGCGAACGCCTCGAGGGGGTTGGGGATGCCCTCTTCGTCGGCATCGCCGTTGAGCTCGCCGTCGTTGCGCTGGGGGATCCCGTCCTTGCCGACGCCATGGGAGATGTAGCGCACGACGTCGAAGCGATCGACGCCCTGGGCTTGGAGCAGGTAGACGGCGTGTGAGTCCTCCTCCCTGAGCATCGAGGCCAGAACGTTGCCTGCGTCGATGGTGTCGCGCCCGGCGGAGTGCCTCTGCAGCGCTGCTCTCTCGACCACGCGCCAGAAGGCGACGGTCTGCTTGGGCTCGAAGGTGTCGTCCTCACCGTCCCCTGGCACGGGCACGGTTTCGAGTTGAGTGTCGAAGTAGCGGTCGAGCTCTTCGGCGAGATGGTGAATGCGAATCCCGACGGCCTGGAGCACCTCCATCGCCTTGGGGTCGGCACACATCGCCAACAGAAGGTGCTCGAGCGTCACGTACTCGTGGCGTCGGGCCCGCGCTTCGCTGATGGACGCGTCGATCGTGGCTCGCAGCTCGTCGGTCATCTTCATGGTGGATTGCTCTCGTCGGTCGCTAGGTCGTGATTGGTGCAGAGCTGGTCTTGGGTTCGTCGTGGCGTGCCGGTTGGTTTCGGCCGTCGGTCACCGAAACCACCGGCGGCTCTCAGGCGTCGCCTTCCTCGTCGCCGTCGCTCTCCGGCTCCATCGAGCAGATCAGAGGGTACCGGGCCTTCTCGGCGGCCTCCCGGACCTCGGCGACCTTGGTCTCCGCGACCGAGAAGGGGTAGATCCCGACGACGCCGACGCCGTTGGTGTGCACGTACACCATGAGTTTCGTCGATTCGGCTTCGCTCAGATGGAAGACGTGCTGCAGGACGAGCACCACGAACTCGCGCGGTGTGAAGTCGTCGTTGTGGAGCAGGACCCGGTACATCCGCGGCCGCTTGATGCGGGTGCGGGTCTGGGTTTCCGTGACGACCGAGCCTTTGTTCTCTTCTTGCGACATCTTTCGAATCTAGCAGTCCCGCCCTGGCTCGCCGCCCGCGGAAGGCGTGGAAACGACGACGAGAGGCTCTCGAAGGCGACAGCAGCCAATCCGGAGCCGCGAGACCTTCATCCGAGCCCCTTTTGAGTCGATTCCTCCTGCCAGTGCTCCAGCTCGCGCTGGCGCGCTCGGCAGTCCTGTCGAAGGGCGTCGTCGAGGAGCTCGTGGATCTGACGCTGAGCGAACCAGTGGCTGCTGTGAACGAGGCTTGGCTCGAAGCCGCGCATCATCTTGTGCTCGCCGCCCGCGCCGCCCTCGAACACGTCGAGGCCTCGCTCGATGCACTCGTCGATGGAGTGGTAGAGGCAGACGTTGAAGTGCAGAAACCGGTGCTCCTCATGGCAGCCCCAGTAGCGACCGTAGAGATGCGTCGGCGAGGCGATGTTGATGGCCCCTGCAACGATTCGTTCATCGAGAGAGGCCGTCACCAGCTCCGTGGCGTCCGGCAGCTCGCGAAAGAGGTGTTTCATGAAGGGACGGGTGAGGTAGGCGCCTCCCCACATGTACTTCTGGCAGGTCGTCAGATAGAGGTCGTAGGCGCGATCGGCCCAGCCTTCGGGGTCGGCGGCCAGCTCGTCTCCACGCACGGTATGGATGCGGATGCCCTGCTTTTGCGGCTCGCGTCGCTCGCGGCGGGCCTGGGTGCGGCGCTTCGACTTGAGGCGGGCGAGCCAGTCGTCGGTCGTCTCGTAGCCGTGATTGCGCCAGTGGTACTGGATCATCGTCCGCGGTGCCAGCCCGGCCGAATCCCACCAGCTGACCTCCTCGGGCGTGTGGTAGAGCACATGAACCGAAGCCAGATCGTTCGACTTCGCGAGCTCGAGAGCCAGCGCCATCACCGCCCGCGCCGCCGCGGCGGGCTCGAGGTCGGATCGGTAGAGGAGCCGACGGCCGGTGACCGGGCTGAAGGGCACGCCGAGGATGAGCTTGGGGTACATCGTCGCACCGGCGCGCCGAAAGAGATCGGCGAAGCCCCAGTCGCGGGAGAAGTCGCCCATGCCGTCGTTCTTGAGATAGGCCGGGACCGCGATCACCAGCTCGTCGCCGTTCCAGGCGGTCAGATGGCAGGGATACCAGCCGCGCTCCGGAACGGCGCAGCCGTGGCGTTCGAGTCCCTCCAGGAAGTCCCAGCGCAGGAAGGGATTGTCGCTTGCGCCGAGGAGCGCGTCCCAGGACTCGCGGTCGATCTCGGAGAGGTTCTGGACGGGCCTCAGCTCGAGCGACTGTGGTTCGTTCTCTGTCATGGAGTCTTGCGGAGAGGAGCGCTGTGCGGTGCGGCGGACGGGGTGCCTTGCCAGTAGACTACGTCGGTCCGGGCGCAACAGATCCCGGGACCGGCGAAGCGGTGAAGGAGGCGGCTACGATGGCGAACAAGACGAAGACTGTCAAAGAGCTGGTGGCCGAAGCCAACGCGCTCGTCGAGACCCTCAGTCTCGACGAGGCCCGTGGTCGCCTCGACGACAAGGACACGGTCTTCGTCGACATCCGCGACGTGCGCGAGCTGAAGCGCGACGGCAAGCTGCCGGGAGCCGAGCATGCGCCCCGCGGCATGCTGGAGTTCTGGTTCGATCCAGAGTCGCCCTACCACAAGGAAGTGTTCGCCCAGGACAAGACCTACGTGCTCTACTGCGCCTCCGGCTGGCGCTCCGCACTCGGCGCGAGAGCTCTGCACGAGATGGGTTTCGAGAAGATCTGCCACATGCGCGGCGGCTTCGGAGGCTGGAAAGAGGCCGGCCACCCGCTCGAAGACTGATTCGCGAGCACCGACATGAGTAACTTCCCGAAGCCCTTCTACCGCTGGCGTCCGCATCCCTGGCACGGCCTGTCGGTGGGTGAGAACCCCCATGAGTTCGTCAACTGCTACATCGAGATCACACCCTTCGATCTGGTGAAGTACGAGGTCGAGAAGGAGACCGGTTACCTCAAGGTCGATCGCCCGCAACGCACCTCGTCCCGTCCGCCGGCGCTGTACGGTTTCGTGCCGCAAACCTACTGCGCGGAGCGCGTCGGTGCGCTGATGCCGGAGGCGAAACGCGGCGATCACGATCCGTTGGACATCTGCATCATCAGTGAGCGGCCGATCTCTCGCGGGGAGGTGATCCTCGACGCTCGTATCGTGGGCGGACTGCCGATGTGTGACAACGAGGAAGCTGACGACAAGATCATTGCGATCGTCAAGCACGACCTCCTCTGGGACGAGGCTCGCGATCTCAGTGACCTGCCGCCGGTCCTCGTCGAGCGCCTCCGTCACTACTTTCTGACCTACAAGCTCGTCCGCGGACAGGAGAACTCAGTCTCGATCGGTGAGGCGTACGGCCGTGACCACGCTCTGAAGGTGCTGGACGCCTCGCTCGCCGACTACGTGGATCACTTCGGCGGAAGCTGATCGGCATGACCGGCGAAACCCAAGTCGCGCCGGCCACGACCGCGCTCTGGAGTGGCGCCTCGCGCGCCGTTCGCGCCCTGGCTGGCGCGGCAGGCCGGCTGCAGGACGAGTTCGCGGAGGTGGACGCCTTGCTCGCTGCGTCTCGCGATCGAGGGCACTTTCGCCCCGGTGACGACGAGCAACTGCTCGGCTGGTTCGCTCGCTTTCTGACGATTCGGGCCTCCCTCTGGGAGCTGCTGGCCGACATTGCCGAGCCGGTCGACTGGAGTCTCGAGACGATCGTCGAAGAGGAAGACTGGGCTCGGTTCGGCGTGGGCTACCTGGCGGCGTGCGTGCTCGTGTCGCTCGACCGCTTTCTGCTCGAGGAGGTGGCACCGGACCCTCTCACTCAGCGCAAGCTGAACGAGGGGGCGACAGAGCTGGGGGTGCCGCGCAAGCAGTTCACCGAGGTCTTCGAGGCGATCACCGAGCCGAAGAACGCACTGCTGCTTCTCCAGGCGATGCGCCTGCGCCGCAGGATGGCGTCCGCTCTGGAGGAGAGCGCAAGAGAAGCGCAGGCGGACGAGGCCTGGGTATTGGCCGCCCTGCCGTCCTGGGAGACGGCCCTCGACTCCTCGAAGCGACGCTATCTGCGCAGGCTTCTGGGTTATGCCCGCCACAGCCTTGCGCGGCGTGGAGCCTCGGCGCGGCAGAAGGCTCTGTTCGAGCTGCTGCGTGCGTCGGGCCGCGTCGTCGCCGAGCTTCGGCCCAGGCTGCGACCGCCGCGCGTCAACGCTCCAATTCGCGAGCGGCTCGAGCGACTCCTGCGGCCCGGTGACGTCCTCGTCACGCGCTACGACGTCGCCGCCTCGAACCTCTTTCTTCCGGGCTACTGGCCTCATACCGCTCTCTATCTCGGGTCACGCAACGAGCTCGCGGACGCCGTGAGCTCTCGCCTCCCGCCGCGGGTCGTCGGCCGCTGGAACGAGCCTCTGCGCGTGCTCGAAGCGCAGAAGGACGGTGTTCTGCTGCGCCCGCTCGAACGCACCCTGGCGGTCGACGCGGTCGCGGTCATCCGGCCGCAGCTCGAGGAAGGTCTGGTGAGCGAAGGGCTGGCTCGAGCGCTGCGTCACGAGGGCAAGATGTACAACTTCGACTTCGACTTCTTTCGCGGCGACCGGCTGGTCTGCACCGAGGTCATCTATCGAGGTTTCGACGGCCTCGGAGACCTGCA
>JBCCLJ010000068.1:0-29707 GCA_039026915.1 Acidobacteriota bacterium
CGCATGGGTACCTTCACCGACCGCTGCCGCGCTCCACGCGATGCACTACCACCAGATCGACGTCGAAGCCCGGCAGGCCGAGCTCGCGAGCCGCGAGCAGGCTTCGGTGGACGACCTCCTGAAGATCCCCGTCGCGCCGGCTCCGCCCGAGCCGCCGAGTCCCCAAGAGCTGCAGCGCGAGCTCGACAACAACGCTCAGGGGATCCTTGGGTACGTCGTGCGCTGGGTCGATCAGGGGATCGGCTGCTCGAAGGTGCCCGACATCAACGACGTCGGTCTCATGGAAGATCGAGCGACGCTGCGCATCTCGAGTCAGCACATCGCCAACTGGCTCCGTCACGGCTTCACGTCGCGCGAGCAGGTTCAGGAGACCTTCGAGCGCATGGCGAAGGTCGTCGATGAGCAGAACGCGGGTGACAAGAACTACCGACCGATGGCTCCGGACACGGCGAACAACATCGCCTTTCAGGCCTCTCTGGACCTCGTCCTTCAAGGCACCGCGCTGCCGAACGGCTACACGGAGCCGGTCTTGCATGCCCGGCGGCTCGAGCTGAAGGCCGGCCAAGGCTGAGAGGCTCCTCATCGGAAGGCACCGAGGGTCGGGACGAACTCATTGGGCGCGCGAACTCGTTCTTCCAGGGCTAGACCCTAGTTATACTGGTTTCAACCCTCCATTCGCAGCGGCAGCAATGCTGACCGACCTTAGACGGCACAAGGTTTACGACTCTCATGGCCGACGCACCCGGAACCGGCAGGCGCATTCTCGTCGCGGACGACGAGGAGTCCGTTCGCTTCGTGGCCCAGCGCATCCTGGAACGATCGGGCTTCGACGTGACTCTCGCGGCCGACGGTCCCGAGACGGTCACTGCGGTCCAGAGCTCAGGGCCGTTCGACCTTCTGCTCCTCGACGTCAACATGCCGGGCATGAGCTGCGAAGAGACGGTGACTGCGGCACTCGATGCCGCCCCGGAGCTTCCGATCGTGCTCTGCAGCGGGTTGACGGGCGAGGAGGCCGAACTGCGGACCGCGCGATCGCTGACCCGGGGGTTCCTTCAGAAGCCCTTCCGCTTCCAAGAGCTCCTCGACGCGATCGAGTCGGCGGCCGGCTGATCGAACGAGACCGGCTGGACTCACCGGCGACCGGCGATGCAGGATGAGGCTGCACCGGGAGGAACCGTGAATCGAATCCGTCGGACCGTCGACCCCAGCGCTGGAACTCGAGGCGAGAGGAGGTCGCTGCCTTGGCGCGTCGCTCGACTCGTGCTGTTGACGGCCGTTGGCTCACTGAGCGCCGCCGCAGGCCAGGTGGCCGTCGCGGAGCCGCCGTACACAGGCTCCGACAGAGTCGAGGAATGGACCGGCAAGAAGGTGCTGGTCGTCACGCCGCACCCTGACGACGAGACCTTCACGTCGGGCGGCACGCTGGCTCTCTTGGCGGACCGTGGCAACGACATCCATGTCGTCATCTACACGAGCGACAACGCCGGCTCGCGCGATCCCTCCATGACGCACGATCGCCTCGCTGCAATCCGCAGGGCGGAAGAGGAGGATGCCTGCCGGATCCTGGGAATCCCCACCGAGAACCTGACGTGGCTCGGCCACGACGACGGCATGCTCGAGTACGTCGATCCTCGGGAGCTGACCCGCGAGGTCGCCCAGCACATTCGCCGAGTGCGGCCGGACGTCCTGTTCACGATCGATCCCGGGGCACCCTACGTTCAGTACCACAAGAGCGACCACCGGGCCGGGGCAGAGATCACCGTCGATGCGATCCGGGCCGCTCGCTGGCGTTTGTACTTTCCCGAGCTCGAAGAGCAGGGCTTCGAGGCCTACAGCGTGCCGCTCGTGCTCTTCTACTACTCAGCCAACCCGAACTACACGGTCGACATTTCCGAGACGGCGCGTCGAAAGTCGCGCGCTGCGGCAGCCCACACCAGCCAGTTCGATCCTCTCGTCGACCGCTATGATCCAGCGGTGATCACCGACGAGTTTCTGAGAGACCTCGCCAACGACCTCTTCGAGCGTGGCGTTCGAGAGAACGGCCGGCCCGTGGAGCACTTCCGCCGCTCCACCAGCTACTGAGCTCGCCGTGCCGCGGCGCTCTCCCCTAACCGTCCAGCGGCGAACCACGGCCCTCTTCGGCGGCCTGCTGCTTCTCGCCGCCCAGCGCCCCGCCAGCCCCCCGACCGAGCTCGGCGAGCACCGCCTGGTTCCGGGCATCACGATCGAGCTCGCAGCCGCTGAGCCGCTCCTCTACGATCCGGTCGACCTCGAGTTCGATGCCCTCGGCAGAGCCTTCGTCCTCGAAATGGGCGGCTACCCGGAGACCGAGGAGGACGACCGTCGCGGACGCATCGTCCAACTCCTCGATCGCAATCGGGACGGTCGCTACGACGGGCGCCGCGTCTTTGCGGAGGGCTTCCGCTACGCCGACTCGATCCTGCCGTACTGGGGCGGCTTCCTCGTAGCCGACGCGCCGGACGTGCTCTTCGTCAAGGACACCGACGGCGATCAGCGCGCCGACCTGCGGCAGGTCCTGATCGAAGGCTTCGCCCTCGGTCCTTCGGAGAGCAACGTCAACGGCCTCGCCTACGGTCCAGATGGTTGGGTCTACGCAGCAAACGGCAGCTCCGGCGGCTCGGTCTTCCTGAGCGACTCGCCCGACGAGAAGATCTCGATTCGCGGCTTGGACGTCCGCTTTCGCTTCGGCTCCGGCGCCGACGGGTCGCTGACCGACGGGCGGCTCGAAACCGCGGGACCGATGGGCGGCGGCTTCGGCGTCACCTTCGACGACGCCGGTCGCCGCTTCGTGACCCACGAGCAACGCCACATCCAAGCAGAGATCGCGCCACGGCGACTCCTGCCGGCCTCCGGCGGATGGCCAAAGACGGTCGTCGAGATCGTCGACTACGGCGGCGGCAGCCAGACTCGGGTCTTTCCGATCTCGGAAGTCGCGGAGCGGCCGAATCATCCAGAACAGGCCGGCTACTTCACCGCGGCCTCCGGACTCACGCACTATGGCGGCGAGGCGGCGCCGAGCCTGCGCGGGCAGTTCTTCGCCGGCGCGACGGTTCACAACCTCGTCCACCGGGACCTCGTGGTCGCCGACGGGGCCGGCTTTCGCGCCGAGCGAATCGATGAGGGCTTCGAGTTCTTCGCCGCCGAGGATCCCGCCTTCCGGCCAGTCAACTTCGCCAACGGACCGGATGGCGCTCTCTACATCGTCGACATGCAGCGCGACACGATCGAGCATCCAGAGTGGATCCCCGACGACATGGAAGCAGAGCTCGATCTCAGGGCGGGAGCCGATCGCGGCAGGATCTACCGGCTGTACGAAGGACCGCGACCGCTGCCCGCGGTGATCCGCTCGCTCGGCACCTACGACACCTACGCCCTGGTCGACGCTCTCGAGCTCGACAACCAGTGGCACCGATCGACGGCGCGGCGCCTCCTGGCGGAGCAGGGGGAGCCCGGCGCCGTGCCGCTGCTGCGCGAGCGCCTGACCGATCCGCTCGCACGGACGAGGCTCGAAGCGCTCTTCGCGCTCGAGTCGATGGAAGAGCTCGACGCGGTGCGCAACGAAGAGGTGGCTCGCCTGCTCGCCGACGACAGCCCGGACATGCGCGAGCGCAGCCTGCTCGCCTTCGGTGATCGCCTGCTCCAGCCCGACCTCGTCGAAGCGGCGCTGCGAACCGCCGCCGACCCGAAGCCGCGCGTGCGGCTCTTCGCTCTGTTGCAGCTGCGACGCGCGGCCCTGGCTGTGACTCCGAGCGACGGCAGCCGCGCGGCGCGACGCGCAGCGGACGACCTGCTCAGCCGGGTCGACGGCGCTCTCGTCGCGGGGGCGCAGGGTGGAGCCTCGGAGGAGTGGCTTCGCATCGCCGCTGCCGCGGCCGCGGCCGAGCGTCACGGGTCTTGGATCGGCGCTCTCGAATCCTGGCCCACTCCGAGCAGCGGTCAGATGGAGGCGCACGTCACGTTGTGGAGAACCCTCGGCAGGGCCTGGGGACAGCACGGCAGCAAGGAGGCCATCGACGCAGCCTTGCTCCTCAAGCGAGCCCGAGCCGACCTGCGGCTTGCCGTCGCCGACGGCCTCGGGCTCGGTCTCGCGCAGCGATCGACCACGGCGCAGCGGCCCGTGCTCTCTTCGCGTGCCCGCCGCAAGGTCCTGCAGTTGGCGACTCACGAGCAGACGAGCATCGCGACGATCGGCCAGCGCATCGCGCGCGAGCTCGGCCTCGCGGTCCCCGGCTCCGCCGACAGGGCTCGAGCCGCCGTGCAGCGGATCGTCGGCAGTGACGTCCCGCCGGAGTCACGGCTCGAAGAGCTCGAGCTCCTGGAGCTTCTGGACCTGAAGACGCTCAACGACGCTCTCCCGAAGCTGCTGGCGCCAGAGCTTCCGGCCTCCCTCGCCGCTCAGGCCCTTCGAGCATTGACGACCAGCGAAGAGCCACCGCAGGGACTTGCCGTGGCTCTGATCGGGCGCTGGCCGACGCTGCGACCGGCGGAGCGCCAGCTCGCTGTCGACTTCCTCCTCTACCGGCGCGAGAACCATGAGCTCCTCCTCGGCGCACTGGAGAACGGCAGCATCCAGCTCGGCGAAATGCGTCTCGACCTGGAGCGCCGCCGCACCCTGCTGCGCTGGTCGACGCCTGCGGTCGGCGAGCGCGCCGCTCGGCTCTTCGCCGACTCGGGCGTCAAGACCCGATCCGAAGCGCTCGCCACCTTTCGCCCGGCCCTCGACCTCGAGGGGGACCTGAGAGCCGGTGAGGCCGTCTTCGAAGAGCTCTGCGCTCGGTGCCACGCTCTGCGGGGAAACTCGAGCGGCAGCGTCGGCCCGGACCTCACGGACTCCTCGCACAAGAGCGCCGCCGGGCTGCTGCGGGACATCGTCGATCCCAACGCCAACGCTTCGCCGGAGTACCTGACCTTCGACGTCGAAACGAGCTCCGGCGATCTCTTCAGCGGTCTCCTGAGCGAAGACGGCGACACCTACGAGATTCGTCTCGCCACGGGAGAACGGCGGCGCGTTCGGCGAAACGAAGTACGCGAGCTCCGAGCGAGCGGCCTGTCGATGATGCCGGAAGAGCTCGAGGCGGGAATGGATCCGCAGCAGATGGCCGACCTCCTCGCCTTCCTTCGACAGCCTCGCTGAAGCGCAGGATCCGGGGCGACGCGGTGTTCCTCTAGGATGAGTCCTGACTTCCAGGAGCCGACGATGAAGCGAGTCCTCTGCACCGCCCTCTGCGCGGTCGTCCTCGCGGCCTGCACCGCGCCCAACGCCACTGCGCCGACCTGGCCCGAAGAGCGTTGGCCGAAGGTCGGAATCGCCGACTGGGACGAGCAAGCGCTCGAGGAGGTCTTCCGCTACGCCGAAAGCAACGGTTCGACCGGGCTCTTCCTCGCCTTCGGGGGCGCTGTCGTCGCCGAGCGCTACTGGCCGGCGCAGGATGAGCCCCGACTGAATCGCATGCTGGTCGAAACGACGTCCGACGGACGCACGATCGAAGACGTCGCCTCGGTGCAGAAGTCCATCGTCAGCTACCTCGTCGGTCGCGCCGTCGAGGCCGGCAAACTGAACCTCGAGACGCCGGTGAGCGACTTCCTCGGCTTCGAATGGAGCGAGTCGCCTGAAGACGAAAGCGAGATCACGGTGCGCCATCTGCTGACGATGACGAGCGGCCTGCGCCCCAACCTCACCTCAGAGGCGGAACCCGGCTCTTTCTGGCGTTACAACACGCGCGCTTACAGCCTGCTCATGCCGGTCCTCGAAAGAGCCACCGGCGAGCCGGTCCAAGCGCTCACCGAGCGCTGGCTGACCGAGCCGCTCGGGATGCGCGAGAGCCGTTGGGTGGAGCGCGGCTGGGTGACCGACGAGGACGCCAACTCTCTCGGTTTCGCCACCAGCGCCCGGGACCTCGCCCGCTTCGGGCTGCTCATGCTCCGACGCGGGCAGTGGCGCTCCGATCAGCTCCTGGCAGCGGACGGCTATCTCGCCGATTCGACGAGGCGGCAGCTCGAGGTCAATCCCGCGTATGGGTACCTGTGGTGGCTCAACGGCGTGCCGGCTGAGCGACCGCGCGGCCAGGAAGCCTCGCTCCTGCCGGCAGCCCCTTCGGATCTCGTCGCGGCGCTCGGCGCCCTGGGCCGCAAGCTCTACGTCGTTCCGAGTCTCGACCTCGTCGTCACGCGGATCGGCGGACAGCCTTCCCCGGACTTCGACCAGGAACTCTGGAAACGGATCATGAAGGCGCTCGGCAGAGAACCGATCTGCGGTGCTTGCGAGGGGCCGCTCGCCGCGCGCCCGACGACCGCGCAGAGCGCCGACGGTCAGTGGATCTCCTGGCGTGAGCACGTCATCGACGACCCGACGCTCGGAGTGCCCGATCTCAGCGGCAGCGACGGGCTCGCCCTCGCCGATCTGGATGGCGACGGCTACGAGGACATCGTCTCGGTGCACGAGTCCGACACGGTCTACGACGGCAAGCCCGTGGGGCATGTGCGCATCGCCTGGGGGAGCGAGGATCCGGACTCCTGGGAGCTCTCGACCCTGGCGTCGGGCCCCGAGGCCGCGGCTGCCGAGGACGTCGCACTGGCCGACGTCAATGGCGACGGCCACGTCGACGTCGTCGTTGCCTGCGAGCTGGCGCATCTCATCTACTTTCAGAACCCGGGGCAGGACGCGCGAAACCGGAATTGGGAGCGCGTCATCCCCGGCATCACCCAGAACCGCGGCTCCTACATTCGTGCCTTCCTTGCCGACTTCGACGGCGACGGGCGACCCGAAGTCTCCGCGGCCAACAAAGGCGCTCAGAATCCCGGCGAGATCGAGTCACCGCCGAAACTCCCGTTCTCCATCTACGTTCCCGGCGACGATCCACTCGAGGGTCAAGCCTGGAGCGAAGTCGTCCTGGGAACCGCCCAGGTGCCGATCAACGCCGAGCCGGTCGATCTCGACGGAGACGGCGACCTCGACATCGTCGCCGGCTCCCGTCGCGAGCGACGACTCCTCTGGTTCGAGAACCGCTCGCGCCCCGGCTTCCTCGACTTCGTCGAGCACGCGATTCGCATCGAAGGGGCTCCCAGCGAACTGGCGATCACCGGGTTCAACATGGACTACGCCGATCTGGATGGAGACGGACGCACCGACATCGTCAGCACGGCCTGGCCGGGAGCGCTCCTCCACCTCAGCCAGCCCGAGCAGAGCGATGGCGCCTGGCAGGCGACGCTGATCGGTAGCGCGCCCCCCGACCAGCTGGTCTCCGTCCGCCTTGCCGACCTCGACGGAGATGGTGACCTCGACGCACTCAGCGGCGCCTACAGTCGCGGGACGAGAGACCTCGACGGCCCGCTGGTCACGGTCGAAGACCCGGTCGGGCGCATCGTCTGGTTCGAAAACGAGGGCGAGCGCTGGACCGCTCACCAGATCAGCCGACGCAAGCGCGGCATGTACGACAAGTGGCTCTTCCGCGACCTCGACGGCGACGGCGACCTCGACGCAATCGGCACGCGCGGGAACTCGGAGCCCTACGACGGGGTCCTCTGGCTCGAGCAGGTGCGCTCCGAGGAGCCGCGTCCCGCCTTCGAAGGCGCCCGCGCCATCGACAGCCAGCAGATGGGCCCGCCCGTCGGCTGACGGGAGGCAACGCGGGCGGTCGAAGCTGACCTCGGCCGCGCGCGGGCCTTCGTTGCGCAGCAGCCGGGGTTCAGGTCTGCGAGCCAAGTCGCAGCAGATCGTCGATCCACCTGTGCTGCGTCGAGTGTCTCGTGGCGCGGGATCTAGTCGCTCAGGTGAGGGCAGAATTGCGGCGAGAGAGGACTCGAAAACCGGGCGATGTCTGACTCGCCGCCCGTCGACCACTCTCTCCAGAACTGCTGGTACTCGCGAGTGCAGACCGGAGGGCTCCAGGTCACCGTGTTCCCGCCGACTCGCGGAATCTCGGGTGCGTTCTCGAAGAACTCGAACACACTGGCGAGGCTAGAGATGGAGTCGCCCATGACCAGCATTTCCTGGGTCGCTTCGGCGTCTGGGAGATTCGAAAGAACCAAGTCCAGCACGTAACCGTTGCCATCGGGGCGAACCTCGTGGCAAGCCTGCTCGCTGTCCTTGCAAGACGTCCGAAAGTGCAAGCTGCCTCCTACCCCTTCGATCGTGACGCCGTCGGCGGCTTGGACTTTCACCTGATAGCGACTCACTTCGACGACCGGGCGACTTCCCGGGCCAAGGTTGGATCCAGCGAAAGCCACCTCGAGCGGACGGTTGTAACGGCCCTCGGGGCCATCCAAGCTCGCAAAGACACAGGCCTGCAGCTTCCCTCCTGCGTTCGGAAAGTCGACTCGGGAACCGAGGGCATCGCAGCCGTCTTGCCCCCTTCGGCACTCAGGTTTCCAAACGACTCGGTCCTTTCCTGCCTTGAGGCGAGAGACCAGCGGCGCCCAGCGGTGGTCGGTCCTGTTCTCGTCGTCCGGGAAACTGTCGAAACCGTCGGGGGACTTGTGGGACTTCACGCGGCGGGTTGACGTGGCGCCCAGGGGAGTGAACGAGATCCTCACCTCCCGACCCAGCTCGGCCTGCGGCTGGCCCTGGCCAGCCCAGAACACTTTGCGCTCGTGTTCTCGCAGGTCGGCCATCAGCACCCTCACGCTCTCGCCCGCAAGGCACTCGTGTGTGCTGGCAGAAGCATCAGCAGGCGGAGGACACGTGATCACGAGGGCGCCCGTGATGTAAATGTTCACCAACAACATGGTCACTCCTTTGGAAGCAAGAAGAGGGTCGCGGCATCGAGTCTGACAAACAAGTTTTGTTGGTCTCTTCAACCCTCAGGCTTCTTCGTTGAATTCCGAGGCCGCTTGGAGGGTTGCGACTGCGAACCCTCGACCCTGCCTTGTCTCGCTCCTTTCAGCGTTCCAGACCCGCGAATTGACCGATCGACCAGTTTTCCTGCAACCTTTTTGATGACGACCGTAATCTATTGGGTCGAACTCGTCGAACGTCCTCCTGTCACCCGCCCCGGAAGCCTCAATCTCACGCCACGCTCCCTGCCGAATTCCATGAGATATCCCCCCGGTCACAAGGCCGAGACACGCCAGCGCATCCTCAGCGCCGCAGAGACGGCCTTCAAACGCAAGGGCTTTCAAGGTTGCGGCGTCGATGCCGTGATGGCCGAGGCAGGCCTCACCGCAGGCGCTTTCTACCGGCATTTCGAAAGCAAGGAACACCTCTTCGCCGAGGTCCTCTCGAAGGCGCTCGCGGCGAACCAGGAACATCGCGAGGAGGGCCTCGACGATCTCGAGGGCGCCGACTGGGTCGAAGGTCTGGTGCGCCGCTACCTCTCGTCGGAGCACCACGGGCAAGTCGAACACGGTTGCCCGATTCCCGCCCTCGCTTCCGAAGTCAGCCGCGCGACGCCGCGCACTCAGCAGGCTCTGCACGACGGCCTCGAAGAGTGGCGCGACCAGATCGCAAGACGTCTTCCTCTGCCGGCTGAAGAAGCCAGCAGGCTCGCTCATCAACTCGTCGCGACGATGGTCGGCGCGATGACTCTCGCCCGCTCCCTTCCACCTCACTCCGCCCAGACCTTCCTCACCAACACTGCCGACGAAGCGGTGCGAAGCCTTCGCCACCGCTGTTCGAGGACCCCCGAATGACCCCACGAAGTACACCACGCTCCTCCCTCGTCCTGCGCCGCGGTCTCGCGCCCGTCGCTCTGCTCCTCGCCCTTCCCTTCCTCAGCGCCTGCGCCGAGGACGCGGCGGGAACCGACATTCCCCAGGAGCGCGTCCTGCGGGTCGAGGTCGCGCCCGTCGCGGCCGTTGACTCGTACGCCATCGAACGTTCGTACGTCGGTCAGGTCGAGGCCAAGCGGCGATCGCAGGTGGGCTTCGACCTTCCGGGAACTCTGGTCCGCGCGCTCGTCGACGAAGGAGATCGCGTCCGTGCCGGGCAGACGCTCGCCCGGCTCGACGTCGACCGGCTGAACGCGCGGCGGAACGAGCTCGACGCCGCGCTCGTGCAGGCGGAAACCTCCCGCGATCTGGCGCTGAGTACCCTCGAGCGCATCCGCCGCGCTGCGGAGCGCAACGCGGTCTCGGCCCAGGACGTCGACGAGGCGCAGCAACGCGCCACGTCCGCGGACGCCGCGCTCGCCCGCATTCGCGCACAGATCGAACTGCTCGACGTGGACCTCACGAACTCGACACTCAAGTCGCCTTACGCGGCCATCGTCTCCGCCCGCCTGCTCGACGAAGGCCAGGTGCTCGCCGCCGGCACGCCAGTCTTCGAGCTGGTCGAGAGCGCCGCCCCCCGGGTGCGCATCGGCGTCGGTCCGGACGTCGCTCGCGGCCTCGCCGAGACCGCGGCGCAGACTCTGGAAATCGGCAACCAGACCTACGAGGGCAAGCTCCTGCAGGTGCTTCCCGAGCAGGACGCGCGCACCCGCACGGTCGATCTGCTCTTCGAGCTCGACACGACGCTCGGCGTCCTCAAAGTCGGAGAGTCCGCAACGCTGCGCTCGGCGCGCGAGGTTTCCGCGGAGGGCTACTGGCTACCGATCTCAGCGCTCACCGAATCGCTGCGCGGGCTCTGGTCCTGCTACGTGGCGACACCCGTGGAAGCCGACGGGGAGGCGACGCACGCACTGGAGAAGCGTCAACTGGAAGCCCTCGAAATCGACTCGGAGCCGACCTCAGGCGAGCCGCGCGCCTTCGTGCGCGGTGCGCTCGCCGATGGTGAGCTCGTCGTGCAGGGAGGTTTGCAGCGACTGACCAACGGTCAGCGCGTCCGCGTCGAATCCGCCAACGCCAGCACGGGAGAAGCACGATGAGCGCGCCCTTCCTCCGCAATCCATACCTCCTCGTTCTCTCCATCTTCGTCCTCTCCGTCGCCGGCTTCTCGGCGCTGCAATCGCTGCCGCGTCTCGAAGATCCGCGCATCGTGCATCGCTTCCCCGTGGTCCTCGCACCCTTCCCGGGAGCCTCCGCCGAGCGCGTCGAGTCGCTGGTCGTCGAACCGATCGAGAACGCACTCGACGAGATCGCGGAAATCAAGCGCGTCGAGTCGACGTCGCGGCGCGGATTCGGCTCCGTGAGCGTCGAGCTGCTCGACTCCATCGGCGAAGAGGACAACGACGAGATCTTCTCTCGCGTCCGATCGAAGATCGACGAGGTGGCCGGCCAGCTTCCCCAAGGCGCACTGAAGCCGATCCTCGACGATCAGCGCATTCCCGCGGCCTACACCCTGATCGCTTCTTTCGTCTGGAAAGGAGACGGCGACGCACCGATCAGCATCCTCGACCGACTCGGCGAGGACCTTGCCGACCGTCTCCGTCGCGTCCCGGGCACCGAGCTGGTGCGCACCTACGGCGGTGCTGAAGAGGAGATCACGGTCCTGGCCGACGCCGGGGAGCTCGAGCTTCTCGGCCTCTCCGCCGCCGACCTCGCACGGCGCGCGGCGGCCACCGACGTCAAGCGGCCGGCGGGCGCCCTGCGCGAGCGGGATTCGACCGTGCTGCTCGAGGTCGACGGCTCGCTCGAGACGATCGATCGTGTGCGCGCAGTTCCCCTCATCGCCAACGAAGACGGCACGGTGCTGCGCATCGGTGACGTCGCCGACGTGCGCCGCGGCGTGCGCGAGCCCGCGACCCAGATCGGCCTCGTCGACGGCCAGCGAGGAACGCTCGTCGCTGCTCGCATGGCGCCCAACATTCGCATCGGCGACTGGGCCACCGGGGCCAGAGCCGCACTCGACTCCATGGAGAACGAGATCGGCGGCGACATCGCTCTCGAGATGGTCTTCGACCAGAGCGTCTACACCAACGCCCGCCTCGCCGAGCTGACCGGCAACCTTTTGCTGGGTGCGCTCGTCGTCATGATCGTCGTGCTGCTGACGATGGGCTGGCGCCTGGCGCTGCTCGTCGGCGCGGCGCTGCCGCTGACCGGATGCGCGGTGCTCTTCGCCGTGCTCATGCTCGGCGGCCAGCTCCACCAGATGTCGATCTTCGGCATGATCATCGCCCTTGGACTCCTGATCGACAACGCCATCGTCGTCGTCGACGAGATCCGCAAGCGACGCGAAGAGGGCCTCGGCCCGCTCGAGGCGCTGAACGCGACTTCCGAGCATCTGCGCAAGCCGCTCTTCGCCTCGACGCTGACCACCGCGCTCGCCTTCGCGCCGATCGTCCTGCTGCCCGGAGCCGCCGGCGACTTCGTCGGCTACATCGGCGTCAGTGTCATCCTGGCGGTGAGCTTCTCCTACATCATCTCGCTGACGATCATCGCTGCGCTCGCCGGTCGAGCCAAGAACTTCCACACCGGCGAAGAGCAGCGCTCCTGGTGGCAGCACGGCCTTCCCGGCGGCGCGATCGCCCGGCGTTTCCGCTCGTTCCTGCGCTTCGGACTGCGCGTGCCCCTGGCGGCGATCGCGGTCGCGATCACGGCGCCGGTCGTCGGATTCATCCTGTCGACACAGCTCGGGAACTCCTTCTTTCCGCCGACCGACCGCAACATGTTCGACATTCAGGTCTGGCTGCCCACCGACGCTTCGATTCAGCGCACGGTCGACGAGGTCAGCGCCATCGAGAGCCTGATCCGCGACAGCGCGGGAGTCACCAACGTCCACTGGATGGTCGGCTCCGCCTTCCCGCCGGTCTACTACAACCTGATCGAGAGCAACGACAACAGCCCGCACTACGCTCGCGGTGTGATCGTCAGCGAGGATGCGGACGCCACGGCACGTCTCGTGCCCGAGCTACAGGCGGCGATCGACGGCGCCTTCCCCGAGGCCCAGGTCGTCCTGCGCAGCTTCGGCCAGGGCCCGCCTGTCGAGGCCGGCGTCTCCTATCGTCTCTTCGGACCCGACCCCAAGACGCTGCAGAACCTCGGCGAGGAGATTCGCCTCGTGCTGCAGTCGCACCCCGACGTTCTCCACACCCAGGTCAGCATGCCCCGAGGCGAGCCCAAACTCTGGCTCGAAGCCGACGAAGTCGAAGTCCAGCGTGCAGGGCTCACTCTGACGGACCTCGCTGCCCAGCTCGACGACGGGCTCGAAGGAGCCGTCGGCGGCGCCATCCTCGAGGACCTGGAGCAGCTGCCGGTGCGCGTCCGCCTCGACGATCGCCGCGGCGACGTCGGCGACCTCGGCTCGCTGCGTTTCGCGTCCCGGCAGGGCTCGCTGCCCCTCGAATCGGTCGGGCGCCTGGCGCTGCGTCCTGAGGCGGGCGGCATCTCGCGCTACGACGGCGAGCGCTGCAACACCATCTCCGGCTACTCGCGCGCCGGCTCACTGCCGATCGACACCAGCGCCGCGGTGCTCGCCCAGCTCGACGAGTCGGGCTTCGAGCTGCCGACCGGCTACCGCCTGGAGGTCGGTGGCTCTGCCGAGGAAGACTCTCAGGCCGTCGGCGACCTGCTCGCCTACGCACCGGTGCTCTTCACGATCATGATCGCGACGATCATCCTGGTCTTTCGCTCGGTGCGCATCGCCGTGATGCTGCTCTTCGTCGCCGGCCTCTCCGTCGGTCTGGCGCTGCTGTCGACCTGGTCGATCGGCTTCCCCGTGAGCTTCAACACGATCCTCGGAACCCTGGGCCTCATCGGCGTCGCGCTCAACGACAGCATCGTCGTGCTCGCCGCCATCCGTGAGAACCCGAGAGCCCGGGCTTGCGATCACGAGGCGATCCTGGATGAGGTCATGGGCTGCACTCGTCACGTCGTCTCGACGACGCTGACGACGATCGGCGGCTTCCTGCCACTGCTCCTCCTCATCGGCGGGCAGTTCTGGCCGTCGCTCGCCATCGTGCTCGCCGGCGGCGTCGCCGGAGCGACGGTCCTCGCTCTGGTCTTCATCCCGGCGACCTACGTGCTCTTTCATCAGAGGAGACATCGGCGAGCCGAAGCGAACCAGCCTCTGACCGCTGCGGAGGTGGCAGCATGAGGCAGTCGCTTCTCCTTCTCGGCCTGACCGCTCTGGCGACCAGCGCCTGCACCGTCGGACCCAACTACGTCGAGCCCGTAGCCCCGGTGCCTGACGAGTTCACTCGCGCAGCGGAGTCGCAGGAGCCCGCCGTCGAAGAACCCACGGTCGACCCTGCTCTGCTCGAATGGTGGGCTGCCCTCGGCGACGATCAGCTCACCGACCTGGTGCGCCGCGCGATGGAGAGCAATCTGGACGTGCGCGTCGCACTCGCCCGCATCGAAGAGGCACGCGCCTTCCGCCGCGCTCAGGGTGGACGCCTCCTACCCACCGTCGGCTCCAGCGCGACCGGCGGACGCCAGAGAGCCAGTGGGCAGGGGCCCGGCCCGCTCGCCGGTCTCGCAGAGGCCGGTCTCGCCGAGCTGACCAACGACCTCTACACCGTCGGCTTCGACGCCGCCTGGGAGCTCGACCTCTTCGGCCGCGTGCGACGAGCCAAGGAGGCCTCGCAGGCCCGCCTCGAGAGCGTCGAGGAGTCGAGGCGCTCGCTCCTGCTCGTCGTCGCTGCAGACGTCGCTGCGACCTACGTCGAGTGGACCGGCGCCAGCGAGCGGCTGCGCCTCGCCGAGCGAAATCTCGAGCTCCAGGAGTCGACCCTCGACACGATCGAGGTGAACGTCTCCGCGGGACTCGCGCCGCCGCTCGACCTGCAGCGCTCGCGTTCGCAGGTGGAGACGGTGCGCGCTTCGCTGCCGCCGCTGCGCACCCAGCGCGCCGCGGCCGAGCACCGGCTGGCCGTGCTCCTCGGGCGTCCTCCAGGAGGTCTCGATCTGAGGGCGGACGCCGCCGTTCCCGTCCCGCCAACGGCGATTGCCAGCGGGCTTCCTTCCGATCTGGTGTGGCGACGGCCGGACCTGCGCGCGGCCGAGCGTCAGCTGCACGCGGCCAACGCAGACATCGGCGCCGCGATCGGCGACCGCTTTCCGATCGTCAGCCTGGGCGGCAGCCGAGGCTTCGAGGCGGGAAGCCTCTCCGATCTGCTCGAGGCAGCCAGCCGAACGTGGACGTACGGTCCCCGCATCGATCTGCCGATCTTCCGCGGCGGACAGCTCAAGGCAGCCGTCGAATCGGCGCGAGCACGCTACGAGATCGCCTCGGCCAACTGGCAGAGCGCCGTGCTCGGCGCACTCGACGAAGTGGAGACGGCTCTCGTCGGCTACGCCGAATCGAAGAACCAGGAGCAAGCCTTCAGCAGGGCTGCCGAGGCAGGCCAGGAGGCGACCGAGCTGGCGCAGATCCTCTTCGATGAGGGACTCACCGACTTCCTCAATCTGCTCGACGCCCAGCGTTCGCAGACGCAGACCGACGATGGCCACGCTCTGGCTCGCATTGGCAGGGCGCAGCGCGCGATCGCACTCTACCGTGCCCTCGGCGGCGGCTGGGAGGCACTCGACGCGCTGGCGACACCGCCGGAAGGCCAGACCTCGAGCGCAGACTCGACCAGCGATTGACGCGCCGCGCCCGGTCGTCGCCGTGAACTAGGATGCCCCCATGGGCTACCTGGAAGCGGGCCGCTGGCGGCCGGAGGACGCGGTTCCGAGCTCGGACACGGGCGAGTTCGTTCGGGTGACGAGCACCTTCCGGAACCGCATCGAAGCGGGCGGGGCGCATCCGCCGGAGAGCCAGAGATATCACCTCTATTTGTCGCTCGCCTGCCCCTGGGCCCATCGAACGCTGATCGGTCGCAAGCTCAAGGGCCTCGAAGAGCACATCGGCGTCTCCGTCGTGCACCCGCTGTCGGGCAAGGAAGGTTGGACCTTCGAGAACTCCGACGGCACGGCGCTGTGTACCGGCGACCTCGTACTCGGCAAACAGAATCTCCATGAGGTTTACACGACGGCGGCTTCCAACTTCACGGGCCGCGTCACCGTCCCGGTGCTCTGGGACAAGGTCGCCGGCACCGCAGTGAACAATGAGAGCTCAGAGATCCTGCGCATGCTGAACTCGGCGTTCGGCGAGTTGGCCGCTGCGGACGTCGAGCTCTACCCCGAACCCCAGCGGCAAGCGATCGATCGCGTCAACGAGGTGGTCTACACCAACATCAACAACGGGGTGTACCGCTGCGGTTTCGCGCGAACCCAGGAAGCCTACGAGCACGCGTTCCGCGCCCTCTTCTCGACGCTCGACGCGCTCGAAGGGCGGCTCGGTCTGAAGCGCTGTCTCGTCGGCGACGAGCCAACGGAGGCCGACTGGCGACTCTTCGTCACGCTGATCCGTTTCGACGCCGTCTACTACACCCACTTCAAGTGCAACCTGCGGCGCATCGCGGACTATCCGAACTTGTCACGCTACCTTCGCGACCTCTACGAAGTTCCCGGAATCGCCGAGACCGTCAGCCTCGACCACATCAAGCGCCACTACTTCGGCAGCCACCGCGTGCTCAACCCCAGCGGTATCGTGCCGATCGGGCCCGAGCGTCCGTTCTAGCAGCGGCTCCGCCTACTCCTTGCGGGTCGCGGTGAACGTGCCGTTCGGCTGCTGGAAGACGACGCTCTGAGCTGGGCCCTCACCTTCGGGAAGCTTGAACTCGACGAGGAAGCCGGGCAGCCCCTTGAGGCTGAACGAGGTGCCCTGCTTCGGCACCAGCGTGTACTGCGGCTGACCGGGCAGCGACAGCGTCAGCGTGTCCGACCCTTTCATCGCCACCGTTCCGACCTGACCAGCCAGCTCGTACTCGCCGACGAGCCGCTCCAGGAAGGCCGCCTCACTCATCGCCTCATCGGCAATGCGTGAGAACTCGATGTCGCCAACGGCGGGTTCGAGCGGCAGCTCGAGCCGGTTGACGTTGCCCGCCTTGTCGTAGTCGAAGCGCGCCTTGAGTCCGGCGAGGGCCGAGGCCGGACCCTGCAGATCGGCGGGCACCGTGAAGATGTCGTAGTGGTAATGCTCGAGCGGCGCCTGCATGTCGTAGCGGCTCATGCGCAGCGCGCCGCCTTCGATCTCGACGTCGACGCGGCCGTACGCTGGGTGCTCGTAGCTGCCGGCGTAGTCGGCCAGATCGTGTGAGGGGCTCGTATCCTGACGGCGGGCGGCGTCTGCTTCCGCCTTCACCTTGGCCGCCATCTCCTCCGCCTGCTTGCGCTGCTCCGCCGCGCGACCGGCCCAGTCGATCGGCTCCAGTCCGAGCAGGCGATCGAAGACGTTACGCACGACGAAGGTCGTGACGGCGCCGCCCTGGCCGGACGTGTTCGACAACACGACGACGCCGATATCGTCCTGCGGCAACCACTCCATCGCCGAGATGAAGCCGTCGATCCCGCCGCCGTGCATGACGTGCGGATGGCCGCGATAGCTCGAGACCATCAGACCGAGACCGTAGCTCGGCGCTCCCAGCTCGGGATCGGCGGACCGAGCAGCAATCGGCCCCGTCATGACCATCTGCGGGCTCTGCATCGTGCGCGACGTCGCCTCTTCGAGCAGCTGCTCGTCTCCGACCTTGCCGTTGTCGAGATGGAACTGAACGTACTTGGCCATCATCGCCGGCGACGAGTTGATCGAGCCAGCCGGGCCGATCTCGTCGATGTTGCGGAAGGGGATCTTCTCCAAGACCCGATCGACGTCCATGTGGGCGACGGCGTGGTTCGGATCGGCCGCCATGGCGTCGACCGAGAAGTTGGAGCGCTCCATGCCGAGCGGCTCGAAGAGGCGCGCCTCGACCAGCTCCTCCCACGTCTGCCCGGTGATTCGCTCGGCCAGGAGCCCCGCGGTCATGAACATCAGGTTCTGGTACTGGAAGGCCTCGCGAAAGGACTTCGACGGCTCCAGGTAGCGAAGACGCGCGAAGATCTCCTCACGCGTCAGGTCGGCGCCGTACCAGACCGCGTCGTGCCGGGGCAGTCCGGAGGTGTGGGAAACCAGATCCCGCGGGGTGAGTCCGGCCGTCGCCACCGGATCGTGGAGCCTGAAGTCCGGCATGTACTCGATCACCGGCTTGTCCCACTCGAGCTCCCCCTCGTCGACGAGCATGCCGAGAATCGTCGCCGTGAACGACTTGCTGTTCGAGCCGATGGCAAAGAGAGTGTCGCCGTCGGCGTCGAGGCCGGCCTCCAGATCGCGCTTGCCGTAGCCCTTGGCGAAAACCAGTTCACCGTCCTGAACGACAGCGACTCCCAGGCCCGGAACGAGCCAGTCCTCCATGACCCCTTCGACCCAGGCATCGAAGCCTTCCAGGGCGGACTCGGCGTCGACGGTCGTCGCGGCCCGGGTCGAGCCGGCGACCAGCAGGGCGAGAGCCAGGAACAGAAGGACTCGCCCTCTGAGATTCGAATCGACGGGACGGACAGGGTTCAGCATCGTTGGCGCTCCTTCGTCTTTCTCTACGTGCGACGACATCCGATGTTGTCAGAACGCCGAAGCCGGGTTCATGGAGACTTTGCCGCTCGGCCCCCCCAGTGCACTCGACGCTTCCCGTGCCGCGGCACAGAGACTCTTGCAGGGCTTCGAACGGCCTATGACCGCTCTGACCTTCGGTACTACGGGCGGGATCGGCGCCGCATTCCATCGGGCTCTCGAGGGGCAGGACGGCGTCGAGTCTGTCGCTGCCGGACGAACCGCTCCCGACACCGGCGGCCCCTTCTTTCCGGTCGACCTCCAGGCCCCGGAAACGATGGGAGCGTTGGCGGAGATCGGCTCCCTTCCCCCTCTGCGACTCGTCCTGGTCGCCAGCGGACTTCTGCACGACGCCGCGGACATGACGCCGGAGAAGAAACTCGCGGATCTCGACGCCGACGCCCTGAGCCGAGCCTTCGCGGTCAACGCCGCAGGACCACTGCTCCTCCTGCAACACCTCGAGCCCCTGCTGCCCCGGCGCGGGCGCGTCGTCGTCGCAGCGCTCTCCGCGCGCGTCGGCAGCATCGAAGACAATCGCCTCGGCGGCTGGTACTCCTACCGCTGCTCGAAGGCGGCGCTCAACCAGGGATTGCGCTGCGCGGCGATCGAGCTCAAGCGGACACGGCGGGAGAGCCTCTGCGTCGCGTTACATCCGGGCACGGTCGACACGCCGCTCTCGCAACCTTTTCAGGCGGGCTTACCCGCCGGACAGCTGCGCGGGACGGACGCCGCGGCCACCTCGATGCTCGACGTCCTCTCGGGCCTGGAGCCCGAAGACTCCGGACGTTTCTTCGCTTGGGACGGAGAGAGACTTCCCTGGTGATGACGCTCCAACTCCCACACGCCGATCATCAGGAGGGCGTCTTCGCCCGTGCGCTCTCGGCCAATGCGCGGGAGCTCGACGAGACGGGAAGGCGCTGGTTCTTCCTGCCCTACGATCAGCTGACTCTGGCTGTCGGACCGCACGCTGAAGGCCCCGCGCGCAACGTCGGCCTGGTGCTCGTCGAAACGACGTGGAAGCCGAGGCTTCGCCCCTACCACAAGCAGAAGCTGGCGCTCCTCCTCGCCAACCAGCGGCAGTTCGCTCTCGAGGCGCAAGCGGCCGGCTACGCGGTGCGCTACCTCGTCTCCCACAAAAGCTACGCCAGCGCACTTCGCTGCGCGATCGACGAACTCGGACCGCTCACGGTCATGGAGCCCGCCGAGCGAGAGCTACGGGCCAACCTCGCCGAGTTGGCGGCCGAGAGGAAGCTGGAGGTCGTCGCGCACGAAGGCTGGCTGACGACGCCCGAGCAATTCGTGGAGTGGACCGGCGACGAGCCGCCGTGGCGGATGGACCGCTTCTACCGAGGCGTTCGTCGCAGCACCAGCCTGCTGATGGAAGACGGCAAGCCGGAGGGCGGACGCTTCAGCTTCGATGGCGACAACCGCAAGCGCTGGAAGGGTGACCCGCCGGCGCCGGAGCTGCCGCGCTTCGAACCCGACGCGGTCACGCTCGAGGTCGTCGAGCTCGTCGAGACCGTCTTCGCCCACCATCCGGGCGAGATCGACACCCATCTTCTGCCCGCCACGCAGCAGGACGCCGAACGCCAATGGAACTGGGCGCTGGAGCACTGCATGGAGTCCTTCGGCCCGTACGAAGACGCCATGAGCCTGCAGTCCTCGACGCTCTTTCACACGCGCATCTCTCCACTCCTCAACCTGCACCGCCTGCTGCCCCAGCGCGTCGTTCAGGACGTCGCCGATCGTCCCGAGATTCCGCTCTCCAGTCGCGAAGGCTTCCTTCGCCAGATCATCGGCTGGCGCGAGTTCGTTCGCCACGTACACCGCGAGACCGACGGCTTCCGCACGCTGGCCGCGGCCGGCGAACTGCTGGCATCACCGGGTGACGCGGGCTGGAACCGGCTCGCAGGCACCGACGCCGAAGCTGCTGCCGACGTGCCGCCGGACGGCGGCGGAGTCGCACCACAGCCCTTCGAGGGGGCGATCGATCTCCCCCCCGCCTTCTGGGGTGAACCGTCCGGTATCGCCTGCCTCGATCATGTGGTCGACGGGGTGATGAAGGAGGCCTACAGCCATCACATCAACCGGCTCATGATCCTGTCGAACCTGGCGACGCTGCTCGATGTCGACGCGCGTCAGCTGACCGATTGGTTCTGGGTCGCGTACGCCGATGCGTACGACTGGGTCGTCGAACCCAACGTGCTTGGCATGGGAACGTACGCCGTCGGTGACGTCATGACCACCAAGCCGTACGTCTCGGGCTCTGCCTACATTCGGCGGATGGGCGACTACTGCAAGAACTGTCGCTTCAAGAAGGACTGCCCGATCACTCCGCTCTACTGGAACTACCTCGACCGACACCAGGAGCGCTTCCAGGGGAACCAGCGCATGTCGCTGGTTCTACGCAACGTCGCCAAGCGCAGCGAAGAGGTCAAGGACCGCGATCGAGCTTTGAGGATATGGGTTCAGGAGACACTGGGCCGAGGTGAGGAGCTGCTGCCGGAGAACGCTCCGGCCTGAGCCCGCCGCGGATCCGTACCCAGCACATCCGCCGAGGATCACCGTCGGACGGGCGAGCTTCACGAAGGTCTGGCTCAGCCGGCGGCGGAGAGCCTCGAGTCACTCAGCAGGCGGACGATCTCGTTGGCCGGCACCGGCCGCGAATGGAAGAAACCCTGCGAGCGGTCGCAGCCTTCGCGGCGGAGGAACTTCAACTGCTGCGCCGTCTCGACGCCCTCGGCAACGACCTCGAGATGCATCTTGTGCGCGAGCGTGATGATCAGCTCGACGAGCGTTCTCGAGTCCGGAGACTCCTCGATCTCACCGATGAACGATCGGTCCATCTTGAGCACGTCGAGAGGAAAGCGGTGGAGATAGGCCAGCGACGAGTAGCCGGTGCCAAAGTCGTCGATCGCGACCGCCACACCCATGCGCCGCAGGCTCTCCAGCTGTCCTCGACTGCCGGCGACGTCGCGGATCGTGACTTCTTCCGTCACTTCGACTTCCAGCCTCTGCGGCGCGAGCTCGTAGCGTTCCAGGGCCGCGCGGACGAGATGTGGAAAACGGCCGTCCTCGAACTGACGTGGCGAGACGTTGAAGCACATACTGAGATCGTCGAAGCCGAGATCGCGCCACTCGGCGAGCTGGCGGCAGCTGCGGTCGACCACCCAGGCACCGACGTCGCGAATCTGACCGGTCTCCTCGAGCGACGGGATGAAGCGCCCGGGAGGCACCATTTCCCCGTCCGGTCGCTGCCATCGGATCAGCGCTTCCATGGCCGAGAAGCGGCCGGTCGCGAGGTCCAGCTGGGGCTGATAGTGAAGGACGAATTCGCGGCGCTCGAGAGCCTCTCTGAGCTCGCGCTCGACAAGGAATCGGGCCGGCTCCGGGACATCGGTTCCTTCGTAGAACTGGTACGAGCGCCCTCCCTTCACCTTGGCCTGGTACACGGCCTTCTCGGCGAGTCGCAGGAGCTTTTCCTCGGTGTCGCCGTGCTCCGGGAAGAGCGAGACACCAACGCTGGCGAAGGACTCGATGCGCTCACCGGCGACATGGAAAGGCAGGCTCAAGATCTTGCAGATACGGGCCGCGGCCTCTTCCGCTTCGGCTGCGCCGTCGATGTTCTCGAGAAGCAAGGCGAACTCGTCACCGCCGTGACGGGCCAAGGCCGCACAGCCTGCGAACGTCTCCTCGAGTCGCTCCGCCATCTCGATCAGCACCGCGTCGCCGGCAAAGTGTCCCCAGCCGTCGTTGATCTCCTTGAAGCGATCGACGTCGAGGAAGATCACCGCCAGCTGCTCCCGCCGCTTGCGCGAACGAGCCAGGGTGTGTTTCAAGCGTGCTCTGAAGTGATCGCGGTTGCCGAGACCGGTGAGACCGTCGCGATACTTGAGCTCCTCGAGGCGGCTCTGCGTCTTCTGGCGTTCGACGGCGTAGCGAAGCACGCGTAGCAGGGTCGCGTCGGCGAGCTCCTCGACGGTCAGGCTGTCGGACGCCGGAAAGTCGCTCGGACCTGCGGCGGAATTCTGGATCAGGATCCTCGGAGCAGCCATGCGGCCGATCGCCGCCCGGCACGCTGGATCGTCGAGCTCGGGATGGCTGGCGCTGAGAAGGAGCGCTTGCCACTCGCTCTCCGAACAGGCTTCGAGCAGCTCGCTCACAGTCTTGGCCACGCGAAGATCGACGCTGGCGCCCTCCGCTTCGAGCGATCTGCTGACCAGCTGTCGCGTCGTCGAACCCTGGGAGAGCAAGAGCAGGCGGAAATCGACGTCGGCTTCGGCGGCGAGTGCAGCGGCATGTTGCGAAGTGATTTGCTGGGCTCGAGTGACGGCAGCCAAGAGCTCGGTGAGATTCCAAGGCTTGGGAATCACGGAGACCAGCGTCCTGTCGATCCAGCCGTCGTCGGGAAGCTCGAGGCTGCGATCGCCGCTGATGAGGACGGTGGCCGTGCCCGGCCGCTGATCCTGCAGGCGCGCAATCAGCTCGACGCCGTCCATCTCGGGCATGCGCATGTCGGTCGCCACGGCACCGTACTCATGGTCGGCAGCGAGCGCCAGCGCCTCGCTCGGGCTCTCGGCCAGATCGACCGAGTAGCCGTAGCGCTCGAGCTGACGACTGAAGAGGTGGCGGACCTGAGGTTCGTCGTCGACGAAGAGAATGCGTCGCACCTGGTCTGCGTGGCCGCCGCTCGGGCCCCCGCTGTTCATGCTGGCGTTCAGGGATTTGTTCGAAATGCTGATCATGGCTCGCGTCTCCCGCCGAGAACCTTCGCAGGATGGCGCCGGCACGTCAGTCGGCAAAGGTCTGTGCCGTGCTCGGACCCCGCCGACAGGGCCTTCACCAAGTCCTACAACGGACCGTGGAGCGCCGATCAGGCCTTGGCTGTGCCTTCCGGAAGACGGACCTGCCCTTCGAACTGACGACGTGCGAGGTTTCGGCTCGCACCCTCCAGATCTTTGACGGCTCGGCGCAGCAATCCCTCCAGGCTCAAGGAGCGCTGCGCTCGAGAAACGGACAGGCCGGACAACCAGCGGACTCCTCGATGGACTCCGGCTCTGGCGATCTCTTCGAGCGTCCTGGACACCAGCGCTTCGCCCCCCTCCGCGCCTTCGACGATGCCCAGCACCGCAATCTGATCGGCGGAGACCCTGCTGACAACGTCGGACTGCCGACACGAGCCTCGCAGTCGACGGCCGGAGGCCTGCAGCGCGTGGGTGAGCTCCACGCGATCGAGCTGCTGCCCCTCCGGTCCCAGGGGTGACACCACGGCGACGGCCACCGAGGTGCCCAGGCGCCGCGCCGTGTGCATCGTGTGCTCGCCAATGACGCCGAAAGCCGAGAGGTTGTGCAGCCCCGTGAGGCCGTCTCGCAGCGTCGGAGCTTTGAAGGCGGCCGGCAGTCGGCGCAGCATCGCAAACCGGATCGACTGCGCGACGGGCGCCCTCGACCAGCTCTCCTTGCTGACGAAGTCGTCCGCCCCCGCTGCCACGGCTTCGGTTCCGGCGACGCCGTTCTCGGAGGTGCCGAGGACGACGAGCGGCACGTCGGCACTCCGGCGGCGCATTTCTTCCAGGGTCGCGAGACCGTGGGCGTCGGAGACTTCCAACGAGAGAAGAACTGCGTCGAAATCACTCTTCTCGATCGCCTCGAAGGCCTCGGCCATCGTGCTGACGCGCAGAACGCCTCGACCCAGGTCGGGCGTCTCGCTGACCCACTGCTGCAGGAGCGACGCATCGGCCTCGTTGGACTCGACGAGGAGAAGGTCCTTGGGGCCTGAGGGGTCGACGGTCTCGGTCATGGTGGACTTGAGCCTCGTGGGGCTGGAGCGAGCCGATCGGGCCTCCGACTCACTCGGTTTGGCAATGCGGCAAATCTAGTGAAACGAGTTTTTATACTTTATCTATGATAAAACGAAGTGTCTAGGAATTCTAGGAATACGAGAGTTACGATGAGCCAACCCACCGAAGAATCGGCGTTCAGGATTCTCCTCCTCGTGCACTCCGATACGACGGCGCGGTCGCTCCGCAGCCTTCTGCGCGAGACGAAGATGGATCTGCAGCTCGTGCGGACGCGGTCGATGAGCGAGGCCCGCGAGGCTCTCGCCGAGGCCTCGAGCGAGGGGAATCGCTTCGGTATCGCCATCCTCGGGCTCGACCTGCCCGACTCTCGGGGTCTCGAATCGATCCAACGCCTCGCCAGCACCAAATCCGAGACACCACCGATCCTCGTCACGTCGACGCAGGACGAAGAGGAGATGGCGCAAAAGGCGATTCGCGCCGGCGCCTACGACTACCTGGTCCTCGGCAACGTCACCCGATTGGCGCTGCGCCGGATCCTCCAGCACGCGCGCGAGCGTCACAACTACGAGCGTGCTCTCCTCGACGCTCAGCAACGGCTTCAAGCCGCCGAGAAGCTCGAGGCTGTCGGCCAGCTCGCTGGCGGCGTCGCCCACGACTTCAACAACATGCTGTCGATCATCCTCTGCGGCGCCGAGGTCGCAGAGACCGCGCCGAGCGAGGAGATCGTCGAGCACCTCGACGAGATCAAGGATGCCGCACGCCGAGCCCAGCGACTGACGCGTCAACTTCTGGCCTTTGCTCGACGTCAGGTGCTGCAGACACAGCCGCTCGACCTCAATGAGACGGTCTACTCCCTGACCGAGCTCCTGCGCCGCACGATGGGCAGCGCGATCGAGCTCGACATCGATCTTCCAGGGAAGCGCTTCATCGTCGACGCCGATCCCAGCCAGGTCGAGCAGATCCTGCTCAACCTGTGCGTCAATGCCCGCGACGCAATGCCGCGCGGCGGCCGGCTGCAGATCGCCTGTCGGCGGAGAGCCTGGGAGTACCTCTCTCCAAAGGCCAAGGCGCAGCTCGACAAGGACAACTACCTGCAGCTCCGCGTGACCGACACGGGTAACGGCATCCCCGCCGAGATCCTCGATCACGTCTTCGAGCCCTTCGTCACCTCGAAAGCCCCAGGGGAGGGCACCGGGCTGGGCCTCGCCACGGTCTACGGCATCGTCAAGCAGTCCCGTGGACACATCGACCTCGAATCGAGCCCCGCCGGCACGACCTTCTACATCTATCTACCGGAGTACGCCAAGGCTCCGCAGAGCCTCGCCGAGGCGAAGCGAAAGCAGCCGGCACCTCAGGGCAGCGAGACAATCCTGCTCGTCGAAGACGAGCCGATGCTGCGCCGTCTGGTCCAGAGAACCCTCGAAGATCTCGGCTACCACGTGCTCGTCGCTCTCGACCCGCATCATGCGATCGAGCTCTGCTACGACGCCGAGCAGCAGATCGACCTCCTTCTCTCGGACGTCGTCATGCCCGGCATGGACGGCCGCTCTCTCGTCATCGAAGCGCGACGGCTTCGTCCGGGCCTCAAGGCGCTGTTGACCTCCGGCTACTCGGCGGGTCTGGCCGAGGAAGGCATCACGGCCAACTTCGAGTTCCTGCCGAAGCCCGTCACCCGCGACGCGCTTGCCGAGAAGATCCGCGCCGTGCTCGCTCGACGGCCCTCTCCTGGACCGCGTCTCGTGCGACCCGCGTCCTGAGATCAGCGTCGGCGACGACGCCCGCCGCCGACGTAGCCTTCGCGAACCTGATCGACCCAGCGACGCGGGCGCCTGCCGCGTCGCGCCGAGACCTTCGGCGCCGGCGGCGGCTGGCCCTCACTCCAGAAGCCCTCGCGCAGCCTGTCCTCCTGGTGTCGATGGCGCAACTGCAGCTCTTCCTTCTCTCGCCGGTGCCGCTCCTTGAGCGCCTCGAGCTCCCGCCGCTGGCGCTGCTTGATAGATCCCTGCGAAGGTGAAGCAAGAGCCGGAAGATCGGCCGGACGGCTGACGACCTCGCGCGGCGCCTCCTCGATCGCTTCTTCGATCAGCTGCAGTGCGACCGTCTGCGTCCCGGTGTGCGCAAAGTAGTTGGTCGAGGCGTCGATGAATGCGCTGACGTAGTCGAGCTTGCTGTCGTTCAGGGAGACGAAGCGGGAGACGCGACCGAGCACGCCGTCGCGACTCAGACCGCGCGAGCTCGCGAACTCCGAGATCCAGTCCGTCGAGCTGTCGTACATCTCCCGCAGGGCGTCGAGCCGCGCCGACTCCGTGCGTCCCGGAAGCAGATCCTTGAGACGCCGGTAGACGGCGTTCTGACGAAAGGCCGTCACCTTCGACGAAGCCAGGCGAGTGCGAGCGACGTCCCAGAACTCGTTGCCGAGCGGCAGAGCGCCGTCGATCGCCAGCACGGCACCGATGCGAAGCAGGTTCTCTCCGCCGTAGCCGGTCAGCCGGCGACCAAAGTCGACGACACCGTCCTTCGGCAGGCCGTGCAGCACACCGAAGGCAACCGCCTCGGCTCCCAGCTTCATGACCAGATCGACCGACTGCGCCGTATCGGACTTCGGCGTCAGCCTCTTGAGAAAGCGCAGCATGCGCAGCTTCTCGCCGAGCTTGTTGGCGACCGCTGCGGTAGCGATCGCCTTGTCGACGCGATCGACCGTCTGGAAGACCCAGAGCGCGCGGCGATAGTCCTCCTTGGGGTCAGCGTCGATGCGGTCGGCCGTCTGCCGAATCGTCGCCAGACGCCGCTTCGACGTCTCGCCACTCACTTCGCGCACGAGGCGGTCGAACGACGTCGGATTCGTCCACTCTCCCGGCGCGACGAGATCGAGCCCCTTGAGGAGGCGAGGCGTCAGCCCCCTCTGGGGCAGAGCGTCGAGCGCATCTGCGACCGGCGGACCTTGAAACATGGCGTCAGCCCTTCTTTCAGCGGGAAGCCCTAGCGGACCTCAACGTTTCGACGACGACCGCAATGTCGCGCGGGGAGACGCCGCAGCAACCGCCGATGATCTCGGCACCGCGCTCGACGCAGCGACGCGCCCACTGCGCAAGCAGCGCCGACGACAGATCCTCGCGGTAGTCGATGATGAGGTCGTTATCGAGAGTCCATCCATCGGGGACCTCGGCCATGCGGTTGGCATAGCAACCGACTCTCACGTCAGACAGCGAGCGGAGTTCTTCGAGTCCCGCCTCCAGCGACTCCGGCGGCGAGCAGTTCAGTAGAACTCCCGCAATCGGCAGATCGGCAAGGCCGCCAATCGCCGACTCGATCGACTCGCCGCTGCGCAGACCGCTGCCGGCTGCGTCACCGAGAGTGAACGAAACATAGACGGGCTGGCGACGCCCGCGCAGCGAGACCTCGACGGCTTCGATCGCAGCGTTCCGTGCCTCCTGAACGCTCGACATCGTCTCGCAGAGGAAGAGATCGACGTCGGGCTCGAGGGCCATCGCCAAGGCGCGATAGATCGGTCGCGCGACGTCGGAGGAAGGCACGAGGTCCGGCCGATAGCTTTCGTTGAGCGGCGGCAGCGATCCGGCGACCGCTGCTCCGGCGCGATCCGCAGCGCGGCGCGCGAGCGAAGCAGCGAGCGCCGCGAGCTCGTCGAACTGATCTGCCAGGCCCGCCTTGGTCAGGTAGCTCGGCACCGTCGAGTAGGTATTCGTCGTGACGATGTCCGCGCCGGCACGCAGATAGTCGACGTGCAGCTGATACACCGCCTCGGGCGCGCTCAAGAGCGCACCGGCCGACCACAAGCCGCCCCGCTCGGTGATCCCCCGAGCCGCCAGCTCCGCTCCCATGCCGCCATCGAGAATCTTCAGCAAGGCCTTCCCCCGTCCTGCACCAACTGACCGATTCTCACCAGACTGGTCACCCCGTGACAACCCTTTCCGCAGGTGGCCCGGACCCGACGCCTCCGGGAGGCCGACAGTTTCCTATGATGGCAAACAACGAAGACCCCGAAAACGAGCCGGCTCCACGGCGGCTCGTGCAGAGCAACCCGGCCGCCGCACAGCATGAACGAGACCCTCGGAGACGCCCTCGCGGAACTGCTCGCTCGCCTTCTCGGCGGCCTCCAGGCGCTCGATACTGCCGCGCGTCATCTGGATCCGCAACGTGTTGCGACGATCGGCACTCATCTCGCAGCGGGCGCCGGAGAGCTCGCTCGCGCTCTCGAGCGCATCGAGCCGCTCGAGTGGCCAACGGAGCGACGCGACGACGGACTGACGATGCTCCAAGCGGCCCGCGCAACGCAACGAGCGATGCTCACCTTCGCAGAGCGCTCAGGCGATCCGCGAGCCTTGTTCGAGCTCTATCGGGCGCTGCGCTCGAGACACCGTGCCCACGAGCTGCTCTTCCCACTGCGCACGGAGCTACGGCCCCTCTCTGACTTCTTCAGCGCCTCGAAGGACGATGCGGAGCAGCAGCAGCTCTTTTCGGCAGCCGCCGAGGAGAGGGGTATCGGTCACGTCGAGAACGAGTCACAACAGCGGGGCGGCTTTTCGATTTTCAACCCCTTCCCGCAGGATCACCGCGGCCCTCATCCGCTCGTCGTCGCGCTGCACGGCGGCAGCGGACACGGTCGGGACGCGCTCTGGTGGTGGGTCGCCGCCGCGCGGACGAAGGGCGCTGTCGTCGTGGCACCGACGTCGCTCGATCGGACCTGGTCGTTGATGAGCCCGGCGACCGACGGCGCCAACCTGCTGACGATCGTCGAAGCCACGCGACGTCGCCTACCCATCGACGCCGAGCGCATCCTGCTGACCGGCATGTCCGACGGCGGCACCTTCAGCTACCTCCTCGGTCTGCAGGAGGCCTCGCCTTTCACCCATCTGGCTCCGATTTCGGGGGTGTTGCCGCCGCTCACTCCGCAACAGCAGAAGAACGCTCGAGGGCGGCGCATCCGGCTGGTCCACGGTGCCCTCGACTGGATGTTCCCGGTCGACACCGCGCGCACGGCGGCCGCAGAGCTGACGGCGCTGGGCGCCGACCTCGAGTACTGCGAGGTCGACGACCTCTCGCACACCTACCCGACCGAGCAGAATCCGGAACTTCTCGACTGGCTGTGCGGCAGGACCGAAAGCGGCGCGGCCACGCGCGATCCGGAGAGCGACTAGCCGTCGCCGAGACGAGCAGCGCGCAGCGCCGACCGCCGCACCTTGCCCGCATCGTCACGCAGCGGCTCGCTCACGAACTCCACGCTGCGCGGAATCTTGTAGCGCACGAGGCGCTCGGCGAGGTGCTCGAGGAGCTCCTCTTCAGTGACCTCCTCGACGGCATCGACGATGCCGTGCACGCGGTTGCCGAGATCCTCGTCCGGCAGACCGATGACCGCGCTCGAGCGGACGGCAGGGTGCGATTCGATGGCCGCCTCGATCTCGGCTGGATAGATATTGGCGCCGCCTTGGAGGATCATGTCGGTCTGGCGGTCGCTGAGGTACAGGTAGCCATCTTCGTCCATCCAACCCATGTCGCCCACCGACTCCCAGCCGTCACGCTCCTTCGCCTCGGCACCGAGGTAGTGGTAGGTCGAGCCGGGTCCTGTCTCCGGCATCATGAAAATCTCCCC
>JBCCLJ010000069.1:0-29409 GCA_039026915.1 Acidobacteriota bacterium
GACCTGTTCGTCGAAGCCGTTCGCCTTCTCGCTGCCGGCGAGGCGCCCCGCCTCCAGCAGACCCCATCCGACCTGCCGACCTACCGCACACGCGACTACACCTTCGAGCGCGAAATGGAGTGCCTGCGAGCGATGGGCTACGACCTGTCGTGAGAGCCGTGGTGGTACCACGGCCCTCACGACCGATGTCGATCTCCGTCCCCTTCGGGGACTCCGCGCTCGATGCTCGCTCCGCGAGCCTCGCTTGGCATCGAGCCGTGGTGGTACCACGGCCCTCACGACCGATGTCGATCTCCGTCCCCTTCGGCGACTCCGCCATGGCGAATGAAGACACACAACAAGAGGACTCGACTTCATTCGACTCTTCGATGCTCGCTCCGCTCGCCGCGCTGGGCATCGAGCCGGGCACCACGACCCTCACGACCGACGTTGATCTCCGGGTCCTCCTGGGGCCTCCCATGACGAAGGAAGGCCCTCGATACGGAGACTCGTCTTCCGTCGCCCTTCGTCAGTCGATCTCGGTATCGAGCAGACGAACGTAGCGGTCGAGGTAGTCGAGGAGCGTCGCCAGAGACTCCTCTTCGACGTGATCGCTGGTGTCGTCGGCGGTGTGAATGCGATTTGCGACGGCCGGCAGGAAGCCTTCTTCGAGGCCCGACTCCTGGCCCCCATTCAGGCGAAGCCAGAGCTGGTGCGCCTCGACTCGCGGCAGCACCGCGAACGAGATGTTCGGGATCTTCGCCGCCTGGAAGCTGCGCTCGTCGCTCGGCGGATACAAACGGAACGAGAGACACTCCTCCTGCTCGCTGCAGACGGTCTTGGCGACGGCATAGAGCGCCTCGTTGCCCGGCGCGAAGCTCGGCCCGTAGGCGATCGTCCGCCCCGAAGTGCCGATGTCGACGTTGACCATCGCCGCCGGCTTCGACTGGAGAGTGCCGACGTAGTGACGCGACCCCAGGAAGCCCCACTCCTCGAGATCGAAGAGCAGAACGTCGACGGAGTGACGCAGCGGCGCTGCCGCAAGGGACTTCGCCAGATGCATGACGACGGTCGAGCCCGATGCGTTGTCGCTCGCACCGGGACTCCAGCCGTCGCTGCCGCGAAGGAGAGACGTGTCGATGTGAGCACCGATCACGAGCGGAGCGAGGGCGGTCTCGGTGCCTTCGATGCGCAGCACCACGTTCGTGCCCGACAGCTCCTGCCCTGCTGCCTCGGCTTCGAACGGCTGCAGCAGCGGAGACAAACCGGCGTTCTCGAGGAACTCCTTGGCCGTCTCCACGCGCTCCGCGTTCTCTTTACCCTCGAGGGAGCGCACGACGTCGAGCAGCGGCTCCTGCGCCGCCGCAGCCCAGCTCAGAAAGAACAGGCAAGCTGCCTGCACACCGAGGATTCGCTGATTCGTTCCACGCATCCCTGACCTCCCTTTCGCGCTCCGGAAAACCGCTCTTCGCTCGGCGACGTAACAGCCGGTGTACGCGCGACGAGAAGCCAGCCGCGCCATCGCCGACTTCGCCGACCGCGCTTTCCACCTCTAGAACGAGGTCTACTCCTGAAACTTACTTCGCTCGCAAGAGCCCGTGAGGCATGATGAACCGACGACACTTTCTTCTCCAGACGTCCGGACTCGCGGTCGGCGCCCTCGCAGCCGCGGGCCTCACACGCGCAGCCACGACGGCGAAAGGGACCAAGATGAACGAGCTCGACACCCTCGATTCGATCAAGCCACTCGACAAGCCCCACGAGGAATGGCGCGACCAGGTGTCGACGGACGCCTACGCCGTCCTCTTCGAAGAGGCAACGGAACGGCCCTTCACGTCGCCCTTGAACGACGAGAAGCGCGAGGGCACCTTCGTCTGCGCCGCCTGCTACCTGCCGCTCTTCACCTCAGAGACGAAGTACGACAGCGGCACGGGCTGGCCGAGCTTCTTCGATCCCATCGAAGGGCACATCGGCACCAAGCGCGACTTCAAGCTACTGCTGCCGCGCACCGAGTATCACTGCATCCGGTGCGGCGGACACCAGGGCCACGTCTTCAGTGACGGCCCGCGCCCGACCGGCAAGCGCTACTGCAACAACGGCGTCGCGCTCAAGTTCATCGTCAAGGGCGAAGATCTGCCCGATCTGAGGAGCTGAACGCCCCTCGCGGCGGCTTGCGCGCCGCCGGACCTAAAGAGCTCCGCTCGACCGGAGCATCGGAGATGTATCCATGAAGCCTCTACAGAAGACCGCACTTCTCCTCCTCGCCGCAGCGCTCGTCGCCGCCGGCTGGACCTTTGCCGGCGGCGGTGCCGCTGCCACCGGCGAAGGCACCGTCAGCTCTCAACCGCCGGCCGAGGGACTGGCCCGGGCCACCTTCGCCGGAGGCTGCTTCTGGTGCATGGAGCCGCCGTTCGACAAGATCGACGGGGTGGTGTCCACGATCTCCGGCTACACCGGCGGAGCCGAGAAGAACCCGAGCTACAAGGAGGTCGCGTACGGCCGGACCGGTCACACCGAGGCGCTGCAGATCACCTACGACCCTGAGAAGGTCAGCTACGAGCAGCTCCTCGAGGTCTTCTGGCGCAACCACGATCCGCTCACCGGCGACCGCCAGTTCTGTGATCGCGGCCAGCAGTACCGCCCGGGCATCTTCTTCCACGACGAGCAGCAGAAGGCCGCTGCCGTCGCGTCCAGGAACCGCATCGCCGACTCGGGCCGCTTCTCCCAACCGATCGTCACCGAGATCACCGCGCTCGACGAGTTCTGGATCGCCGAGGACTACCACCAGGACTACTACGAGAAGAACCCTCTGCACTACAAGCAGTACCGCTACGGCTGCGGCAGAGACCAGAGGTTGCGGCAGCTCTGGGGTAGTGATTCCTGAATCGCGCCGCGCGCTACGGATCCCTGCGCTTCGGCGTTTTGCGTGCTTCGCCCGGCATCGCGCTCGGCCGATGGGGCACGGACTGCCAACCGGTCCCACGTCGCTACGCTCCTGGGATGCGTGCTCAATTTGGCTGATGCCACATCTGCGCTCGCTCACTTCGATTCTCCGGCCCGCTTCGCAGGCCTCCGCGCTCCAAGCGGGCTACGCCCGCGTCGCTCGGCAACTCGCTAGAACCGGCACCGACTCGAGAAAGCGACGACGATTGTCTGCGTCATCCCGCAGCGCAGCGACGTGGGACCGGACCAAAGTGCCTGCCCGGCGAGCCATAGAGCTGCCAGCATCCTCTCCGGCAAGCGACGCGAGCGCAGCGAGCTTGGACTAGGCGAACGACGCCTACCTTCTCAAACTGAGAGGCCGTCGCTCGCCGCTGGGGCGAACGGAGACGTCAGACTGAAGTTAGTAGTCTCCGTTCGCTTGGCGCGCAGGCTGGCTCTGCCAGCCGGAGCACCGGAGTGGCGAGCGCAGGCGTGGTACTCACCACGCCGAACGTGAAAGCGCTGGACCCTGAGGTCCTGCGCTTCGGGTGGACGTCGTGGAACCCGTCCAGAGCCAAGAGGCTCGATGCTCTGTCGGCGGCGCGGCTCGGCTTCAGGCCTGAGCAGGCGCCCTTCGTCGACTGTGCCTGGCGAACGGGGCACGGCGTCCGACGGTGAAGCTCCCGGCGACCCGTCGAAGTCTCGGCCTTGGATGAAGACCTTGGCGAACGAGCGGCGTGACGCCTTCAGTCCGCCGGGAGCTCGAGGTGGTCGGGTGGACTCATCGAAACCTCCTCGTGAGCACGCTCCAGAACCGGAGCGCCCTTCGACGGTAAGGACGCCGAAGAGCCCTGTCAAGCGTCCAACCGGTTGGTCGGCACAAGTCCAACCGGCCGGTAGAAACGACCTCTGCCGCAGTCTTCGAGGCGGGCGGAATCGTCTGCGACGAGGGTTCGCCTCCGGCGAAGGGAGCGCTCGCCTGCCGGCCACTGCACGAAACGCGCTGTCCGCGGGCGCGAATCCGACCGGTCGACCCGGACGACCGCCTCTCGGACCTCGCGAGGTGTACCCTTTGCGGTGCGAAGGAGACACCGATGACGTCCAGAGAAGAAAGCGCCGGCGCGTACGGCGAAGCCGTGCAGTACATGGAGCGCACGCGCGAGTATTACGCCGCCCAGGGCTTCGAGAAGTCCTACCGCTGGGCACGACACGACGCAGCGCCCTTCCAAGCGCTGACGAAACCCCTCGCCGAATCGCGTCTCGTCCTGATCACGACGGCCAACGAGCCCGCGCCCGAAGGCTGGCGGCCCGGCGAGCGCCGGCCGCCGCGACGCGTGCACTCGGTGGAGCGCACCGCTCCGCCCGAAGGCTTCTACACCGACGACCTCAGCTGGCACAAAGAGGCGACGCACACCGACGACCTGGGCTCGTACTTTCCTCTCGCGCATCTCGAGGCCCTCGTCGACGAAGGCCGCCTCGGCAATCTGACGACGCGCATGCACGGCATCCCGACCGAGTACTCGCAGCGCCGCACGCTCGCCAGCGACGCGCCCGAGGTTCTGCGCCGCTGCCGTGAGGACGGCGCCGACGTCGCCCTGCTCGTTCCTCTGTGACCCGTCTGTCATCAGACCGTGAGTCTGACTGCGCGCCATCTCGAAGAGAACGGCATTCCCACCGTCCTCCTCGGCTCCGCTCGGGACATCGTCGAGCACTGCGCCGTTCCGCGCTTCGTCTTCTCCGACGTTCCGCTCGGTAATCCGGTCGGACCGCCGGGCGACGCGGCGACGCAGCGCGCCAACGTCGAGCTCGCACTGGAAGTGCTCGAAGAAGCGCGCTTCCCTCAGACGACTGTGCGCTCACCGCACCGCTGGCCGCGGGACGACTGGCGCGCCAGCTATCTGCGCGTCGACGACAGCAACCGCGCCGAGCTGGCACGCATGGGTGAGGAGCGACGGCAAGAGCGTCAGGCCGACCGTGAAGCGGGACGCGGCCGCGCCGACTGACGGCGCGCCACTCGAAGACTCGACGGTCGAGAACGGAGGAACCACGATGATCAAGAAGCTGCGCGTTCTCTGGCGGGAGCCGCTCTTCGCCGCCGCCTTCGTCCTCACGCTGGGACTGGGCATCGGCGCCAACACGGCGATCTTCAGCCTCGTGCAGGGCATTCTTCTGCAGCCCCTGCCCTATCCCCACGCGGACCGACTGCTCGCCATCCAGCAGCCGGCAACGCTGCAGGGCCAGAACGACATCGGCTTCTCGTTCGTCGAAGTCGACGACTACCGCCAGCAGTCGAGCACGCTCGAAGAGGTCGTCGAGTTCGGTGACTGGACCTTCAACGTGCTCGACCGCGGTGACCCGCACCGGGCCGTCGCCGGCCTCGTCACCGCCAACTTCTTCGACGTGCTCGGCATGAGAGCGCTCGACGGACGCCTCTTCCTGCCCGAGGACGAACCGCGCGAAGCGGCTCCGGTCGCTGTCGTCACTTACGAGTACTGGCAGCGCAAGCTCGGCGGCGATCCGAAGATCGTCGGGCAGCAGCTCAATCTCACGGCCAAGTCTGCGGAGATCGTCGGCGTTCTGGCACCCGGGGCGCACTACGCCGCGGGCGAGCGCAACCAGGACTTCTACGCCAACTACGCCAGCAACGATCACTACGTCAGCGCGACGATGCAGGACGACCGCAACCATCGCATGACGACGGTCTTCGCGCGTCGCAAGGCGAACGCCACCCTCGAGCAGACGCGCGCCGACCTCGAGCGCATCGCCTCCAACCTGCACGCGGAGCACCCCGAGGACTACCCTGAAGATCTCGGCCTCGCCACCAAGGTCGTTCCGTGGAAGGACGAGCTCGTACAGCAGGCGCGACCGGTCCTCTGGGCAACGCTCGCCGGCTCGCTGCTGGTGCTGCTCATCGCCTGCGCCAACGTCGCCAACCTGACGATGGTGCGTGCCCTCGGCAAGCGACGGGAGACCTCGGTGCGGGCGGCGCTCGGTGGCGCACCGGGGCGGCTGCGCTTCGACTTCTTCGGAGAGAACCTCCTGCTGGCGCTGATCGGCGCGGCGCTCGGCGTCGGTGTCGCCTTTGCGCTCCTGCGCGTGCTGCGCGCCTACGCCGCCACCCTCACGACCCGCTCCGCGGAGGTCTCGCTCGACCTCCGAGTCCTGCTCGTCACGCTCTTCGTCGCGGTCGCGAGCGCGGCGCTCTTCGCGCTCCTGCCCGGCACCGCGCCGGCCAAGCGCATCGCCGAGAGCCTGTCCGCGGCCGGTAGCCGCGGCGCCGGTTCGGTCGGACGCAGCAAACTGCAGCGGGCGCTCGTCGTCAGCCAGCTCGCCGTCTCCTTCCTCCTTCTCTTCGGCTCGATCCAGCTCGGACGCACGCTGTACAACCTCTACGCCGTCGACCCCGGCTTCGACCTGGAGCAGGTGCTGACCGTCGAAGCCCCCAAGTTCTCGCGCGTCGCCCCGGAAGTGCTGCGCAACTTCACTCGTGAGGCCGTGCAGGAGGTCGAAGCTCTGCCCGGCGTCGAGGCTGCCGCCATGACCGGCTCGACGCCGCTCGGCGGCAGCCGCGCGATGCCGCTGACGATCAAGGTCGAGGGCCAGGGCGACCCCGACGCAGCGCGCGCCCAGCCGACCGTGTTCGAGACGGTGACGCCGGGCTACTTCCGGGCGCTCGGCATCGCCGTGGTGCGCGGACGCGAGTTCGAAGACGCCGATCGCGAAGATGCGGAGCGCGTTGCAGTCGTCAACGAATCGGCGGCACGCTTCTACTTCGGCGACGAAGAGCCGATCGGGCGGCGCATCAACTACGACTTCGGCGGTTTCTTTGGCGGCGAGTCCGAGTGGATGACGGTCGTGGGTGTCGCTGCCGACGTGCGCGTCACCGGCGTCGACAAGCCCGTCGAGCACACGCTCTACCTCCCCGAGGGCCAGTCTTTCGCACCGAGCACGATGCTCGTGCGCGCCGGTGAGGGGGACGATCCCTACCGCGTCGCTGGCGGAGTCCTCGAGCGGCTCCGCAGCCTCGATCCCGAGCGGCCGCTGGAGCATCTGCGGACGCTCGAAGAGACGCGCAACGAGAGCATCGCGCCGCAGCGCCTCAATGCTCTGCTCTTCGGCTCGTTCGCCGGCCTCGCACTGCTGATCGCCACGGTCGGCGTCGGCGCCATGCTGTTGTGGAGCGTCAGCGCGAGGCGCCGCGAGCTCGCCATCCGCGCCGCGGTCGGAGCCGAGCCCGGAAGGCTCCTGCGCGGCGTGCTCACAGAGGGTACGGTCCTGGTTACGCTCGGGCTCGCTCTCGGCGCGCTCCTGGCCACGCTCTCCGGACGTCTGATCGCGAACCTGCTCTTCGACGTGCCCGAGATCGCACCGGGCACTCTGGCACTGGCGGCGCTGATCTTGCTCTTCGTCGGCGTCGGCGCCGCCCTGGTCCCCGCGTCTTCGGCGATGCGCAGCGATCCGAATCAGCTTCTGCGCGGCGACTGACCAGACACGTCGAGGCCGTTAGGCGACGTCACCATCCGAGCCGGGTCGCGGAGCGAAGAGCCGCTCATGCGCGGTCTCGAACTCCCCACTCCCCAAGTCGGCGCCACCGAAGCCTGGGTCGACCAGCACCTGCTGGACCTCGCGGGCGACGAAGCTCCGGCCAGTCCCCGTTTCCGCGGCGGGCAGACCGCCGCGGACGCGGCGTTGGCCTCCTTCGACGTGCGCGGTTACGCCGCGCGTCGCAACGAAGTACTGCCTTGCTCCCGGCGCGGCGCGTCGGCTCTCTCGCCGTACATCCGCCACGGACTTCTGACGCTGCCGCGCGCCTGGGATGCCGTCGAGGGTGGACCGGCCCGCGACGTGCGCAAGTTTCGCGACGAGCTCCTCTGGCAGGAGTACGCCCGCCATCTCTACGCCCGCCTCGGCGAGCGCACCCGCAAGAGCCTGCGCTTCGATCCGCCCGAACGGACGGCGCCAATCGATCCGTGGGCGCGCAACATGGCCTGCATGTCGACGAACCTCGAAGAGCTCGAGACCGACGGTTGGGTCGTCAACCAGACGCGCATGTGGATGGCGTCGCAGTGGACCGTGCGACACGGCGCGCGCTGGCAGGACGGCGAGGATCGTTTCTTTCGCGAGCTGCTCGACGGCTCCCGCGCTGCCAACCGACTCGGCTGGCAGTGGACGACCGGCGCCGGCAGCGCCAAGGCCTACGGCTTCTCGCGCTGGCAGGTGCAGAAGCGCGCACCGAAACTCTGCGCCTCCTGCGCTCTTTCTCGGCAGTGCCCGATCCAGGAGTGGCCTTCCGAAGGCGAAGCGAGCCGGCGGCGCACGCCTCCCGAAGGCCTTCGTCGTGACGACGATCTGGAGGCCACGGCGGGACCACGCGGCGTCATGCAGCACAACGAGCCTGAAGCCGTCTGGATCACTGCCGAGTCGCTCGGCGACGACGACCCGGCGTTGCGCGCCCATCGCGATCTTCCCGTGATCTTCGTTTTCGACGCTCCGCTGCTCGAGCGCCTCCACCTCTCGCGCAAGCGCCTCGCTTTTCTCGCTGAGACGCTCGCCGATCTCGGCACGCGTCGCTCCCTCCGCGTCGTCCGCGGCAAGCCGGCGGAATGCCTGGAGGAAGTCCGTGTCGCCACGACCTTCGCCCCGGTGCCGGGCTTTCGCCGCATCGCCGAACGGATCGAACCGGCGGAACTGCACCCCTGGACGTGGCTCGCTTGGCCCCACGATCGCTCGCTCCAGTCGTTCAGCGCGTGGCGCAAGGCCCTCGACTAGACGTCTCTTCAGACGATTCCGACAAACGCGCGCGCTCGGTTCCACTAGGCTCGTCGCGGCATGGAACGGAACCGACAACTCATCGTCGTTGCCAACCGTCTACCGGTCCGTCGCGTCACCGAGCGCGGCCAGCGGCGCTGGGTCACGAGCCCTGGCGGCCTCGTCAGCGCGTTGGCTCCGGTCATGGCCAACAGCCCGAACGCGCTCTGGATCGGCTGGGCCGGTGCGACGGGGACGGCGCCCGAGCCCTTCGAGCACGACGGACTGCAGCTCCATCCCGTCTCGCTGAGTCGCGCCGAGGTGCAGCAGTACTACGAAGGCTTCAGCAACGCCACGCTCTGGCCGCTCTACCACGACGCGATTGCGGCACCGGAGTACCACCGCACGTGGTGGGACGACTACGTCACCGTGAACCGGCGCTTCGCCGAGACCGTCGTCGATCGAGCGGAAGAGGGAGCCCTCGTCTGGGTCCACGACTACCAGCTGCAGCTCGTACCCGGCCTGCTGCGCGAGCTGCGCCCCGATCTGCGGATCGGCTTCTTCCTCCACATCCCGTTCCCGGCGCGCGAGATCTTCCTCAGACTGCCCTGGCGAACGGAGCTGGTCGACGCGCTGCTCGGCGCCGATCTCCTCGGATTTCAGACCGAGGTCATGGCGCACAACTTCCGACACCTCGTCCCCCGCGTCACCGCTCGAGACTCGGTCGAGCTCCGAGGAGAGACGGTTCTCCTGGGCGAGCGAAGCGTGGAGACGCGCACCTGTCCGATCGGCATCGACCACACCCGCTTCGGCGATGCCGCGCTGCTGGAGGAGACGACCACGGAGGTCGAGAAGCTCCGTCAGCAACTGGACCAGCCGCGTACCGTGCTGCTCGGAGTCGACCGTCTCGACTACACCAAGGGCATCGAGCGACGCCTGCAGGCCTTCGGGGAGTTGCTCGACGAAGACCGCCTGAGCAGCGACGACGTCGTGCTCATCCAGATCGCCGAGCCGAGCCGATCGAACGTCAACGGCTACAGCGAGATCCGCGCGGCGGTGGAGCGCACCGTCGGCGAGATCAACGGCAATTTCGGCTCGATGACGCGCCCCGCCATTCACTACCTGCATCGCAGTCACGACTTCCGCGAGCTGACGGCGCTCTACCGACTCGCCGACGTGATGCTCGTGACGCCCTTTCGCGACGGCATGAACCTGGTCGCCAAGGAGTACGTCGCGACGCGCTATGACCACACCGGCACGCTGGTGCTCAGCGAGTCTGCCGGCGCCGCGCACGAGCTGCACGAGGCGGTCCTGGTGAACCCCTACGACACCGAGGGACTGAAAGACGCCATCGAAACCGCGGTCTTCATGCCCGCCCAGGAGCGCGCGCGCAGAATGGAGCCCATGCGCGATACCGTCTGCACCGCCAACGCACTCCGCTGGGCCACCGAGTTCCTCGAAGGCCTACAGGGAGAGATCTCTTGAACGACATGGCCGCCAACCAGAGTCTGGAAGACCGCCTGCGCGAGCTTGCGCGCACACCGACGCTGCTCGTCGCATCGGACTACGACGGCACGCTGTCGCCGATCGTCGACGACCCGCAGCTCGCCTACCCCGAGCGCGAGTCGGTGGCCGCCCTGCGCGCTCTCGCCGATCTCGTCGACACTCACGTCGTCGTGGTTTCAGGTCGTTCGCTGCGCGATCTCGCGGCGCTCAGCCGACTGCCGTCGGAGATCCGCCTCGTCGGCTCCCACGGCTCCGAATTCGACGCCGGCTTCGCCACCGCGCTGAGTCCGGAGACGATCGCTTTGCGCGAGACGGTGACGCGGCGGCTCGCCGAGATCGCCGCGCGCGACAGCGGCTTCCACGTGGAGAAGAAACCGGCGAGTGCAGCGTTTCACTACCGCAACGCGCCGCCGTCGCTCGCCGAGACCGCGCTCACCGACATCCTCGAAGGGCCGGGAGCGCTCTCGGGCGTCAGCGTGAAGCGCGGCAAGATGGTCGTCGAGCTGACCGTCGTCGACACGAGCAAGGGCAGCGCTCTCGACCTGCTGCGTCGTCAGGTCGCGGCGGACGCGGTGATCTTCCTCGGCGACGACGTCACCGACGAAGACGGCTTCAAGGCGCTGCGCGGACCGGACGTCGGCGTCAAGGTGGGCCCCGAAGAGACGACGGCCGAGTTTCGCGTCGACAGCACGCCCGACGTCGCGCGCGTGCTGGCACACCTCTACGAGCTGCGGCGCGCCTGGCTCGAGGGAGGCGCCGCTGCTCCGATCGAACAGCACTCCCTGCTCTCCGACCAGCGCACCGTCGCACTGGTGACCCCCGACGCCAACATCAACTGGCTCTGTCACCCGCGCGCCGACTCGCCCGCCGTCTTCGCCGAGCTCATCGGCGGACCCCACGCGGGCTTCTTCGCAGTGCACCCTGCCCACGGCGCGTCACCGCTTTCACAGCGCTACGTCGGCAGCTCGCTGGTGCTCGAAACGCGCTGGGCGGGACTCACCGTCACCGACTATCTCGACACGTCGGGCGGTCGACCGGAAGAACCACCGGGTCATACGAACCTCGTCCGCGTCCTCGAAGGCGACACCGAAGCCGTCATCGAGTTCGCTCCCCGACTCGACTACGGCCGTGCCGCGACCGGCATCGACATTCGCGAAGGCGCCCTCGTCGTGCGCGGCACGAGCCAGAACATTCGACTGCACTGGAGCGGCGCGTCGATGAGGTGGTACCTCGAGCAGGACGGCCCACACCAGACCGCGATCGGCCACGTCGAGCTGAGCGGCAAGCCATTGGTGCTCGACCTCGCCTTCGAGGCGACGGGAGCCGGTCGGGCCGAAGCGACGCGTCGCCGCGGCACCGAGAACCACTGGTCCGAGTGGGCACAGGAGCTCGGCCTGCCTTCGACGCAGCGCGACGCCGTGCTGCGCAGCGCTCTGACGATCAAGGCGCTCTGCCACGAGCCGACAGGCGCCATCCTCGCCGCCGCGACGACGAGCCTTCCCGAAGTGCCGGGCGGTGTCCGCAACTGGGACTATCGCTACTGCTGGCCGCGCGACGCCGCGCTCAGCGCCCTCGCTCTGGTCGGTCTCGGTAGCACCCACGAGGCACGCGCCTTGCTCGACTGGCTGCGCGAGCGCGTCGAGCACGTCGCGGAGCCGGAGCAGCTGCGGCCGCTCTACGCCGTCGCCGGCGACGAGTTCCTCCCCGAAGCCGTCCTGCCCACTCTGCACGGCTACTTCGGCAGCCGTCCCGTGCGCATCGGCAACGCGGCGGACCAGCAGGTGCAGCTCGACGTCTTCGGACCGATCGTCGAGCTGGTGCACGCACTCGCCGCGCGCGGTGAAGACATCTCGGAAGCCCACTGGCACCTCGTCGAGAGCATGGTCGAGGCGGTGAGCCACCGATGGATGGAGCCTGATCACGGCATCTGGGAAGAGCGCCGGCCGCAGCGTCACCACGTCTACTCGAAGGTCATGTGCTGGCTCGCCGTCGACCGCGGCATCGACCTCGCCGAGCGCACCGGCCGGGCCGCTCCCGACGGCTGGCAGGAGCTGCGCGACGAGATCGCCGCCGACGTCCTGCAGCGCGGCTGGAACGCTGACGCTCAGGCCTACACGATCGCCTACGGCGACACAGAGCTCGACGCCGCCGTGCTCTGGCTCGGCCTCTCTGGGCTGCTCGACGTCACCGACCAGCGCTTCGCCGCGACCGTCGCTGCCATCGAGCACGACCTCTGCCGCGGCCCCATCGTCTATCGCTACCGCCTCGACGACGGCCTGCCCGGAGAAGAGGGCGGCTTCCTGCTCTGCACCGCCTGGCTCATCGAGACCTATGTACGCATGGGCCGCCTCGGCGACGCCCGCGCCCTCTTCAAGCGCTACTGCGCGCTCGCCGGCAACACCGGCCTCCTGAGCGAGCAGTACGAACCGAACGCCGGGGTCATGCTCGGCAATCACCCGCAGGCGTACTCGCACCTCGGCCTGATCAACGCGGCGCTGGCGCTCGAGCGGGCGACGAAGCGGTAGAGCTAGGACTGCTGGTCGGCAGAGGCCTTTCTCAGGCCCCTCCAGTCCGAAAGCAGCAGCACGGCCCAGAAGCAGAACTCCAGGAGCACGCCTGCAAGGAAGACCTCCGCGGGCACCGTCACGCCGACCGCGTAGCAGACGAGGGCGACAAACAGGAGCAGGGCGATGCCGGGAATGCGAAGTCGTAGAGGGCTCATCGTCTTTCCCTCGTAACGATCGAAACGACGCGCCTCCCGTCGGCTTCCTTTCACTCGCCGGCAGGAACTCTCTCGAAAGCGACTCCTCGAGCCCTGTCCGACGAGATCGTGAAACCACGAATCTTCCCGTCCTCGCGGGTCCACTCGAGGAACTGGAACGGATACCCCGGGCCGACGAATCCATCGCCGCCGACCGCCTGCAGCCGAACGACGCCAACGCGCGGCACCCGCACCGAGAGCATCCCTTCAGCCGCCGCGAGCTCGTACTCCACGTCGAGCTCCTCGCTCCGGTACCGACCGCCGAGCGCCTCCAGCTGACGGGCGGCTAGCGAAAGCGAGGAAACCTCCTCGAAGCTCTCCTCGACCTCACCGCCGACGACGACATTCATGCGCCGTGCGCCGGGCTCGCCGCCGAAGACCACGAGCACTTCGGGCGCGCCCGCCATCCGAAACTCGGCGGGTCCGAGCGCCTCGAGCACCGTCTCGCGCCCGCCCTGCTCGGGCCTCCGATAGAGGAGCGAGCCGTCGCGCTCGACGACGTGGCGTGCGATGTAGTTCGTGCGATCCAGATACTGTCCCGTGTGAAGCGCCATCTGCTCCGCGGACAGCTCCGTCACTTCGGACGTCGACGCGGCCGCCGGCGGCGCTGATTCGGGCAGCGGTGTCGCGGCCAGAAAGAGTTCGGCGACAGCGAGCGCCCGGGCCTGCGCGTTGATCGCCGTTGTGTTGGCGAGCAGAGCGACGGCGAGGTCCTGTTCTGGGAAGCGAGCGACGAAAGCGACGTAGCCGGCGTCCGAACCGGCGTGGTGAACGAAGCGCTGGCCGTTCCTCTGGTCGACGAAGAGACCCATGGCGTAGTTCGTCGCGCTGCCGTCGTTCAGAGAGACCACCTCTTCCATGCGCGAAAGAGCTCGATGCTCTTCGATCGGGTCGTCGAGATTCGCGACCCACTTCGCGAGGTCGTCGAGCGTCGTGAAGAGTCCGGTAGAGCCGCCGTAAGAGTAGTCGGCCGGTACATAGGTGTACGACGTCCCGTCGAAGCTGTAGGAGCGCGCCAGACCCTCGACAGACTCTCCAGGATCGGTCATGACGAAGGAGTCATTCATGCCGAGAGGCTCGAGGATCCGCTGGCGCGTGAACTCTGCAAACGGCACTCCCGAAGCGCGCTCGACGACCTCGGCCAGGAGTACGTAGCCGGAGTTGGAGTAGCTGAAGCGTTCTCCCGGCACGAAGTTCAGCCTCTTCTGGCGCAGAACCATCTCGTGCACCTGCTCTTCCGTGATCGTGTCACTCGGGTTGAGGCCGGTCATGCCCAGGAGCTGGAGAACGCTGCGCAGGCCCGAGGTGTGACCCACCATCTCGCGGAGCGTGATCGGGGTGCCGTAGTCCGGAAGCTCCGGGATGTACTTCCGCACCTCGTCGTCGAGCGAGAGCCTGCCGTCCTCTTCGAGAAGGAGAGCCGCGAAGGCGGTGAAGTGCTTGGAGACCGAAGCGAGAGAAAAGACCGTCGAGGAGGACACGGGGGCAGAGGTCGACAGGTCGGCGGTGCCGTAGCCGCCCGCAAAGACGACCTGCGAACCTCGGAGCACCGCCACCGCAGCGCCCGGAGTCTCGGGGCCGAGCTCGCTGAAGAGCTCCTCGATCGCAGCCTCGGGAACGATCGGCGCAGTCGCCGCAGGGGGTCGAGAGTCGGTTACTCCGCAGGCCGCCAGCAGGAGAACGAGGGGTGCGGAGCTCCACGCAGATCTCTGAAAGAGAAGTCGATCCATCGACCGGATGGTAGCCGCTCATCCGCGCGCCGCGCCGCTCGAAGTCTCTGCCGAGGCCGGGCTGCCCTCGTGGCGATCCGATGACGCGCGACCGCCCGACGGCTGACAGACTCGACATCACGGTGCGTCGCCATCTGACCCGGCGCGCCAGCCTTCATCAGCCCAGCTCCTCGCCTCACTCCCCGATCGACTCGCCGACGTTGGCCCGCACCCGCTCCCGCTCGACACCGCTCCTCCGCGCCGTGCTCTCCTGCATCGTGGCCCTCTGGATCGCCGGCGCGCTCCCCGCTCAACAGAGCAGCGCGCCCGATGCGCGAGACAGCGCCACGCGCCGCGTGCTGCTTCCCGAAGAGTTCGCCCGCTTCGTGCCCCGCAACGCGCTCGACATGGTTCGGCAGATTCCCGGCTTCTCCGTGCGCGAGGGCGGCGAAGAGCGCGGACTCGGTCAGGTCGACACCAACATCCTGATCAACGGACGTCGCATCTCCGGCAAGTCGAACGGACCGGTCGACGCTCTGCAGCGCATCCCCGCTGGCGACGTCGTGCGCCTCGAGATCGTCGACGGCGCCAGTCTCGACCTCGCCGGTCTCTCCGGACAGGTGCTCAACGTCATCACTCGGTCCGACCGCAAGGTCTCCGGGCAGTACCGCTGGGCGCCACAGATGCGCGACTACGGCGCCTCGACGCGCTGGGGTGAGCTCGAGATCTCGCTTTCGGGCAGCGGCGAGCGCAGCGAATGGACGCTCGGCCTCGCCAACGAGCAGCAGCGCTTCGGCGGCCGCGGCCCCGAGCGAGTCTTCGACGGCGACGGCTTGCTCGTCGAGCGGCGCTTCGAGCGCAGATTCGAGGAGTTCGACGTCCCGAGCCTCTCGGGCTCCTTCACGCGCGAGAGCGAGCGCGGCAACGTCTTCAACTTCACCGGCGCGCTTCAGGGGTTTCTCTACAGCCAGCGCGAATTCTCGGATCAGAGCGGCCCCGGTCCGGGCGATCCGCTTCTGCGCTCGCGCTCGCTCAGCCAGAGCGAGGACGAGGTCAGCTACGAGCTCGGCTTCGACTACGAGATGGCTCTGGGACCCGGCCGCCTCAAGTGGATCGGCCTGCATCGCTTCGAATACAGCCCCAGTGAAGACAGCGTGCGCTTCGACTTCGCGGACGACCGACCAGCGACCGAGACCGTCTTCGAACGAGAGGCCGACGAATACGAGACGATTCTGCGCACCGAATACACCTTCGCACTCTGGGGCGGCGACGCGCAGCTCTCGCTCGAGGCCGTCCGCAACGTCGTCGATCTCGAATCCGAGCTCGCCGAGCGCGACGCCGAGGGCGTGCTGCAGCCGATCTCCTTCCGCGGCTCTTCGTCGCGCATCGAGGAGGAGCGCGACGAGGCGACGCTGAGCTTCAGCCGCGAGCTGACGCCGCGACTGCAGCTGCAGGCGTCGGTCGGCGCCGAGTACTCACGACTCGAGCAGATCGGGGAGCTCGGGCTCGTGCGCGACTTCGTCCGACCGAAGGGCCTCCTCTCGCTCGACTGGAAGGCAGGATCTCAGCTCGATGTCTCGACCAAGATCGAGCGCCAGGTCGGGCAGCTCGACTTCTTCGACTTCGCCGCCAACGTCAACCTCAACCAGGAGCAGGTGAACGTCAGCAACGTCAACCTGGTGCCGCCGCAGAGCTGGCTGCTGGAGACCGAGCTCAACCAGGGCCTGGGAGCCGCGGGCTCGGCGACGCTGCGCCTCTTTGCCGAAGAGATCGACGACATCGTCGATCAGATCCCGATCGAAGGCAGCGGCGAAGCGCCCGGCAACATCGACTCCGCGGAGCGCTACGGCGCGACGCTCGACCTGACCCTCCTCTCCGATCCGTTCGCATGGCGCGGCGGACGATTCGACGTGCGCTTCACCCTCATCGACTCCGAAGTGATCGACCCGCTGCTCGGCGTGCCGCGTCGTATCTCTGGCACTGACAACTTCAGCCTGAACTCGGAGCTGCGGCAGGACTTCTTCGGCACGGACTGGGCGAGCGGGATGCGGATCTTCTACGAGGAAGACAGCGCTCGCATTCGCCTCGACCAGACGACCCTCGCACGCGAGAGCTTCACGTTCGCCGACCTCTACCTCGAACACAAGGACGTGCGCGGCCTGACGATTCGCGGCAGCCTCGGCAACGTCTTCGACCGCCAGAACCGCTTCTTCCGCACGATCTTCAATGACCGGGCCACCGGCGACATCGCCTTCCGCGAAGAGCGCTTTCGAAGATTCGGGCCGGTCTATACCCTGTCGATCCAGGGGAGCTTCTGAGGGCTCGGCTCGGCAGTCTTCTCCGCCTCAGGAGGCGGCTGAACGGAGCCTCGCGAGAGCCCGGTCGCACTTGGCCCGGCCGCGAAATCGGGCGAGGATCGAACGATGAGTCCTAGCAACGAGTCACTCCCTGCCACGGCAAAGGTGAGCTGGGGCCTCATCGCGCGCGTCGCGGCCGGCAGCACGCTGACGATGTTGGCCATGGACGCCGTCTGGCTCAGCCAGGTCGCCAGCGGCATGTACCGCGAAGAGCTCGGCGACCTGATGCGCTCGTCGACGCGCTGGAGCGCAGCCGTCGCCTTCTACATCGTCTACGTGACCGGCATCGTGACGCTGGCCGTGCTTCCCGCGCTGGAGCGTGCGACGGGAAGGGGCGAGCTCCCTCGCTGGGCCGCCGCCGGCCGCAGCGGTGCCCTTCTCGGCTTCGTGGCCTACGGCACGTTCGGCTTCACGAGCCTCGCCGTGCTCGAGCCGTGGACGCTGTCGCTGGTGCTCATCGACCTCGCCTGGGGCATCGTTCTCACCGGCACAGCGGCGACCGTCGGCGTCTTGGCGGCAGGGTCGTCGCAAGGGCTGCCAGCGCCGTGAGGCGACGTCTCGCGGGTGCTGCCGCGTGGCTCGCACTCGTCGCCGCACTGGCATCGTGTGCTCCGGACGAACCGACGACCGACTCCGCTCTGATGAACTCCCTGGCGGGACGGAAGCTGCTCTTTCTCGGCGCTCATCCCGACGACGAATGGGTGTTGATGCCGATTCTGGCGGATGCCTGCCTCTTCCGCGATGCCAGCTGCCACTTCGTCAGCACGACCGCGGGCGAAGTCGGGTGCTTCGAGACGTTGAGGATGGTCGATCTGGACGCCTGCGCCGAACTCCGCACCCGTGAATTCAGTGACTCGGCAGCGATCGCGCGGGGCTCCTCCGAAATCCTGGGATGGCCGGACCTCTTCTACGCTCACGACGGCGACGGACTCAGGCGCGGCCAGGCCGTTTGGGAGGAACAGCGTGGCGGGCGCGACTCTCTCGTGGGAGAGATCCTCGGCCTGTTGCGCCGCGAGGCTCCGGACGTCGTCTTCGGACTGGATCCGCGCCACGGCAGCACGTGCAACCCCAACCACCGAGCTACATCGCTGCTCCTGGCTGAAGCGGTGCGTAGGCTGCCCGTCGACGAGCGCCCGCGCGTTCTCTTCGAGAACACATTTTCGGTCTTCGAAGCGATGGACGAAGACGTGGTGGCCGCCGTCGATCGGGGTGCGATGTTCCCCTGGCCAAGCCGCGACGACCCAAACCTCTTCTACGACGGCGCGCGCGTTCTGCCCGACGGGTCGAGGGCCATCGACGTCCAACTCGCCTCGCTGAGAGCCCATGCCTCCCAGTTCCCCGAGCTCCCGGCCGATGCTTCGATCGAGGCCGATCCGAGTCAGCTGCAGATACCGCTGCTCGACCTCGCCGACATCGACATCAGCGAAGAGCTCTGCTCACCTCTCGACCTCTCGGAATACAAGACCAGCGACGTGACTCTCGAGTACATCGGCCGGGTGCTGAAGGCGCAGGCGCGCGACGCGAGCGGCGCGATCGCACTCCGGCTGCGGCACCTCGGCAAGACGGTCACGGAGCACGGTGATCTCGAGTCTTCGGCGCATCGGCTCGAAAGCGACTTTCCCGGGAGGGCCGTACGACTCGTCGTCGGCGCAAACAACCTCGAGACCGCTGAGCTCGCCCGCGCGAGGGCGCTGCGGCTCCTCGAGCCCTTCCTGCTTGCGCCGGATTAGAGGCAAAGCCGAGAGAGAAAGAGCTAGAGAACGGCCCCCGGCTGCCACGGCACGAACTCTGCGTCGCCGAACCCCAGCTCCTCGCTCGCCGTCTCTTTACCCGACGCCGTCTCGAGCACGAGCTGCAGCACGCGCTCGCCCATCTCTTCGACGCTGACACCGTCGAGCACGGGGCCGCAGTCGAGGTCCATGTCGTCTTGCATGCGCTCGTACATCTCGGTGTTCGTCGCCAGCTTCAGGCAGGGCGCCGGCTTGAAACCGGAGACCGACCCGCGTCCCGTCGTGAAGCAGACGAGCGTGCTGCCGCTCGCAATCTGGCCCGTCGCCGACGCAGGGTCGTAGCCCGGGGAGTCCATGAAGGCGAGACCCCTCGTCGACAGCGGCTCGGCGTAGAGCAGGAAGTCCTCGAGGGCGGAACTGCCTCCTTTGGCGACGGCGCCGAGCGACTTCTCGAGGATCGTCGTCAAGCCACCCTCCTTGTTGCCGGGCGACGGGTTGTTGTCGAGTTCGCCACCCGACTGCGCGACGTAGTCCTGCCACCAGGCGAGGCGATCGCGCAGCTTTGTCGCCACCTCGGGCGAGCACGCTCGGGAAAGCAGCAGGTGCTCGGCACCCCAGATCTCGGGCGTCTCCGCGAGGATGACGGAGCCGCCGGCCGCGACGAGGCGATCGGAAGCGACGCCGAGAGCGGGGTTGGCGGTGAGTGCACTGAAGGCGTCCGAGCCGCCGCATTGCAGCCCAACGACGAGGTGCTCAGCGGAGGCCGTCTCGCGCTGAGAACGATCCGCGATCTCGAGCAGCCGCTCGACGTGCTCGAGCGCTCGGCTCACCGAGGCGCGCGTGCCGCCGGCATCCTGGATGTTGAACCACTGCAGAGTGTCGCCGACGGACAGGCCCTGATCTTCGAGGAGCGGATCGATCTGGTTGCCCTCACACCCGAGGCCGAGAAGGAGCACGCCGGCGAAGTTCGGGTGTCGGGCGTAGCCGCCGAGCGTGCGACGGAGCGTCGGCAGCGCTTCGCCCTCCGCCGGCAGAGCGCAGCCCGAGGCGTGCGTCAGCGCGGCGACCCCGTCGACGTTCGGGAACCTCGGCAGGAGCTCTCGCTCGGCGCGCTGTGCGACCATACGCGCGACGGTCGCCGAGCAGTTCACCGAGGTGAGGATGCCGACGTAGTTGCGCGTACCGACGCGGCCGTCGGGGCGGCGGTAGCCGTCGAAGGTGAGGGCGTCGTTCGCGGTGGTGGAGGGGGAGGGGAGGTCGGCGGCGGGCCCGGTCTCTTCGGCTGCGTGCGCGGCTTCGAGGTTGTGAGTGTGGACCCAGGCGCCGGCCGCGATGTGCATCGTCGTGCGGCCGATGACCTGCCCGAACTTGTGGAGCGGAGCGCCTTCGGGAAGGTCCGTGAGGGCGACCTTGTGGCCCCGAGGGACGTCCTCTTCGACGGCGATGCCGAACTCCGCGAGCTCTTCTCCTGCCCGGAGGTCGCGGAGGGCGACCGCGACCGGGTCGCGCGGGTGGAGGCGGAGGGCTTGGGGCATGAGGGGAGTGTATGCGGGAGGGGCAGGGGGAGGTCACGGCCCCGCAGGACTGCGTTCAGCGCTATCGGTTGCTGGGGCGCGGACTGCGAACCGGTCCCACGTCGCTGCGCTCCTGGGATGCGTGCTCGATGTGGCGAATGCCACATCTGCGCTCGCCCGCGTCAATTCTCTGGTCTGCTTCGCAGACCTCCGCGCGCCAAGCGGGCTGCGCCCGCGTCGCTTGGCAACCTGGCATCGCCCCGGGCTGCTACGAGCCAACTCCGAGCAGCAGCCGGCTACTCTCGTAGAGCCGCCCCCACCTCTCTCTCCGCCTGCCCCAAGATCTTCTTCCGGATCTTGGCTACTGCCTTGTCGTTCAGCGTCTTGTTCGACTGGAACGTCAGGTGGTACGCCAGTGACTTCTTGCCCTCAGGCAGGTGCTCGCCTTCGTAGACGTCGAAGAGCTGAACGCTCTTGAGCAGCGGCTTGCCGCCGGCCATCAGGGCACCCTCGACGGCAGCGCTCGGCGTGCCCGCGTCGACGACGAGGGCCAGATCTTCGCGGGTCGCCGGCACGACGGGGACGGGGTCCACCGTGACGCGCTCCGGCGCTGCGCCGACGAGGGCAGCGAGGTCGAAGGACGCGACGAGCACCGGGCGGTCGTCGCCGCCGCCGAAGCCGTAGCGCTCGACGACGACCGGGTGCAGCTCACCGAAGAGGCCGAGCGCCTTGCCGTTCGCGGTGCTGACGCGCGCCGTGCGGCCCGGGCGGAAGCGATCGTCTTCGGCGGGCTCGTAAGCGACGTCGAGGTGCAGGTCCCCAGCGAGGCGTTCGACGACGCCCTTGAGGTCGAAGAAGTCATACGACCGCGTCTCGTTGGCCCAGTTGCTGTGGTGCTGGTTGGTCGTGCCGCTGAGCACGAGGGCCAGCTCGCCGATCTCGTTCGGCAGCTTCTCGCCGCTGGCCGGCAGATACTGGTGACCCAACTCGAACATCGCCAGGCGATCGCGGAAGCGCGCATTGGCCGCGGCGATCTCGAGCACCGACGCGAGCACGCTGTGACGAAGCGACGAGCGCTCCTGCGTCGACGGGTTGGTGAGCGTGGCATAGGTACGCGATTCGTCTTCACCCAGCAGCAGCGCTTCCGCCTCCGGCGTCGTCAGGCGGTAGGTGATGACCTCCTGCAGTCCCGACGCGGCGAGACGATCCTTGATGTGCTCTTCCAGCTCGTACGCGGCGTTGGAGCGCTGCGGCGGTAGTGAATCGTCGAGTACCGTCGACGGGATGTTGGCGTAGCCGTGCATGCGACAGACCTCTTCGAGCAGGTCGTGCTTGCCTTCGATGTCGAGGCGATGGTCCGGCGCGGTGACGCGCAGGTGTGGCTCGCCCTCGATCCGGTGCACGGAACGGCTCTTCGACTCGCCCTCGATCTCCGGCGCCGGAATCTCTTCGACGGTGAACTCGAGGCGGCGCAGAAGCTCGGCCATGCGTTCGGCACCGAGGTCGAGGCCGGAGAGACGCCGCACGTAGGCCGGATCGAGGTCTGTCACCGGCGCCTCCGGCTCCAGGTGGTAGGCGTCGATCTCGCCCCGTGCCACGGTGCCGCCCGCGTGCAGGCGCAGCAGCTCTGCAGCGCGACGTGCGCCCAGAATCGCCTGGCTCGGATGTACGCCGCGGCTGAAGCGGAAGCCTGCTTCGGTGTGCAGGGCGAGCTTGCGTGCGCTCTGGCGAATGTTGATGAAGTTCCAGGCCGCCGCCTCGACGAGCACGTTCGTCGTGTCGTCCTGGATCTCACTGTCGCGGCCGCCCATGATGCCGCCGAGGGAGAGCGAGCCTTCCGGATCGGTCACCAGGATCGTCGACTCCGGCAGTTCGTGCTCCGTACCGTCGAGCGTCGTCAGCGTCTCGCCGCTCTGCGGCAGGCGAGTGTGGATATGCACCGGTGCACCGTAGTTCTCGGCGCGGCGCTCGAGGAAGTCCCAGTCGAAGGTGTGGTTGGGCTGACCCATCTCGAGCATCACGTAGTTCGAGATGTCGACGACGACGTTGATCGGCCGCTGGCCGGCGAGGGTCAGCCGATGCTGCATCCAGAAGGGTGCCGGCTTCTGCTCGACGCCTTCGACGAGCAGGGCGCAGAAGCGCGGGTTGAGCTCCGGGTCATCCGTCGTGATCTGGACGCGGCCCTCGACCGACGGGCCTTCAGAATGCACCTCGTAGGGCGGCAGACGCAGCTCCTTGCCGGTGAGCGCAGCGACCTCGCGAGCGATTCCGACCATCGAGGCACAGCGAGCGATGTTGGGGATGATGTCGATGTCGAGCACGGCGTCGCCGAGGACATCGCGCAGCGGCGTGCCGGCTGTCAGCTCGGACGGATGCTCGCTCTGCTCGATGAGCACGATGCCGTCGTGATCCTCACCGAGGCCGAGCTCGACGGCGGAGCAGAGCATGGCGTCGTTGTAGACGCCGCGCAGCTTCTTGCCCTTGAGCTTGGTCGGCTTCATGTCCTTGTAGGCGTCGAGGTACATCGCGCCTTCGAGCACCATCGGGCTGTAGATCTGGCGCGCGGCGAGGTCCCCGTCACCGATGTGCTCGAAGAGATTCGGCGCACCGGTGACGACCTGCTTCGTGCGGCTCTCGCCGCCGTCCGCACCCGGGCCGTAGTCGACCGTGGCAAGGACCAGACGGTCGGCGTCCGGGTGCTGCTCGACCTTGTGCAGGTGAGCGAGGACGCAGAGCTCGGGGTGCCATTCGAAGTCGGCGCCCTCGATGCCCACCCGGTGGACCTTCTCCACCTCCATGCCGGCGTTGGTGACGAGCTCGGCGAGCTCGTCCGGCGTTAGGTCGACGTCGACATAGTCACGTAGCCAAGAGACAGGGACCTTCATCAGACTTGCTCCAGGAAGCGGAGATCGTTACCCCAGAAGTACCGTATGTCCTCGATGCCCCACTGCAGGATGCCGATGCGCTCGGGACCCGTGCCGAAGGCGAAGCCGGTGTACTCCTCCGGGTCGTAGCCGCCGCCGCGCAGCACGTTGGGGTGCACCATGCCGCAGCCGAGAATCTCGAGCCAGCCGGTCCACTTGCACAGCTTGCAGCCCTTGCCGTCGCAGAGCATGCAGCTCACGTCCATCTCGGCGCTCGGCTCGGTGAAGGGGAAGTAGGACGCACGGAAGCGCGTCTCGCGATCGGCACCGAACATGCGACGCGCGAACTCGGTCAGCGTGCCCTTGAGATCAGCGAACGTGATGTTCTTACCGACGGCGAGGCCTTCGATCTGGTGGAACTGAATCTCCGAGCGCGCCGTGATCTGTTCATTGCGGTAGCACATGCCCGGCAGCACGACCCGGATCGGCTCCGGGTGATACTCGCGCATCGCCAGGATCTGACCGCCGGACGTGTGCGTGCGCAGCACGACGGACTCATCACCCAGGTAGAAGGTGTCTTGCATGTCGCGCGCCGGGTGCTCGGGCGGCATGTTCAGCAACTCGAAGTTGAGCTCGTCGGTGACCACGTCTTCCGAGCGGTACACCTGGAAGCCCATGTCGCCGAAGATGCGCAGCATGCGGCGCAGCACCAGCGTCGACGGGTGCAGGCCCCCTTCGGCGCTGCGACGACCGGGCAGGGTGACGTCGAGCGCATCGCTGTGCAGCTTGGCTTCGATCGAAGCGTGCTTGACCTCCGCCGAGCGTGCCTCGAACTCCTGCTGCAGCTGCTGCTTGATCTGGTTGACGCGCTGACCGTAGGCCGGACGCTCCTCGGGCGCTAGGCTGCCCATGTTGCGCGTCAGCAGCTGAACGTCGCCCTTGCGACCGAGGTGGCCGCGGTACCAGTCTTCGAGGTCATTCTCGTCGGAGCACTGCGCGAGCTCCTGCTGCGCTCCGGCGAGCACGCTGTCGAGATCGTTTGCTTCTTCGGCGGTCATGGCGTGGCTCCGGAGTCGGGTGGAGTCTTCTGGCTGGGCTTGAGTCTTGGAGATCCTTCTGGGCACAAAAAAAGGCGCGGTGAGCGCCGCGCCTGTCTGGACCGTTGTCTTGGGGGACCTTCCGGATCAGTACGCGGAGCTGCGGCGGCTAAAGCCGCCAAACTCGTGGCGGAAGGCCTCGAAGGTGATGGTCGCGACAGGGGTGCTCATGGCGGGCGAATGATGAAACACCGTCGATAGCTCGTCAACCGAAGACCTCCTCTGGGGTCTTCTGAGCCGACGCGAACGCAGCGACGACTGCAGTAGTCTGGCACCGAACCAGCCAGGAGCTGCTTTTGACGCAGAACATCCCGAATCGCATCCGTCAGGTTCCCGAGTCGCCGATCAGCGAAGCCTACGGCTGGCTCGGCGCACGACCCGATCACCGCAGCGACTCGCTCCTCGACGTCTCGCAGGCGGTGCCCGGCTACCCGCCGCCGCCCGAGCTCCAGAAGGCGATCGGTGAAGCGGCACTCGACGCCTCCGTGTCGCGCTACACCGATCAGCTCGGCATCGCACCGCTGCGCGAAGCGCTCGCCGGTGAGATGACGACGCTCTACGGCGCCGACTTGCGTTCCGACCAGATCGCCATCACCGCTGGCTGCAACCAGGCCTTCTGCCTGCTGATGTCGACGCTCTGCGAACCCGGCGACGAAGTCGTGCTGGCGCTGCCTTACTACTTCAACCACGACATGTGGCTGCGCTTGCAGGGCATCGAGCCGGTGTACTTCCCGTGCCGCGCAGGCATGTTGCCGCATCCCGACGACGCCGCCGCCGTGCTCACCGAGCGCACGCGCGCCGTCGTGCTCATCACGCCGAACAACCCGACCGGCGCCTGCTATCCGCCCGAACTGCTCGAGGCGTTTTACGACCTGTGCGCGGAGCGCGGCATCACCCTCGCCGTCGACGAGACCTACCGCGACTTCCGCGAGACGACGGACGCACCGCACGCCCTCTTCCGTCGAAGCGACTGGGCGAACACGCTGGTGCACCTCTACTCGTTCTCCAAGGTCTTCAGCATCACCGGCTACCGCACCGGCGCCCTCGTCGCCCACCCGGACCTCCTCTTTCAGATGGCCAAGGGCATGGACTGCGTCGCCATCTGCGCACCGCACATCGGCCAGCGCGCCGCCCTTCACGGCCTCGAGGCGCTCCACGACTGGCGCGAGAAGAACCGCCAGCGCATGATGCGCCGCATCGAGCTCTTCCGGGCGGGCATGAAGGAGCGCCCGGGCGGCTTCGAGCTGGCCTCCTCCGGTGCCTACTTCGCCTACGTCCGCCATCCGTTCGAGGGGCAGACCTCGACTGCCGTCGGTCGCGCGCTCGCGCAGCAGCACGAGATCCTGAGCCTCGCGGGCAGCATGTTCGGCCCCGGCCAAGACGACTACCTGCGCCTCGCCTTCGCCAACTTGAGCCGGGAGCGCATCGAGCGGCTGCTCGAGCGCCTCGCGAACGTGCAGCTGTCGAAGTGACCGCCGTGAACACAGCGCAGGAGCTCGGCCCCTTCTCGCTCAGCCTCGCCGTCGAGGACCTCACGGCGTCGCGCGCGTTCTACGAGGCGCTCGGCTTCGAGGCCGCGCCGCCGAGCGGCGAGGACGGCGTCTGGGAGAGCTACGGAGAGACCTGGCTCATGCTCTTCCATCGGCGCGGCGAGCCCGGCGAGATCAAGCTCGGCCTCTTCCAAGGCATGTTCGACGCCAACACGCTGACCTTCAACCCACCCGACGTACGCGCCGTGCAGGAGCAGGTGAAGAAGGCCGGCGTCGGCCTCGTCATGGAGGCCGACGGCGACGAGGGCCCGGGTGCGGCCATGCTGCTCGATCCTGACGGCAACCCGGTGCTGCTCGAGCAGTACTGAAGACGCCGAACACACGATCGACGTTCCAAGAGATGCCCGCTACTGCCAGCCGGCGGGCAAGTCGAAGTGCGACCGGCCGTCGATACCTGGCACCCCGCGACAGGGGCTCCTCAGGCCGGTCGCGGCTCGCAGTTGAAGACGGGAATGCTCCGGTCGGTCCGCTGCTGGTACTGCTCGTACGGCGCGTAGTGCTGGCAACAGATCGGCCAAAGCTGGGCCTTTTCCTCTTCGTCGACGCGGCGGGCCCGCAGTGGGAGGCGCTTGCCATCCACCTCGACCAGGATGTCCGGGTGGGCCACGAGATTGTGGAACCAGACGGGGTGCTTGGGCGCTCCGCCCTGCGAGGCAACGAGGAGCACGCCGTCCTCGTGAGGGACGTACATCAGCGGTATCGTGCGCTCTTTACCGGTCTTCGCGCCGGTCATGGTGACGAGGCAGATGGGGTCACCACCCAACTTCGCCATCAGCCGACCGCCGCTCAGGCGATAGACGACGACGTTGAGGCGCGTGAACGCCTTGAGGATCCAGCGGGGCGGGGGCGAGCCGGCTGACTCGTTGCTCGTCATGATCTCTCCTTGTTCGACTGTTCGGCCGAGCAGTCAGTTTGACCTGGAGGGGCCGAAATTGCGACAATTACTAATTGACTCGGCGCTCACCAACCGCGCGCCAACTCTTCGGATCCACGACACCTCCCGGAGACCTCGATGAACACCCAACGCTTTGCTCTTCTGGTCGCGCTGCTCGCACTCGTTGCAGCGCCCATGCTCGCGTCGAGCAACAACACGACGGCCGACGCAACGACCCCGACCTTCCACAAGGAAGTGTCTCGCATCCTGCAGTCCGAATGTCAGGTCTGCCACCGCCCCGACGGCGCCAACCTCGGCGGCATGGTCGCCCCGATGGCCCTCGTCACCTATGACGAGACGCGCCCCTGGGCCCGCGCCATCGCCAAGGCCGTCATGGCCAAGGACATGCCGCCGTGGGACGCCTCGGCGCAGCACGCCGGCGTCTTCGCCAACGAGCGCACGCTCGAGCAGTCCGAGATCGACACCCTCGTCGCCTGGGCGAAGGCTGGCGCACCCGCGGGTGACCTGGCCGATGCGCCCGAGCCCAAGACCTGGAAGAGCGATGGCGGCTGGCTCATCGGCGAGCCCGACCTCGTACTCACGGTCGACGAGCCCTTCTTCGTCGAGGACGACGTCGAAGATCTCTACGTCTACCTGACCACGACGATGACGGCGGACAAGCTGCCGGAAGACAAGTGGATCAAGGCGGTCGAGTTCCGCCCCGGCAGCTCGGTGGTGCATCACATCATCATGCCGGGCGTCGGCGGCATCGCCCCCGGCAACGACCCGAGCGTCTACCGCGACGGCATCGGCGCCGTGCTCAAGGCTGGCCAGGATCTGCAGTGGCAGATGCACTACCACAAGGAGCCGGGCGAAGGCACCGGCGTGTGGGAGCAGTCGCAGGTCGCTTTCAAGTTCTACGACTCCAAGGACGAGGTGAAGCACGAGATCTTCAACGCCGGCCTCGGCAGCTTCGACTGGGAGCTCCCGCCGGGCGCCAAGGACGTGAGCGCCACCTCCGAGTACACCTTCGAGCACGATTCGAAGATCGTCGGCTACACGCCGCACATGCACCTGCGCGGTACCGCCGCCAAGTACACGGCGTACTACCCGGACGGTACGTCCGAGGTCATCCTCGACGTGCCCGAGTACGACTTCAACTGGCAGACGAACTACGAGTACACCGACTTCAAGGAAGTTCCGGCCGGTACCCGCGTCGTCTTCCAGTCCTGGTGGGACAACTCGGCGGACAACCCCTACAACCCGGATCCGACGGTCACGGTGCGCTGGGGCGAGCCGACCACCGACGAGATGAGCTTCGGCTTCATGAGCTTCATCAACGACGTCAACAAGGGCCCTGGCGCCTTCAGCGGCGGCAGCAACATCGACGTCACCGCGATCGTCGCCTTCAGCGACGAGAGCCGCGACGGCAAGATGCAGCTGGAAGAAGCTCCGTCGCAGTTCAAGAGCTACTTCGCCATGATCGACACCAACAAGGATGGCGGCGTCGACATGGAGGAGGCGCGCAACGCCAACTCGATGCTCGCCAAGATGCGTGAGTCTCGCGCCGCTGAGGCCGACGAGAACTCGGGCGACGACGACTGATCGCTCGCGATCGTCTCTGCCAGGCCTCCGGGACGTCGTTCCGGAGGCCTTTGCTTTTGGCGTGAACCGTTCGTGCGGAGGACTCGATGAAGATTCCAAACGATGAAGTGACGACCGACGAGGTCAAGGAGTGGCAGGGCCTGCACCTGCTGCACTTCCAAGCCTCGTCGTGCTCACAGAAGGTCCGAATCCTGCTGCGCGAGAAGGGACTCGACTGGCAGAGTCATCCGATCGACCTCGTGCGAGAGCAACACGTGACGCCCTGGTTTCTCGGTATCAACCCGCGCGGCGTCGTTCCGGTGCTCGTGCACGACGGCGTCGTCCACGTCGAAAGCAACGACATCCTCGAGTATCTCGATCAGCTCGACTCGACCGCCGAGCCCTACTTCCCGCGCTCCGACGAAGAGATTCGCATCGCCCGAGAATCTCTCGCCCTCGAGGACGGCCTGCATGCGGACCTGCGCACGATCACCATGGGCTTCCTGACGCCGCGCGCCGCAGCCAAGAAATCCCCCAAGACTCTCGAGGCCTACGAGCGCGACGGAGCACCGAACGCCCAGCGCGACAAAGAAGTCGCCTGGTGGCGAGCGTTCGCCGAACGCGGCATCACCCCGGACGATGCCCGTGCCTCAGCCGCCGCGTTCGACGAGGCATTCGCCGCACTCGACGAACGCCTCGCGGAACAGCCCTGGCTGCTCGGCAGCCGCATCTCGGTGCTCGAGATCTCGTGGTTCACTTCGATGCACCGACTGGTGACGGCCGGCTATCCGATCTCCAGACACTCGCGGCTGTCGGAGCACTACGCGCGCCTGCTGGCGCGACCCGCGTTTGCGGCGGAGGTGGCGAATCGCGGCCTCCCCGGTGTTGCTTTGCGTGCCTATGGTGCCTGGCGTCGTTTTCGCGGCTCGACGCTCGGTGACGTCCTCGAGACTCCCGCCTAGGCACGTCTCCCAGCGCCACCTCTAGGGGCTTGATGAAAAACTCGCGTGGCGCTCAGCGCAGGGATCTGCGCTCTCTGTTCTCGTCGATGCCGAGGAAGTCGATGCGGTGCCATCGTCGACGAGGCTCGGCGAGGACAGAGGGCGCAAACCCCTGCGCCACTTGGGTTTGCGCGGCGCAGGCCGATCTTCGGCACGGCGCGCGCTCAACGATGGACACCGCATCGCCTTCGCGCGCGGCGCACCAAATCTCGA
>JBCCLJ010000070.1:0-29390 GCA_039026915.1 Acidobacteriota bacterium
ATGCAGCGGTCGGTCAGTGGAGCGCGCCGCGGGCCGCTACGACCGTCACCCTCCGCAGCGAGAACTCTCTGGAAGTGGCCCTCCTCGAGGACTTCGTACAGGCCTTCCGGCTCAGCGAGACGGAGCTCCGACAGCTCCTCGACCAAGGGCGCCGCGGCGCGCGTCTGGCGGCGCGCCTCGCCACCTTGAGAGGGTCCGCCGAAGGACCACGTCCGTCGGCGCGCCGCAGCGAACTGCAGAATCACTATCGACCAGCGCTGCGTCTCTTGGAGGCGCGCGCCGGTGAGCTCGGACGCGACACGGAGCCGCTGCCCCCGCGTGCGCCGTCGGCGCCGACCGTGAGCCTGGAGCTCGCCGATCTCGCGCAGGCGCGCACCTCACGGGAGCTGAGCGCAGAGCAACTCGGCGCACTCGTCGCGGAGCTGCGCGAGCGGCGCGAGATCTTCCTGGCCACGCGAATCCTGCAGCAGACGATCCTCTACGGCAGCGCGACGGCCCGCGACGCTGCGCAGCGCCAGCTCGACGCTCTCTACCGCGAGACCGAGGATCAGACGGGACTCCTGCGCCTCCGGTCCTGGCGCTTCCTCGAGGACCCAAGGCCCCCCACGCTGCTGCCTCTGCTCGAGGTCCTCCTGGCGTCGGGCCAGGAAGTCTCTGCGCTCGACCTCGCCCTCTTGCTGCCACCCGAGCAGCGACCGCCGCAACTGCTCGCCGCCGCCGCCCGCAACGGCTGGTGGTTGACCCACGACGAGCTCGCAAACCGGCTCGGCGAGAGCGAGCGCGACGAAGCGATGGCGCGAGCCGCTCTCTACGCCGGGTCCGCGTCAGCCGTCTCGTCCGCGAGCGTCGACGCCGACCTCGAACGCGCACGCCAGCTCCGCCGCGCGCTCGATCGCGGCGAGCCCGAGGCGACGAGCCGATGGTGGCGAGAGAGCCCCAGCACGACGGAGACGCTGCGCCTCGTCGACGGGCTCGTGGCCGAAGCAGCCGGATCGGTCCAGGTGGAGTTCGAGAACTCGACCACGGACGGCAGGTTCTGGGTGGCCAACGAGGAGCAACCGGTCCGTTTCGATCTCGTCGGCTCCGGGAGCTTCGAGCTGGAAGTACGCCCGGTCCACACGTCCGACGGGGCGGCCGGGCCCCTCGACCTGACGCTGCATCTCGACATCGGCGGTGAGCGACACGCGGTGCCGATCCTCGGCAACGGCCCGAGCGGCGGCCTCCAGTTCACCCCTGGACAGGGTCTCGCCGAAGGTGCCACGCCCGGCAGCCGAGAGATCCTCGAGCTGTCCGTGGAGGCAGGGGTCTGGCCCGCAGCGATCCGCCCGTCGAGCGGCCAGCTCCTCGTCCGACTGCGCCGCCGGGAAGCGGCGCTGCAACCGCAGGCACTACCGACCAAGGCCTCGGCCTGGTGGCCGACGATCACTCCCGCTGAGACGGCGCTTCGGGAGAGCGAGCTGTGCCTCTGGGAGCCGAAAGGCGAGCAATGCAGCGCGCTGCCACAGCGCGGCTTCACGCCCGCCACGCCGCGGTCCGAATGCTCCAGCTGTGACCGGGCCGCCAGCCGAGTGGCCCCGCGCGGCCTGAGCGAAGAGGCGCTCGCCGCCTACCGGTTGGGCGCTCGACTCCTGGCCTCCAGCGATCCTCCTTCGCAGGAGGAGCTCGGCAGAGCGCTCGCCGCCCTCGACCGCGCTCCGCTGCGCCCGCAGACCTCCACACTGCGGCGCCGCCTCGACGCTCTGAGTCGCTGGAGACTCGTCGGTTCCGTCGAAGCGAGCGCCGGCGTCGAGCAGCGACGGATCGAGGGTACACAGCCCGAGAGTCCAACGTTGCAGACGCGCTTCGACTTGCTGGGGCGGCTGCCTCCGACGATGCACGTCGTGCAGGGCAGCCAAGCCCTGACGATCGCACCCGCGACGAATCGCTCGATCGAGCTGGACCTCCGCATGCTGCGCGTCCCGCCCCTCGAGCGACAGCCCGTCGTCGTCGCCTGGAGGTTCGACGAGCAGCCCGAGCAGACGATCGAGCTGACTCCGGCCGATCCCACGCGCCAGGTGACGCTGCGCCTCCCGCGCGCCGCACAGAGGCTCAGCGTGCGCATGGTCGAACCGGTCGGAAACCAGTACCTCGGCGTGACGCTCTGGGTGACGCGCGGCGGAAGGCGTGAGGCCCTGGCGCCGAGCGCTCTGCGCAGCTACCAGGTCGCCAGCAAGCAGCGGTCCCTCAAGCTGCGGGCCCGTGGCCCGGGCCTCCTGCGCATCGACTCGTATGACGGCCGCGCCACTCGAAGCCGCTTCGCCGCTCTGGAGGAGGGCTGGCAGAACCTGGTTCTGGGACCGGACGCCGGCAGTGATCGTACGCTCTACCGCATCTTCGAACGCGCCGTCGATCCGCTCGCCGAGCGACCAAAACCGCGTCCGACAGGACCGCGGACGGCGCCACGGACACCTCGGCTGACACGCTTCGAGCTGCCGCCGACCGCGACCGCCCCACCGACGCTCCTCGACGCCCGGGCCTCGACGCTTTCCGTTCTCGCGGGCGGCCAACGCCGGCGACTCCTCGATGAAGACAACGCCGAGGAGCTGGGGGCTGACGAGTTCTTCGAGGCCGAGGTTGCCTGGCATCGCGGCTCCCCGACCCGACAGCGCCAGCTCCGAGCCGTGGGTCGGCTTCGAGAGGGAGGAGACCCGACGATCGGTGGCAGCGCTCGCTGGCGCTTCGCGCCGAGAAACTCGCGGTACACGATGCGCCTCGGAGCCAGTGCCTTTGCTCAGGAGATCGACGACCGAGCAGAGTGGGCCGCCACCGTGCGTGCCAGCGCCGGAAGGAGCTTCGCCCTCAGCGATCGCTTCCGGCACCGTCCACAGATCAGTCTCTTCGCCCGACGCCTGTCCCTCGACGAGAGCGAGGATCCGGCGACCCGCGTCGACCAGGACGTCTTCACCCTCTACAAGGCGCAGCACCGGGCCGGTCTCGAGCTCTCCGACGTGCTCACCTACGACGTCGGCCTGACGACGCAGTGGTTCACCACCGGCTCGATCCGCAGCAACGAGGAGCTCGACCCGACCGATCCGGACCGCGCCGAGCTGCAGCTCGGTCTGCGGCAGTACCTGCGACCGTTCCTCTTCGATCTGCGTGTGCGCCAGGCCTTCTTTTTCTCGGACGACGACCGCAGGAGCTCGTTCGACCGCACGCGACTCAGCCTCGACCTGCAGTGGGAGGGCTGGAACCGTCAGCGCGATCGATGGGCCCTTGAGAGCCGGATCGCCTACGACTTCGGTACCGAAGAGCTCGTCGGCGCAATCCTCTTCGGTCGCTACTTCTCCACCGGGCGCGGCCTGCGGGACCTCTTTCCGGAGCCGGGCGAGTACCGGCGACTCCGTCTCTTCGCGCCTGACGGACCATGAACCAACTCGTCCGTTCGACCGACTTCGACCCGCTGCCCCTTCTACGCACGGGCCTCGGGCCCTACGAAGAAAAGCTGCTATCGCGACCTCTGGTCCGGCTCGAAAGAGAAGTGCGCGAATGGCTGGAGGAGCACCCGCAGAGCGCCCACGGCCCCGTCCTGCTGACGCAGTTCCTGCGCCAGAGAGTGCGAGACGAGCTGCGTGGACTGCGCGAGCTCGACGAGTCCCTACAGACCTTCGAACGTCAGTCCACACAGTCGATGACCCGCGAAGACCGCGCCGAGGTGATCCTGCAGGCGGCGCAGGCGCTCGGCGCTGGGCCGCGAGAGCTCGAGCAGGACGCGCGTGCGCTCGATCGCTGGTTCGACGAGAGTGCGATTCTCGACCGCTTCGCTGCACGAAGGGGTGAGGCCCAGCGCTACGTGGTCTTTCTTCTCGATCGTGCCGGACACATCGCGCGTCGCGCACGCCGCGGCACCGACTGGTCGGCGATGTCGCTCGAGCGCACCGTGCGCAGCCTTCTCGACGAGCGCCCCGGCGACGCCATCGTCGCGGCCGGTCTCGGAGCGCTCGCGCGCTCCGTGCGTGAAGGCATTCGGCGCAGCAGCTTCCGCGAGCTCGACGACGATCTTCTCCAGCGCTGCATCCAGCTCGCACAGGACGACCGCGAAGACGTCTGGGTGCAGTGCAGCGCCCTCGACGTTCTCGCCGCGAGTGAGAGCGATGTCGAACGTCCCGGCCTGCTTCTGGCCCTGCTGGAGCAGCGCATGACGAGGCCGGCAGCCGGCGACGATCTCTTCGTGCGGCGGCACGTTCTCTCGCTGGCCGAGGACCTGCTGCAGCGCTTTCCACAGGCCTCTGTCATCGCCTTCTTCGGTGCTCGCGACGGCAGTGCGGCGGTGCGCCAGCGAGCGGCCGCAGCGCTCGGATCCGCGCCACCCGATTTCGCGGTCAACCTCTGGGAGAAGCTGCTCGACGACGACGACCCTGCGGTGCGCATCGCCGCCCTCGACGTTGCCGGCCAGCTCGCCGAGCGGGCGCGCATCGCACCGGCAATCCTGTCGCGCACCGGCGCCCGTCTCGAAGAAGAGCCGAACGCGACGGTCTGCCGAGCCGGCCTCCGGATCCTCGCCGACACCTACGAACGGCTGCTCCGAACGACACCCGAGCTCGCGCAGGAGTGGGGACGCTGGACGACGGCCCTCTGCCACCGGCTTCGCACCGGTTCGGACTCGGTCGAGGTGCGCCGCGACGCGGCCGCCGCCGTCGAGCGCATCTGGCACCTTTCGGACGCCGATTCCCTCGCCGTCGCGGCCCTGCTCGAGGACCGGCTCCCGAGCCCCGGGAAGAGCCTGCGGCTGCGCCGCTCGGAGGTGGAGAGCTACTCCGCCGAAACCTGGGGACGTACCCTGGCCGCCCTGAGCCAGAACGACCACGGGCTCGATCTCGAGCGCACGTCTTTCGGCTATCGCCTCCACCGCGGCTTCAGGTGGCGCTTCCGGCTCTGGCGATTCCTTCACGAGCTGCGCAGCCCGGCGCCCGACAAGCGCCAGGCCTATCGCCACACGATCGGGCGAGTTCACTACGGCGAGATCCGAGCGCCCTCGCGCGTGCTCTCCGAACTGGCCGAGACCAAGGTTCCCGGTGAGCCGCTGTTCTCCTCGCTCGAGGGAGGCTGGCGTCCGTTCCTGCCGCTCACCGACGACCTGCTGACGGCCCTCAACCAGCCCCTGCCCGGCCGCGCGACCCGCTTCTACACGAGCGAAGGCGTGACCCAGCTGCGGCCGCCACGAGGCCTCTGGGGCAGGATCCGCGCCTACGCCAGGCTGCAGTGGGGGTTTGTCAGCATCGCTTCTCTGCGCAACTGGAACGAAGGTGAAGGGCGTTCCGACGCCTTCGTGGCCCACGCCGGCGAGCTCGGCTTCGAGACCGAGTTCACGCCCCACGACGACGCCAAGCTGGACGACACCGTCGTGCGCCACTTTCCAGCCGTCCTGCTGCCCGCGGGACTGTGGGACCGCTTCTCCAGCTACGCTCTGTCTCTCTACGAAAACTCGCTCTTCGATCTGGGACTCTTCGTCGCCGCCGTCTGCGCGCTCTTCTTCGGTCGTCACTGGTACAGCAACCGCGCTCTGCGCCGCTCGCGCGACCAGATCCCTCTGGCCATGGGCGGCTGGGGGACGCGCGGAAAATCGTCGGTCGAGCGGCTCAAGGCCGCTCTGCTCAACGCGGGCGGCCACGCCGTCGTCTCCAAGACGACGGGCTGCGAGGCGATGCTCCTCTTGGCACCGAGCCACGCGACGCTGCGCGAGATCTTCCTCTACCGCCCGTACGACAAGGCGACGATCTGGGAGCAGGCGAACGTCGTTCGTCTGGCGCAGCGACTCCGCTGCGACACTCTGCTCTGGGAGTGCATGGGACTCACCCCGCAGTACGTCGACGTGCTGCAGAGACAGTGGATGCTCGACGACCTCGCCACCCTGACGAACACCTATCCGGACCACGAAGACATCCAGGGCCCCGCCGGGATCGACATCCCGAAGGTCATGACGCGCTTCATCCCGGAGCGCTCGCTGCTGCTGACGAGCGAAGAGCAGATGCTGCCGATCCTCGCCGAGGCGTCGAAGGAGCGCGGCACCGAGCTGCGCTCGACCGACTGGCTCGACGCCGCCAGGATCCCGGCCGACCTGCTGGAGCGCTTCCCCTACGACGAGCACCCGTACAACGTCGCCCTGCTGCTGCGCATCGCCGAAGCGCTCGGCTTCCGCGAGGACTTCGCGCTCAAGGAGATGGCCGATCGCGTCGTTCCGGATCTCGGCGTGCTCAAGACCTACCCCCGCGCCGTCGTCAGCGGCCGGGAGCTCCGCTTCTCCAACGGCATGTCGGCCAACGAGCGTCACGGCTGCCTGTCGAACTGGGGGCGCCTCGGTCTCGACGAGCCGCCCGAAGACGAATGGGTGACCACCGTGGTCAACAACCGCGCTGACCGCATCCCACGCTCCAAGGTCTTCGCGAAGATCCTCGTCGAGGACCTGAGCGCCGATCTGCACGTGCTCATCGGCGGCAACCTCACGGGCCTGCAGGGCTATATCGAGGAGGCCCTCGACGAATGGCTCGCTCAGCTCTCCTTCGTCGACGAATCGCTGGCTCCCGAGCAGATCTTCGAGCGCGAGGCCGGGCGCCTGCGCGTACCGCGCACCGCAGACGACGTCGTCCGGGAGCTGAACGCCCTCTGCGGCCGGCCGCGGGCGGCTGAGGCACAGCCTGACCGTGTCGATCCACGGGCTCTCCTCGAGCAGAGCGGCTACAGCGGCCGGGAGCTCGACGACGCTCTCTCGTTCCATCGCTCGGAGGTCGAGCGTTTCGAGCTCTACGACGCTCTGCGGGACGCACTGATCTCCGACGGCAGCAGCCCCTCCACCAACACGGAGACGCGCTGCCGCGAAGCGCTCAGGGTCTGGTTTCTCGATCGCGTCGCGGTCGTGGAGGACTACCACGCGACCGGCGATCAGATCGTCGAGTTCATCGCGAGCCGAACTCCGCCGCGCCGGTCGAACCACGTCGTCGGCCTGCAGAACATCAAGGGGACGGGGCTCGACTTCGTCTATCGCTGGCAGGCCTGGGAGTCTTGCTGCGACGCCCTCGACCAGCTGGGCTCGAAAGACGAGCGCCTGCGCGACGAAGCGCTGCGCTTCCTCTCCTCGTTCCAGGAGTACGGGGTGCTCTGCGAGAAGAAGCTCCGGCTGACGTTCGACGACGTGCGCCGTGCGCTGCCCGATACGGAAGGCGTCTTCGCTCAGCTGGACGCGATCGAGTCCCGCCTCGACGAAGCTCTCGCCAAGGGCACGAGCGGTGAGAGCGAAGCGAGGGGATCGACCCACGTCGCCGCGCGGTGGATCGACGCTCTTTCGAGCGCCTGCGAGAACCTCCTCGAGGCCGGAGACGCGGTGAGGCGACGCAAGACCGCCGATCGCATTTACGAAGATCTCGCGACCCAGCGCATCAGCACCGCTCGTGCCGCCGCCGAGCTCAAGCAGCTGACCCAACGCCAGAAGGGCGGCTGGCTTCGCAAGAGCCTCGGCGCCGCCCGCCAGCGCCCCTTCCTCGGGCGCTTCCGCAGATCGTGGGGCGGCGCCGGCTGAGCCCGCTCGCCGTCACGATAGTCTGCGGCCCCGCTCCCCTGAAAAGGCCCCAGAACCGTTCCTCCGAGGAGGCAGATCTCGATGTACCCCGGTACCTACGCCCAGAGTCATCCCGACAAACCGGCCTACATCATGGCTTCGACCGGCGAGACCGTCACTTACGCCGAGCTCGACCGCGACTCGATGAAGATCGCGCAGCTCTTCCGGAGCCGCGGGCTCGAGCCGGAATCGGGCGTCGCGCTCTTTCTGACGAACCACTCCAGCTTCTTCAAGATCGCCTGGGCTGCGCAGCGCTCGGCGCTCCGCTACACGGCCATCAACTACCACCTGACCGCGGAGGAGGCCGAGTACATCGTCCGGGACTGCGGTGCCAAGGCTCTCCTGATCACCGGCCACAAGCCGGACGTCGCACGAGAACTGCGCGAACGCCTCAGCGACCTCCACCTCTTCTCGGTCGACGGCGAGATCGAAGGCTACGAGGATCTCGACGAAGCCATCGCAGACCTCCCGGCCGAGCCCGTCGACGAGGAGGGCGAGGGAGTACAGATGCTCTACTCATCGGGCACCACCGGGCGGCCCAAAGGAGTGCGGCGCCCGATGACCCGGCTCCCGATGGGCACCCAGCCGGAGCTCTTCGAGTACTTCGTCGCGCGCTACCAGGTAGCGCTCGACTCGGTCTACCTGAGCCCGGCGCCGCTCTACCACGCAGCTCCGCTGGCCTTCAATCTGGGCTTCCAACGCATGGGCGCAACGTGCATCCTGATGGAGCGTTTCGACGAGCTCGAGTCTCTGCGCTTGATCGAGAAGCACAGCGTCACGCACAGTCAGTGGGTGCCAACGATGTTCGTGCGCATGCTCAAACTGCCGCAGGACGAGCGCGAGCAGTTCGATCTCTCGACGCTGCAGTTCGCGGTCCACGCGGCCGCTCCCTGCCCGATCCCGGTCAAGGAGCAGATGATCGACTGGTGGGGACCGGTCCTCTACGAGTACTACGCCGGCACCGAGGGCAACGGCAGCACGTCGATCGACTCCCACGAGTGGCTCGAGCACAAGGGTTCAGTCGGTATGCCGCAGAACGTCGAGATCTACATTTGCGACGACGACGGCAACGAGGTCGCGCAGGGGGAGCCGGGCCTCGTCTACTTCGGCGGCGGCGGCGAGTTCACGTACCACAACGACCCCGAGAAGACGGCCGGCAGCCGCCACCCCGCCGGCTGGACGACGCTCGGCGACGTCGGCTATCTCGACGAAGACGGCTACCTCTATCTCACCGACCGCAAGGCCTACATGATCATTCGCGGCGGCGTGAACATCTATCCGCAGGAAGCCGAGAACGTGCTCATTACCCACCCGAAGGTCTACGACTGCGCCGTAGTCGGCGTCCCCCACGAGGAGTTCGGCGAAGAGGTCAAAGGCGTCGTCCAGCCGATGCCGGGGCACGAGCCGAGCGCAGAGCTCGAAGCCGAGCTACTCGCCTGGTGCACCTCCAAGCTCGCCAAGTTCAAGTGTCCGGCGTCGATCGACTTCGAGGAAGAGCTACCGCGCCATCCGACGGGCAAGCTCTACAAGCGGCTGATCAAGGATCGCTACTGGGGCAAGAAAGACACGCGGATCGTCTGAGTTCGCCGACTGCGACCTCTATAGATACGGCGACAGCAGCCGCGCACTCCCATCGAGCAGCTTGACCGCGAAGGGCCGCGCGTCGAGTTCCTCCTGCTTGAGCCGATGGGCCTTGCGGATCTTCTGCTGCAGGATGAAATCGAGCTCGCCGTTGACCTCGCGATCGTGCATCTCCACGTTGAACTCGAAGTTGAGGCGGAGCGAGCGAGGATCCCAGTTCGAGCTGCCGATGAACGACCAGTCGTCGTCCATCACCATGAGCTTGGTGTGATCGAAGGGAGGCGGCGTCAGCCAGATGCGACAGCCTCCTTCGAGCACCTGCTCCCACATGGCGCGGGAGGCCCACTGCACGAGCAGCAGATTGCTGCGCTCGGGCAGCAGGATGTCGACCGTCACGCCGCGGCGCGCGGCGACCTGCAGAGCGCGGGCCATGCCGGCAATCGGAAGGAAGTACGGCGTGGCGAAGCGCACCCGCTTCTGTGCGCACGCCAGCGCTCCCTGCAGCGTCCAGCTGATGCGGTGCAGGTCGTAGTCGGGCCCGTCGCTGATGCCGCGAGCGCGCACGGGACCTGCGACTTCAAGCTCGGGAAACCAGAGGTCGCCGGACAGCTCTTCCCGCGCGGCAAAGAGCCAATCCTCAGCGAAGGCGCTCTGCAGCTGCGCGACAACCGGCCCGAGGAAGCGAAAGTGCACATCCGAGATGGCCTCCGTGCTGTCTCCCGCTCGGTGGCCGTGGCGAATGTTCATGCCGCCGGTGTACCCGACCCGGCCATCGACGACGAGGATCTTCCGGTGGTTTCGGAGATTGAAGTAGGGAGCGCGCCACGGAAGAAGCGTCGGCAGGAATTGGCGCGCGTTGACGCCTCGGCGCCGCAGGGTCTTCACCACGATCGGCCAGCTGTACCGGCCGCCGACACCGTCGACGAGGACTCGCACCTCGACGCCGCGGTCCTTCGCTGCCACCAGGGCTTCGATGAACTGTCGGCCTGTGGCGTCGTGATCGAAGATGTAGGTGCAGAGAGTCACCGAGCGCTCGGCGCGTGCGATCGAAGCGAGCATCGAGTCGTAGGCCTGGTCACCTCCGTTGAGAGCGCTGACCGAGTTGCCACCGGCGATCTTGTGACGGGCCAGGCCGTCGACGAGTCTCGTCATACCGGCGAGGCCTTGGGCCGAGAAGCGCGGCGGCGAGGGCTTCGGTCGAGCGTCGGCCTCCTCGTCCGGGCCAAAGAGAGCCAGCGCTCGACGATTGACCCGGTTCACGCCGAGCACGGCGTAGGCGAGCGAGCCGACGATGGGCGCGATCCAGATGATGACGACCCAGGCGATCGCGGCGCGCACGTCTCGCTTGCGCAGCGCCGCGTGCGCCGAAGCGACCGAGGCCATCACAGCGCCCGTCACCAGCGCGAGATACGGGAGATAAGGACTGACGGCTTCGATCACGACGTCACCGGCGCGAGCGCCAGTTGTCTGCTGCACGCGTCGAACGCCTGATCGACCGAGATGTCCCGCACGTCACCGAGCTCGCCGTCCGACGTGCGCACGACGAGTGCCTCCTGGCCCTCACCGTAGGGTCCCGTGCGCTCCGGATCCGTCGCGCCGTAGAGACCGACGGTCTTCACTCCGAGAGCGACCGCCAGGTGCAGAGGCCCGGTGTCGCTGGCGACGACGAGCGCTGCTTCGCCCAGCAGCGCAGCCAGCTCACGCAACGACGTCGCGGGAGCCAGGACCGCGTCGGGAGCGGACTCCCGCGCGCATTCGCACAGGCCTCGTTCCCGTTTGTCCCCCCAGGTCAACACAACGCGCTGGCCGAGCTCCTCGGCGAGGCGAGCTCCGAGCTCTCCGAACTTTGGTGCCGGCCAGTGCTTCGATTCCCAGGTGGTCCCGGGGTTGAGCACCAGGTACTCGCGGCGTCGAAGGCCGTGGGCTTCGAAGAAGTCGTCGAGCGGATCCGTACGCTCGTAGTCGGGCATGGACCAGATCACCCGCTCGGGTACGTCGAGACCCAGGCCAGCGAGAAGCTCGAGATTCCGATCGACGACGTGCCGCGAGTGGGGGGCGATCCTGCGGTTCGTGAACGCCGCGTTCCCCTCGCGGCTCGCAGGGGCCGAGAAGCCGACGCGCAGGCGCGAGCCCGAGAGCCAGGAGGCCAGTCCGCTCTTGAAGAGGCCCTGTACGTCCAGCACCGCGTCGTAGCCGGCGGCGCGCAGCTCCCGCCGGAAACCGAAGAGCGCTTTCGGCAGAGCGAGTCCCGCCTTGCGCGGAAAGAGATGGAAGCGATCGACCTCGGGATGCTCCCGCATCAGTTCGTAGCCGGCGCGCTGGATCGCCCAGCCGATGCGAACGTCGGGCAATTGCTCGCGCAGCGCCGTCAGCAGGGGTACAGCGTGCACGCAGTCGCCGAGCGCCGAAAGACGCACGAGCAGGACTCTGGCATCAGCGGACAGGGGCGTCATCAATACCCTCCGAGGAGACGGTGGGGCGTGACGGCGCGGTGTGAGTCGAGGTCCAAAGACACGAAGCTCCAGGCCCTCGGCGGGCCGCTGAACGTCGAGGCGGGGGGCGGATGCCTCGGCGCGTTCGAGACGACGGTCGATGTAGGATACACAGGCTCGTTCTCAGCTGCAGCCTCCGGCATCCGCCCCTTGCGAGGGTCGGGCACGGAGGCTCGAGCCACTTCGGCGCCGGAGGCCATTCGACGCTGGGACTACGCTTCCGCCTCCGCACCGCATCTGCCAGGGCACTCCGCACATGACCGACGATTCGATTCTCGCCAAGATCTGCTCTCACTTGAAGGAGATCGTCCCCAGCGACGATCTGACGATCGGACCGGAGACGGAGCTGCGCGCCGGTCTCGGCCTGAACTCACTCGACGCGGTCGATCTGGTGATGGCTCTGGAAGAAGAGTTCGACATCGAGCTTCCGGACGAGGAGCTGCAGGGCTTCGAGACCGTCGCTGATGTCGCGGCGGCCGTCCGTCGCCAGGTCGCGACCTCTTGAGCACGAGCCAGGGGCGGCGTCGCGTCGTCGTCACCGGCGTCGGCATCGTCTCGTGTCTCGGCCACGACCTCGACGCCGTCGAGGAGAGCCTGCGAGAGCAGCGCAGCGGCATTCGCCAGATGGCCGAGTGGCAAGAGCTCGGCCTGCGCAGCCATCTCTCCGGTGACTTCGAGATCGAGGAGCGCGTCGAGCGGTCGGCGGTTCCAGAGCGCCGTCTCGACACGATGGGTCGTACCGCGATGTACGCGGTACTGGCGGCGGAGGACGCCATCGCGTCGGCGGGGCTCAGCGCTGCAGAGCTCGGAGCGGTCGACTGCGCGTGCCTGGTCAGCAGCGGCGTCGGCGCCCTGCACGGCGTGCACGACGGAGCCGTCCAGGTGTACGGCGGCAAGGCCCGACGGGTCCGTCCGTTCGCCATCCTGCAGGCGATGGCGAGCTCGGCAAACGCTCACGTCACCCAGACGTTCGGCATCGGCGGGCGCAGCTACTCGCTCGCCTCCGCCTGCGCCACCTCGACCCACTCGGTGGGTCACGGTCTCGAGCTGATTCGTGGTGGTTCGGCAACACGCGCCCTCGTCGGAGGCAGCGAGGACGTCGAGGTCATTACCGCTGGAGCCTTCGCCGCTCTGCGAGGCGCGCTGAGCACCGGCTACAACGACCGACCGGCTGAAGCGTCTCGACCTTTCGACGAAGAGCGAGACGGCTTCGTCCTCAGTCGAGGCGGGGCCGTGCTGGTCCTCGAAGAGCTCGAAGCAGCGCGCGAGCGCGGCGCTGAGGTTCTTGGAGAGATCCTCGGCTTCGGAGCGAACAGCGACCCCCACGACATCGTGCAGACCGAGCCGAGCGGCGCACGAGCGGCTCAGTGCATGGAGATGGCGCTCACCGATGCCGCCCTCGATCCGAGCGCGGTCGACTACGTCAACGCGCACGCGACCTCGACCCCGGTCGGCGATGGGGCCGAGATTTCCGCACTGCGCAAGGTCTTCGGCTCGGCGCTGCCGGCGCTGTCATCGACCAAGGCGCTCAATGGCCACTCGCTCGGCGCTGCGGGAGCGCAGGAGCTGATCCACTGCCTGGCCATGCAGCGGGGGGATTTCCTGGCGGCCGCGACGAACCTGAAGAACGTCGCGGAAGAACATCGCGACGTCCCATTCGTGCGCGAAGTGAAGGACGGCGGGCCGGACGTGGTTCTGTCCAACAGCTTCGGCTTCGGCGGCACGAACGGAACGCTTCTTCTGGGCTCGCCGGCGCGGATTTGACGGCGCGCGGTTCGCGCTCTCCTCAGATTCGTTCAGAATTGGTATTATTCGTCCTTGGCTGTCCATGCATAGGCGGCCGACACCGGAGAATTGCCATGAAACTCGAACTGAACCGTGCTTCCTCTGCCGTCCGGCCCCTGCTCCTCGGAGTCGCCGGGCTTCTCTTCGCCAGCCTCTTTTCGGCGCCTCTGACCGCTCAGGTCTACAAGATTCAGATGAAGAGCGGCAACGAGTTCGTGAGCAAGTACAAGCCTCGCCAAGCCTGGTACTCGGAAGACAAGCTCCTGATCATGACCAAGGCCGGCAACATCGTCGCGCTCGACAAGAGTGATATCGAAACGGTCGAAAGCGACCTCGAGTCGCGCGGCTTCGGTGTCGTGATCGACACGACGACGGTGATGGTGGGAACCCGCCCGAACGACATGCCGGTGCTCGACGATGACGCGATCAACCAGGCACTCGATCGCGCCTCGAGACTGCAGTCGCTGCGCGGCCGTCAACCACAGAACTTCAGTAGTCCACTCTTCTCCGAGCCGAACGGCGGCGGCGGACTGCCCGTCGGCTTCCTGAACACGGTGACGCCACCGATCGGCAACCCCCCGCGGTGAAGGCTCGCACGCAGCCGCGCTAAGCTGGCTCCGTGCGGTCCTGGATCTTCATCGCGGCCCTCGCAGGCCTCGCCACGCTCGGTCTGCTGTCCTGGCTGCGCTCCTTCCCTCTCGAGCTCGGTCTGATGTCGGCGGTCGGGACGGCCGCCCTCGTCTTCGCCACGCTACAGACGGTGCAAAGGCTGCGCGACCAAGCCGAAAAAGAACGGGAGGCGCGTCGCGCACTCGGACTCGACGAGTCCGGATCCGCGGACGACTGATCCCTCGCCCGCGGCCGAGACTCGGCGTAAGCTCTAGCGCCTGATGAAGACGCTCTTCCTCGTCGCCCGACGGCGCCCCGGCTCCCGGGCGGTGGCGGAAGGCCGTGAACGCGAGCACTCCGATGCCCCGGTCGAGGACCACCTCGTCGACCGCTGCGAGCGCACCGACACGTCGCGCTGACTCTCGAGGAACCGCCGATGAGACCCGTTCGTCCCTGGCACCGCCGTGGTGCCACCGAGAAGTTCACTCACCCGCTGCTGACGCTCAAGACGCACGCTCTGGAGGCGGACAATGGAGACCGTCGTGAGGCTCTCGTGATCGAGGCACCCGGCTGGGTGAACATGGTCGCGATCACGCCTCAGCAGAGCGTGGTGATGGTGCGTCAGTGGCGGTTCGGCGTCGCCGCCGAGACCCTGGAGATTCCCGGTGGCATGGTCGATCCGGGCGAGGACCCGCGGGACGCTGCGGAGCGGGAGCTCTACGAGGAGACCGGCTATCGCGCGAGGCAGTGGACGCAGATCGGCGTCGTCGAACCGAACCCGGCACTCTTCGACAACCTGTGCACGACCTTTCTGGGCGAGGGCCTCGAGCACGTCGGCGAGCCGCCGGGCGACGGCGACGAGGAGATCGAAGTCGTCGAGGTGCCGCTCGCCGAGGTTCCGCAGCGCATCGCCTCCGGTGAGATCGCCCACGCTCTCGTCGTTGCTGCCTTCTACTTTCACGGCCAGATTCGCCCGTGAGCGCCGCGGCCGGATCTGGAGTTCGCGGCGTTTCGATCGACGCCACGGGCACACTCTTTCACTGCCCTCGGCTCGGCGAGCTGTACTCGGAAACGCTCGGGCGCCACGGCGTGTCGATCTCTCCAGAGTCCTGCGCCACGCAGTTCCGCCATGCCTGGCTCGAGTTCGAATGCCGCAGCGATCCCTCGAGGGATCGCTGGGCCCGGCACCGAGGCGGCGCCCAGGGCTGGTGGTCGGAGCTCATTCGTCGCGTCTGCTCCCTCGCCGACGCTCCGGAACCGACCGAGTTCGCCGTCCTCGAGCTCTTTCACCGCTTCACGCTGCGCGAAGCGTGGGAGGTCTACCCAGATGCACTCGTCTTTCTCGAGAACCTCCGTGAGCGCGGTCTGCCGTGCGTCGTGACGAGCAACTGGGATCATCGACTGCATCAGGTCATCGCGAATCTGGAGCTCGCTCCGTACCTGCGGGGGGTCGTCTGCTCAGAGGACGTCGGCGCGGCCAAGCCCGCGCCGCCGATCTTCGAACGGGCGCGCGCGCTGCTCGAAGAGGCCGGGGCAAGCGGCGACGAGCTGCTTCACATCGGCGACGACGGTCTCTGCGACGTCGAAGGCAGTGAAGCCAATGGCTTCGAAGGGATGCTCCTCGACCGCAGCAAGGGCACACTGACCGACCTGCTCGAGCGCTTCGACCACTGACCCAGCGACGGGGCGGGGTGCTAGGGTCCTGCCCATGCTGCACAAGCTCCTCCCTCTTCTTTCCGCCGCACTCCTCATCGCGCTCGTGGCCGGGGCCTGTCAGCCCTCCGGACCCGCGGAGGACGCTCCGCTCGAGGAGGTCGCCGTCGACGGCGGCCCCACAAAGACGCTGACGGTCGAGAACGATCCGCAGGGTTCCCTCCCGCAGCAGGAAGCAGGACTCACAGGCACGCTGCCGTCGAACTTTCCGCAGGACGTGCCACTGCCGCTCCCGGCCTCCATCACCGATCTCGGAGGCCTGAACGAGAACCGCTACGTCGAGGTGTCCGTAGCGCGCAGCGTCGACGCGGTCCGCGACGAAATGCACGGGTTGCTGCGAGGCAACGGCTGGTCCAGGGCCGGCGACGGAGACTATCGGTCGGCGGACGGGCGCACGCTGAAGGTTTCGGTCAGCGGGGACCGCAACGGCTCCACGCTGCGCATCGGCTACGACCAGGCCGTGCGTGGGCAACCCTGACGGTCGCGGTGCCTTCCCAGCGCCTGTGAACGCAAAAGAGCCGCTCCCGGGGAGCGGCTCTCGCTTCTTTCGACAGGCCTGCGGACTCAGTGAGCTGAGCCGCCTCCGGCAACGAGCAATCGTGCCTCGGCGTCGGCCAGTTTCTCTTGCAGCTTGGCGACTTCGTCGAGCTCGCTACCGGCCTGACCGAGAGCAGCCGTCGCCGACTCGATGTCCTTTCGGGCCTCGTCGACGTCGATCTCTTCGGCCTTCTGAGCCCGGTCGACGAGCACCGTCAGGGTGTCGTTGCTCATCTCACAAAAGCCCGAGGAGACCGCGAAGCGGTGCTCGGCACCGCTTTCGCGATACGCAAGGAGGCCCGGTACCAGCGTCGAGATGAGACCGGTGTGGCCGGGCAGTACGCCCATCTCGCCTTCGCCGCCGGGGAGCGTGACTTCGTCGCACTCCACCTCGAGCATCTTCTGCGAGTGGGTGACGAGCACCAGTGTGACCTTGGCCATAGCGGAATCCTCGAGCCGGCCTTAGGCCGCCAGCATCTTCTTGCCGTTCTCGATCGCCTCTTCGATACCGCCGCAGAACATGAAGGCCTGCTCCGGCAGCTCGTCGTGGTCACCGTTGAGGATCTGACGGAAGCCCTCGATGGTGTCCTCGATCTTGACGTAGCGACCGGGAGCGCCGGTGAACTGCTCGGCCACGAAGAAGGGCTGCGACAGGAAGCGCTCGACCTTGCGGGCGCGCGCCACGACGAGCTTGTCGTCTTCCGACAGCTCGTCGACGCCGAGGATGGCGATGATGTCCTGCAGGTCCTTGTAGCGCTGCAGAAGCTCCTGAACGCTACGAGCCGTCGAGTAGTGCTCGTCGCCGACGATGTCGGCCGACAGGATGTTGGAGCTCGAGTCGAGCGGATCGATCGCCGGGTAGATTCCCTTGGCGGAGATCTCTCGGGAGAGAACGGTTCGCGCATCGAGATGAGCGAAGGCCGCCGCGGGCGCCGGATCGGTGAGATCGTCGGCCGGGACGTAGATCGCCTGCACCGAGGTGATCGAGCCCTTCTTGGTCGAGGTGATGCGCTCCTGCAGACCACCCATCTCCGTCGCCAGGTTCGGCTGGTATCCGACGGCGCTGGGCATGCGGCCGAGCAGAGCAGAGACCTCGGAACCGGCCTGAGTGAAGCGGAAGATGTTGTCGATGAAGAGCAGCACGTCCTTGCCCTCCACGTCGCGGAAGTACTCCGCGGTCGTCAGACCGGAGAGACCGACGCGCAAGCGCGCACCCGGCGGCTCGGTCATCTGACCGTAGATCAGAGCGGCCTTCGAGTTGACGAGCTTGCTGTGGTCGACCTTGGAGAGATCGAAGACGCCGGTCTCTTCCCAGGCGTGCATGAACTCCTCGCCGAAGTCGATGACCTTGGACTCCACCATCTCGCGGAGGAGATCGTTGCCCTCGCGGGTGCGCTCGCCGACGCCGGCGAACACCGAGAAGCCGCCGCCCTGAATGGCGACGTTGTTGATCAGCTCCTGAATCAGAACCGTCTTGCCGACGCCGGCACCGCCGAACAGGCCGGTCTTACCGCCTCGGGTGTAGGGAGCGAGAAGGTCGACGACCTTGATGCCGGTCTCGAACATCTCGGTCGAGGTCGACTGCTCGTCGAAAGCAGGAGCCTCACGATGAATCGGCCACCGCTCCTCGGACTCGACCGGACCGAGCTCGTCGACGGGCTCACCGAGAACGTTGAGCACGCGACCGAGGGTCGCCGGACCGACGGGCACCGAGATCGGTGCGCCGGAGTCGACCGCGTCCATACCGCGCACGACGCCGTCCGTCGGCGACATGGCGATGGCGCGGACCTGGCTCGAACCGAGGTGCTGGGCGACCTCGGCGACGATGTTGATCTCTTCGGTCGTCTCGGTGGCGGGCACCGTGACCTCCAGAGCGTTGAGAATCTCGGGCAGCTGGCCCTCGGGAAACTCGACGTCGAGGACAGGGCCAATCACCTGCACGATGGTTCCGACGGCAGGGGATTTCTGTTCGTCGCTCACTTCAAAACTCCTCTATGGGAATCGGATCGGAAAAGTCTGAAAAGTCGGTGGGGGTCGTCAGCCGTCGAGCGCGTTGGCGCCGGAGACCACCTCGATCAGCTCGGTGGTGATCGCCGCCTGACGCGAGCGGTTGTAGACGAGCGTGAGGCTCTCGATGAGCTCACTGGCGTTCTTGGTGGCGTTGTCCATCGCGGTCATCCGCGCGCCGTGCTCGGCGGCCTGCGACTCGAGGAGTGCCTTGTAGAACTGAAAGATGACGAAGCGCGGCAGCAGGGCGTCGAGAATCGACTCCGGCGACGGCTCGTAGAGATAGTCGACGGCGTCGGCCGAAGAGCTCTCGGTCTCGCCCTCGGAGAGGTCCGAGGACAGCGGCAGCACCTGCTCGACCGTCAGCGTCTGCGTCAGCACGGAGACGAACTGGTTGTAGATCAGGTAGACCGAGCTGTACTCGCCCTGGGTGAACGCTTCGATGACGTCGTCGCCGATCTGCTGAGCGTCGTCGTACTTCACCTCGGTGAAGAGCGACGTGAAGCGCTCGCGAATCGGCGTCCTGCGCCGACCGAAGTAGTCGACGCCGCGCCGACCGAGGAGCAGCAGGTCGACGTTCTCGTTCTCTTTCAGGAAGTTCTCGGCACCGCGGATCACATTCGAGTTGAACGATCCGCAGAGGCCCTTGTCTCCGGTGACCACGGCGAGCAGCGTCTTGCCCTCGCCGCCTTCCGGCGTCGACAGAAGCGGGTGCTCGTAGTCTCCCGTGCCGGCGCCCGAGAGGTTGCTCGTCACCTTCTGCAGCTCGGTGGCGTAGGGGCGCGTCGCCAGGATCGCATCCTGAGCGCGACGCAGCTTCGCCGCCGCGACCATCTTCATGGCCTTGGTGATCTGCTGAGTGTTCTTGATCGAGCGGATGCGCCGCCGCAGATCGATGAGGTTCGCCACGGGAGTGTTCCTTGGGCTTGAGCCTTAGTTCTCTTCGGCGATGGCCGCTTCGGGGTTGTCGGAGACGTAGCGCTCGCGCACCTTCTCCATCGCGCCCTGGATCTTTTCGCGCAGCTCGTCGGAGACCTTGCCGGTGCTGGTGATCTCGGAGCGCAGCTCGGAGAACTCTTCGGCGAAGGAGCGCAGCATCTCCGCCTCGTAGCCGCGCACGTGAGCGACGTCGAGGCGATCGGTGACGCCGAGGGTACCGGCGAGAACCGAGAGAACCTGATCTTCGATGTCGAGGGGGGCGTACTGCGGCTGCTTCAGCAGCTCGACGAGACGCTCACCACGATCGAGCTGCGCCTTGGTGACCTTGTCGAGGTCCGAGGCGAACTGGGCGAAGGCCTGCAGGTTCCTGTACTGCGCCAGATCGAGACGGAGGGTACCGGAGATCTTCCGCATGGCGTTGATCTGTGCGTTACCGCCGACGCGGGAGACCGAGATACCGACGTTGACCGCGGGGCGGACGCCGGAGTTGAAGAGGTCGCCCTCGAGATAGATCTGGCCGTCGGTGATCGAAATGACGTTGGTCGGGATGTACGCCGAGACGTCGCCGGCCTGCGTCTCGATGACGGGCAGTGCGGTCAGCGAGCCGCCGCCGTTGGCGTCGGAGAGCTTGGCCGCGCGCTCGAGCAAGCGAGAGTGCAGGTAGAAGACGTCGCCGGGGTAAGCCTCACGACCCGGCGGACGACGCAGCAGCAGCGAAACCTCGCGGTAGGCAGCGGCCTGCTTCGAAAGATCGTCGTAGATCACGAGAGCGTGCTTGCCGTTGTCCATGAAGTACTCGCCCATGGCACAGCCGGCGTAGGGAGCGATGAACTGCAGCGGTGCGGGCTCGGAAGCGGAAGCCGAAACGACGATGGTGTGATCCATCGCGCCGACGTCCTCGAGCTTCTGCACGACCTGGGCAACGGTCGAGCGCTTCTGACCGATGGCGACGTAGATGCAGATCACGTCGCCGCCCTTCTGGTTGATGATCGTGTCGATCGCAACCGCTGTCTTACCGGTCTGACGGTCGCCGATGATCAGCTCACGCTGACCGCGACCGACGGGGATCATGGAGTCGATCGCCTTGATGCCGGTCTGCATCGGCTCGGTGACCGGCTGGCGGTCGATGACGCCCGGAGCGATGCGCTCCATCGGATAGTTGGCAGAAGCCTCGATCGGGCCCTTGCCGTCGACCGGACGACCCAGGGGATCGACGACGCGGCCGATCATGGCCTCGCCGACGGGCACCTCCATGACGCGGCCGGTGCGGCGCACTTCGTCGCCCTCTTCGACCTCGCGGGACTCGCCCATGAGAACGGCACCGATCTGGTCCTGCTCGAGGTTGAGCGCCAGACCGTAGACGTCGTTCGGGAAGGCCAGCAGCTCACCGGCCATCGCCTTGTCGAGGCCGTAGACGCGGGCAATGCCGTCACCCACGCTGAGGACGGTACCGACCTCGGCCACGTCGACGTCGGCCTTGTAGTCCGACAGCTGACGCTCGAGGATCGCGGCGATCTCGTCGGCTCTGATGTCCATAACGGTTCTACTCCAGTTGGTTGGGAAGTCTTGAAAGAAAGAGAAGGCTTGAAGGAAGAGACGTCCGCGCGCGAAGCCGGCGGTCAGGCCGTGGCGGCTTCCTGCGCCGAACCGGCGAGATGACTCGCCATGCGCTCGAGCTCGCCCTTGAGACTCACGTCGTAGCGCTCGCTGCCGACCTGGGCGACGAAGCCGCCGAGGAGCGACTCGTCGATGCGAATCTCCAGCTTGATGCGGCCGCCGAGCGACGACTCGAGGAGCTCCCGGAGGCGGGACTGCTGATCGGAGCTGAGGTCTGTAGCGCTGGTGATGAGAGCACGCTGCACGCCGCTCTTGCGATGGATCAGCTCGTCGATCGCACCGATGACGACCGGCAGCGACTGCAGCCGCTGATTGCTGAGCAGAGTGTCGAGGAACTTGCCGGCGAGGTTGCCGAGGCCGAGCTGGCCCGAGACCTCTCGCAGTGTCGCCTGCTTGGCTTCCCGAGGGATTCCAGGGTTGGCGATCATCTGGCGCAGCGCTGGAACGTTCTCGAGAGCGTCGGCGAAGCGGCCGAGCTCGGCGCGCACGCCGCGCACTTCGTCGACGGAGCCGGCGGTCGCGAAGAGGGCGTCGGCGTAGGGTCTGGCGAAGCGTTCGATCATGAGAGCTTCTCCCGGAGTCGACCGAGGTTCACTTCGAAGAGACGCTCCCGGTCGTCGGCGCTGAGATCCGAAGCGACCTGAGCGATGGCGGCGTCCGCCGCGCCGCGCGCCGTCGCTTGCGCGAGCGACGCCTTGGCCTGAGCAATACGCGAGCGGATCTCGAAGTCGGCCTGCTCGAGCAGGCGCTCTTTGTCCTGCTCGGCCTGAGCGAGGATCTCCTGGCGCTCGCGCTCTCCTTCGGTCTTGTTGCGCTCGACCATTTCCTGGAGCTCGTCCTTGAGCTCGGCGAGCTGGCGATCGAGGTCGGCGCTCATCTCTTCGGTCTGAGCGCGCTGGTTCTTGGCCAGGGCGAGACCGTCCTGGATCTCCTTGCGACGCGTGTCGAAGAAGTTGCGCACCATCGGGCCCGCGGCTTTCCAGAGAAAGCCCCAGAGCACGATGAGGTTGAGCCAGGCGAAGACCCAGCGCGGGACGCCGAGCCACGTGGGCGAGGCTTCCGGTCCGGCGGCAGAGGCCGCGGTCGCCAGAGCGAGGCCGCCGGCGGCCGCCAGAGTGAGGGTGAGTGCGTTCTTGCGCATCAGGAGACTCTCCGCAGGACCTGAGAGGCCATCTGCTGCCCGAGCTGACCGGCACGCTCTTCGAGCGTGGCGCGCTCGGCGCTCACCTGCTCTTCGAGCTCGCCGCGAGCCTTCTCGAGCTTGGCGTCGACAGCGGCCTGCGTCTCGGAGACGGTCTGCTGGCGCAGCGCCTGAACCTCGCGACGCATTTCGTCGCGCTGGCTGCGCGCTTCCGCGCGCGCTGCGGCGATCTCGGCACGCTGTGCCTCGAGCTTCTCTTCGTTCTCGGCAAGGGCCGACTGGTAGGCCTGGTGGGCTGCCGCCGTCTCGGCCTCACGGTCCTCCAGGAGCTGGAGAACCGGCTGGAAGAGGAACGAACGGAGGATAAAGAAGGTGACCCAGAAGATCCCCATGACCACCAGGAGACTGGCGTCGAATTCCACTTTGTTTTGTCTCGGTTTGAGGTGCGTGTGAGGCGCGCGACGAGGAAGGTGTGGCGCACCGTGGAGCGGCCGTAAATTAGCACGCCGCTCTTTGGCCGGTCAAGGACGCAACGTTGGCTGGGAACGCCGAAAAACGCTCCTTTTCCGGCCGCTCAGCCAGGCCTCAGCGACGAGCGTCGAGGCGGGCCTTCACTCCTCCCAGACCAGCGTCTCGGAGCGGCTGATTCGATCGGCCAGCGGCCGGCCGGAGCGCGCGAGAAACCAGGGCAGCCCGATCGTGGCCAGAGTCAGCCAGGCAGCGAGCCAGCGTAGCGTCGTCTGCGAGAAGGCCAGTTGCCGGTCGCCATCGGCGGCGCGCAGGCCGGAGGCCGCCATGCCGGGCGTCTGGCCCCAGAAGGCCAGCGGCAGCGACATGTAGAGAAAGGAAAAACAGGCCGCGAAACCAAGGTAGCCGGGCCACTGCTCTGCCGCCGGCGTCAGACCGAGCTGCCAGGCCGCCAAGCCGCAAACGGCGACGACGGCGACGTGGATCGCGAGGTCCGCGAGACCGGCTTTGACCCAGAGACCGGGAAAGCGACCGAGCAGCAGATCGGAGTCGGCGGGCGCCTCGTCGAAGGCGGGCGCGTCGACGTCCTCGGCGGCCTCCCGATCGAAGCCGATCGCAGCCTCGGCCGCGGAAGAAGACTCCGCCAGGTGGGGCTCCGGCGTCGGAGGATCTTCGGCCGGCGTTTCTGCGACCGCCGACTCCTCTTCCGCGCCGGTGCTCGTCGGCGGAGGGGACTCCGTCGGAAAGTCGCGCGACTCCTGGATCAGCGGAACGGCGTCGAGGCCGCTGGACGCCTCCGCCGATTCCGCCGACGCCGGCGTCTCGAACTCGGCATCGAGCGACGCCTGCTCCGGTGGCTTACGGCCCTGCGTCACGGCTCAACGTCACTCACGGAAAGCGCGGCTCGCCGGCAGCGCGACTCGAAAGCGGGCGGATCGAGGGCGAACGCTTCACTGGCGATAGGCGAGCGCGTCGACGAAGATGCGGTAGAGGAGGTCGGTCTTGCCGCTGGCGTAGGTGTCGGCGAACGTGACCAGACGGACCGCATCCGGGTCCGAGGGAGCCAGCGTACGCACCTCACCGAAGTAATCGGAGGCGGTCTTGGCGTCGCCTCGCTTCAAGGAGCGAACGCCCAGATTGAAGTTCGTATCGACGAGCAGATCGTTGACGTCGCGGTTCGACGGGTCGTCCTCGCGAATGCGCCAGAGCGTCGGCAGAGCCATCTCCCACTCTTTCTGGCGATAGAGGTCGATCTGCTGGCGGATCGGCAGCAGCTGACGCATCGAATCGGAGTAGAGATCGCGCACCGCGCCCTCGAGCGGCGTGATGCGATCCGCCTTCTGGAAAGACTTGGCGGCGGCCAGGTAGCGACGCTCCTCGTAGAAGACGCGAGCTTCCTCCACCAGCGCCTGTTGATCGGCGGTGTCGACAGCGCTCGGCGGCGCCTCGGCCTCCACCGCAGCTTCGGCTTCGGCGGCCTCCTGACGCCACTGCTCGAGCAGCGTCTGGGCACGACCGTAGGCAGGATGGTCCTCAGCGAGGCCCTCGAGGCGAGCGATCGCTCCCTCGACGTCGCCCTCGAGGTGCATGCCGTTGGCGAGACGGATGACGTCCATCGGCGACGGTCCGCTGGCGACGACGGGCTCCTCGGTGTTCTGAAAGAGGCTGCCCCAGTTGCTGAAGAGCCAGAAGCCGCCCGCGGCCAGGGCGACGAGAGCGACGAGTCCAACGATACGGAAGGTGCGCTGCGATTTGGCGCCCCCACCCGGAGGCACGACCGGCGTCGCCGACGGCGCTTCTTCCGGGATCGGCATCTCCATCGACGCCTCGGAGAAGTTCGACGGGTCGAAGAGGTCGTCGTCGAGCTCGGGCAGACCGCCGCCCTCAGCGGCCGTCTCCGCTGCTTCCGGCTCGGGCTCCAGGCTCGGCAGTGCCGGCGCGGGAGGCGGCGCCTCGCCGCGCTCGAGCTGGTCGAGGTACTCGCGCGCCGCCATGTGGCCGGGCTGCAGCTCGAGCAGTTTGGCGAAGGCGGCCTTGGCCTCCTCGATGCGACCGCCGTCGCGATGTTCGACGGCCTCGTGAAAGAGCTCGTCGAGCTGCCTTTCCTGCTCGGCCTTGAGCTTGCGCGCCATTTCGATGCGCTGGTTCGCCTCGACGTGGTCCACGTCGATCAGGAAGACGCGCGACCAGGCGTCGATCGCCGTCTGGTACTCACCGCTTTCGAACGCCGCCTGCCCTTCGGCGAGCAGAGCGTCGATGCGCTCGGAGCCTTCTCCGCCGGCAGGGCCACTCGCCGGGCCGAGGTCGAGCGACGGCAGCTCCAGGTCGCCGAGGTCGGAGAGCCCCTCTTCGGCGGGCGGGGTCGCGGCGGTCGCGGCGTCCACGCTGATCGCCGGCGTCCCGAGCCCGCCTCCCGCGAGGCCACCACCGTCCGCCGGGGCCGGATCCTCGAGCGGAGGCAGATCGTCCAGAGGCGGCAGATCGTCGAGCGGAGGGAGGTCGTCGAGCGGCGGCAGGTCGTCCACCGAGAGGTCCGGCTCGTCAGCGATCTCGGGCAGCGGCGCTGCGCCCTCGAGAGTCGCCGGCTCCGGCAGTCCCAGATCGAGCGGCTCGAAGGCCCCTTCGGCGCCGCCGAGGTGCTCGAGGAGCGAGCGCGACGGCTCGAAGAGCGAGTCCATCTTGAGGACGAACTCGCAGCCGAGCTGAGCCTCCTGGAGACGGCCTTCACGAGCCAGCTGCAGCGTCTGGCCGTAGGTCGAGAGGATCCTCTGCTGCGTCTCCGCAGCGAGCGAAGCGTTGCCTGGATAGCTCATGGGAACAAACCGCTGAAATCAGAAAGGAAGAGCCCAGACAGAGTCGGGCCGGAAGACGATCGAGAGCAGGCTGGCAAGGGACTCTCGAGACGAGCACCCCGCGGTAGGCCAACGTCCAATGCTAGCAGAGCAAACCATCGATCGAGAAAGGCCCGGCCGCCAAGCCGCTCAGGGACCCAGCTCGGCAAGCAGCCGGCGCGGCAGCCCTTCGAAGGAGCCGGAAGACATGGTGGCCAGGACGTCGCCGGGCCGGGCCCACTCGAGCGCCGAGGCCCGCACGCCGTCGACGCTGGCGCAGGCCCGGGCGAGGATTCCCCGCTCCTCGAGCCTCGCCGCGAGGGCCGCGAGGTCGAGCGTCCCCTCGGGGCCGAGGCGCTCCGCGTGAAAGACCGGGGCCAGCAAGACGGCGTCGGCGCGAGCGAACGCTTCGAGGTAACTTTCTTCGAGACCCGTACGGCCGGCGGTGAGGCTCCGCGGCTCGAAGAGCGCGACGACGCGTCGCCCGGGGTAGCGCTCCTTCAGCCCGTGCAGCGAATTGCCGATCTCCGTCGGGTGGTGGGCGAAATCGTCGACCACGACGACGCCGCGTCGCCCTTCGTCACCCTCGTCGGACCGCGCTACGCCGAGCTCTTCGAGGCGTCGCTTCACGCCGCGAAAGCTGCCGAGTGCTGCCGCGGCCTCCTCGACCGACAGGCCGTCGGTGCGTGCGGCAACGTAGACCGCGAGCGCGTTGGCCACGTTGTGCTCACCCCACAGAGCGATGCGCAGCTCGACCTCGTCACCGTCGAGGTCGCGAATGCAAAAGCTCGTTCCGAGGGCATCGGCACGCGGCGGCTCCAGCGGCCGCACGTCGGCTTCGGCCTCGTAGGCGTAGGTGACGACTCTGCAAGGAGCCTCCGGGGCGAGCTCGCGCACGTTCGGCGAGTCGGTGCAGGCCACCAGCGTGCCGCTCTCGGGGAGCAGGGCGATGAGCTTGCGAAAGGCCGCGACGACCGCGGCCTCGTCCGCGTAGAGGTCGGCATGGTCGAACTCGACGTTGGTGACGACCAGCGTTTCCGGCTGGTAGTGCAGGAACTTCGCCTCGCGGTCGAAGTAGGCGGCGTTGTACTCGTCGCCCTCGATGACGAAACGCTCGCCCTCGCCGACCGCAAAGCTTCCGTCGAGGTCGAGAGGCACGCCGCCGATGAGGTAGCCGGGCTGACGACCGCACTCGTGCCACACCCAGGTCGCCCAGGAGGTCGTCGTCGTCTTGCCGTGAGTACCGGCGACGACGAGCGGCTTGCGCTCGCTGAGCAGGAAACGTGACAGCGCCTGCGGCATCGAGATCAGCTCGAGACCGGCCTCTTCCGCAGCCACCGCCTCCGGATTCGTCCGCGGCACCGCGTTGCCGATAATGACGAGATCGGGACTCGGATCGAGGTTCTGCGGCCCGAAGCCGACGAGCGGGTCGATCCCGGCGTCGGCGAGGAGATCGCTCATCGGCGGATAGAGAGGACCGTCCGAGCCCGTCACCCGATGCCCGAGGTCCTGCAGAAGGCAGGCGAGCGGTGCCATGCCGGTGCCGCCGATGGCGACCAGATGAATGTGCATCGAAGGCGTCTGCGCTGAGGCGTCGTTCATGGGGCGCGATGATACTCAGAGGCGGGAAGCGAGACGGCTTTGCTACTCCCGAAGCGCTTCCGGCGAGCGACGGCCCGAAGATTCCACTCCCCGCGACCGAGCACCCGGGAAGTCTGGTGCATCGTGGCACCGACGCAACCCCGGAGCCCTGCAGCGCTCGCGTCTCGAGGGAAGCCGCCCCCAGATCCACCGCAAAATCCCACCGCTGCGGCGAAAGTCCATGTAACCTCGGCGACGCCCGCGGGTCTCCTGCTGCGTCGGCCACACCTCGTTCGTGACCGATCGCACCGAGCCCGCGCAGCGGCTGCGCCGCCGCCCGCTCCAACGGAACACCGTTAGACTCATCCGCAAGCCTCGACGCAAGGCCGAAACTCTCCGGAGACCGATCTCATGCTCCACCGCACGTCACACCGCCTCTTCCGCTGCGCCGCGCTCGCCGTCGCTGCGCTCGCTCTTCCGGCCATCGCCGCCGCACAGCCCAAGGCGGCCGCCGACACGCTGATCCACGACTTCGGGCTGATGCCCCGCGGCGACGTCAGCGCGCACACCTTCATCCTGCGCAACGAAGGCAACCAGGACCTCGTCATCAGCCAGGTGCGCGCCAGCTGCGCCTGCACGGTGGTCGACCATCCGCAGGTCATCGCTCCCGGAGAGAGCGGCGAGGTCAAGGTCGACCTCGACACCATGCAGCTCCTGGGGCCGTCCACCAAGCGCGTCTCGCTCTTCACCAACGACCCCGAGAACCCGCGCGTCGACATGACGATCAAGGTCGACGCACGCCCCTACGTCGACGTGCTTCCCGGCTACTTCCGGTACATCGTCGTTCAGGGTTTCGCAGAAGAGGGTGCCATCGAGCAGACGGTTTGGGCGAGCAGCCCGAAGGAGTTCAGCATCGTCAACGTCGAATCGCCGGTCGACTTCATCGATGTCGAGTGGCGCGAAGCCGAGGCGGCGGAACGCCGACCCGAGCACGACGGACCGCAGTGGATCGTCAAGGCGACGCTCCGCCCGGACGCCCCCGTCGGCCCGTTGACCGGCTTCATCAACATCTACACCGATCACGCCAAGCAGAAGAAAGCCTCGATCCCGCTCTCCGGCTTCGTGCGACCGGTCTTCGCGGTCACACCTTCGTCCGCGGACTTCGGCGACCTCGCTCTCGAAGAGCCCCGTGAGGCGGCGCTCGACCTGCGCAGCTTCGCCACCGAGGACATCGAGATCGTCGGCATCGAAAACAGCGTGCCCGGCATCGAGACCACCTGGGAAGCGCAGACCGAAGGCCGTCGCTTCTGGATCCGTTTCACCGTGCCGACCGACCTCCCCAAGGGTCCCTTCGAGGGCACCGTCACGGTGCGAACGAACAGCGAACGCGTGCCCACGGTCGAGATTCCGATCAGCGGCAACGTGCAGTGACGGTGGAGAGCCGAAGCTCTCCTGACCCGACCGCCTGATCCGACCTCCTCTGCCGGGTCCTTGCAAGGAGCGCGCACCGCGAGAGCACCTCGCACCTCCGGGGCGCCATCCCCGACTCTGGACGCACGCGAGGCGTAGCGCCTACTCCCCCGGCTTCCCCCACACCGATCCCGGATCCTTCGGCTCCGCTCGGTGACGCCCGCGCGACTGCAGCTCCTCGACGCTGTCGAGCACCTCGGCCACCGCGTCGCGCTGCATCTGCGCCAGTTCGGTCGTACCCTTGAGTGCGAGATCGAGAAGAGCGTCGAGCTCCTCCCGCGAGAAGCCGCGCCGCTCACCGGTTCCCTGCACCTCGACGAGGCGGCCGGAGCCTGTGACGACGACGTTCATGTCGACCTGGGCGGCGCTGTCTTCGGTGTACTCGAGGTCGAGCAGGGGCGTGTCGTCGCAGAGTCCGACGGAGATCGCGGACACCGAATCGGTGAAGGGCCACTGCTTCAGGTCGCCGGCAACGTAGAGCTTGCCGAGCGCCAGCGCGCCGGCGATGTAGGCGGCGGTGATCGACGCGGTGCGCGTTCCACCGTCGGCCTGCAGCACGTCGCAGTCGATCGTCAACGTGCGCTCGCCCATCTTCTTGAAGTCGAGCACCGCACGCAGCGAGCGACCGATGAGCCGCTGGATCTCCGACGTGCGCCCGGACGGCTTGCCGCGCTTCACCTCGCGCTGGTTCCGCGTGTGCGTCGCGCGCGGCAGCATGGCGTACTCGGCGGTCGCCCAACCTTCGCCCGAGCCGATCTTGAACGGCGGCACGCGCTCTTCGATGGAAGCGGCCGCGAGCACCTTGGTGTCGCCGAACGAGATCAGCGCCGAACCCTCGGCGAACTTCTGGACGCCGAGCTCGATGCTCACGGGGCGCATCGCATCGTGCGCGCGGTTGGCGGAACGTTGGTAGCTGCCGGACGAACTCATGGGGGGCTCCGATCGGGCGCAGGAAGCGCCGAGAGGTTGAACTCGAGCGACGAGAGTAACCGGACAGGTCGGCGAGCGGCCAGAGCCGACTCCGTCGGATC